>JAFRIW010000057.1 GCA_017432565.1 Lachnospiraceae bacterium
CCTTCTTGACAGTTGCTTCTGTCTCTTCAGGAGTGTAGCTGTTCGTAAGGGTTGTGATGGTTCCTTCTGTCTTGGTTCCAGTCAGTGTATAGCCTTCCGGCAGACCGGCTTCATCTTCTGTCCAGCTGTAAACGATCTCTTTGCCGGCTGCATACTTCGGAAGTTTGGTAACTGTTGCTGTCCAGCTATTGTCATCATTCAGAGTTACTTCCGTTCCGTTGCTCAGGGTGACCTTCAGTTCAGTCGGTCTCTTTCCGTCCTGATTATTCGAATCGTTCCACAACTTCTTGACAGTTGCTTCTGTCTCTTCAGGAGTGTAGCTGTTTGTAAGTGTTGTGACAGTTCCGTCTTTGCTGTTGCCAGTCAGTGTGTAGCCTTTCGGCAGTCCAGCCTCGTCTTCGGTCCATGTGTACTCGATCAGCTGACCGTCCGAGTACTTCGGTAGCTTGTCGATTGTCGCTGTCCAGCTATTGCCTTCATTCAGTGTTACTTCTGTTCCGTTGCTCAGAGTGACCTTCAGCTCAGCAGGTCTCTTTCCATCCTGATTGTTAGCATCGCTCCACACCTTCTTTACAGTTGCTTCTGTCTTTTCAGGTGTGTAGCTGTTTGTTAAGGTTGTGATGGTTCCTTCTTTGCTGTTGCCAGTCAGTGTATACCCTTCCGGCAGTCCTTCTTCATCTTCTGTCCAGGTGTAAACAATCTCTGCACCGTTTGCATACTTCGGAAGGCCTGTAACTGTAGCTGTCCACTCTGTTTCTGCATTCAGTGTTACTTCTGTTCCGTTGCTCAGAGTAACCTTCAGTTCAGACGGTCTCTTGCCGTCCTGGTTATTAGAATCGTTCCACACCTTCTTAACAGTTGCTTCAGTCGTCTCAGGTGTGTGCTTGTTGGTCAGGGTTGTAATTGTTCCGGTCGCAGTTTTCTCTGTCTTGGACTCAGTCAGCGTGTATCCATCCGGCAGCGTACCTTCATCCCATGTGTAATTGATCAGCTCGCCGTCCTGATACTTCGGAAGATTTTTTAAGGTATCTGTCCAGTTCTTCTCTGCGTCCAGCGTCACGGATCCGGCTGTCTCCGTTCCGTTCTTCAGCGTGACAGTCAGGCTCTCAGGTCTCTTTCCATCCTGGTTGTTCGCATCGTCCCACACCTTAATGACGGTTGCATCAGTCGTGGCGCGGGTGTTGGTGAAAGCTGCGGTGGATCCGGCAGCAACGATTGTCCCGGTTGCTCCGGTACTGGTTGTGGCAAAATCTGCATCCGGCGTCTCGGTTACGGTATAGGTCACGCCGCAGGGCAGCCCGGAAGCGGTTCTGCTGCCGCCGTCCTGAAGTGTAAAAGTCGCGACGCCATTCGCAAAGGACATGCCGCCATAAGTACCGTTGATGGTCTCATCCGAAAGCTTTACGGTAAATGTGAAGTTCTTTGACTTATCACTGTCCAGATCGCTGACGACGGTCTTTGTAACGGTGAGATCACCCTTCACTTTATTCTCGAAGGTCACCTTGGCTGCTTCCTTATCCGGCGTTGCCGAAATGGTGCCGTCACCATTGTCCGCCAGCGTGACCTTCACCGTCTCAACGTGCGTATCATAGATGATCGTCTCATCCGTTCCGGTCACTTCACTGATGGTGTAGGTGATCGGATTCCGTCTCAGCAGATCCGCGTAGGTGTAATTGATCTGATCAAAAGTAACGCTTCCGTCCGCGGCGTTTGTCTTGGTCTGCAGCACGTTTCCTGCGGCATCCTTCAGTTCAAACGTAAACTGTCCTGCAGTAAGCGTTCCGCCGGTCAGAATTTTGACCGCACCGAGCTGTGTATCGCCGTCTGCACCATAAGCGTTGTTAACCTGGTCTGTTCTGGTTTTGACAGTTCTGTCACTGCCCGGGATGGTTTTCGTAGTGGAAGTTCCGGGCGCATAGGTCACCTGGTAGTTGTTGCTGACAGAGACTCCGCCCGTCGTTGTCTCACCTGTCACAAGAATCATGCCGCTCGGATCGACCGGGTCGACCTGCTGGCCACCCTGCTCATCCGTTGAAACGACGACTTCTCTGACAATATAGTGATCCGGATCACCTACGGTGTAGGTAACCTCTGTTGTTCCGGGAGTAATGCTTCTGACAGTTCCGGGCACCAGATCGCCGATCGCTCCTGTACTCTTGTCAACGTAGTAGAGGGCAACCGATACGGTACCGTGTGTCCGGATGCTGCCGGCATTTCGCCAGTTTTTGACGACCTTCAGCTCATTGCCAGGTTTGTTGGTCACGATGACATGCGCATCCTGGCCGTGCTTGATGCGGCCATCCGCGCTGTTGTAAGGAGACAGTCCGTCCGCGCCGGGAAGTACGATTCCGGCACCTTCCGTAATCTGTGCCGCGTCGTAAGTGCCGTTCTCCAGTGTCTTGCTGACATACTGGAAACCGTCCGGCAGATTGTTTCTCTCGACTACGAGGAAATCCGTTCCCTGAATCAGTCCCGGGATCAGAATATTGAAGCCTGCGGGGATACCGGCGATCGCGCCGTTTAAGCCGGAGCGGTCACAGACGACTTTTTCCTTGCCGCGCGATACGAGCGATCCGTCGTCTTCCTTATGATAGTAATTTCCGTCCTTATCCTGCAGGTAATAGTCGCCCATGCTGTACGGCACCAGCTTACCGTTTCCGGCAAAGCCGCCGGCCGCGTCACCGGTCAGTTCACCGCTGTTATCCTCTACATAGACGTAGAACTCAAATCTTTCTGTCGGGTCGAAGACGCTGCCTTCAGGAAGATCCTTTGTGATCTTCAGATTTCTGGAAAATGCTTCCGAGCAGGTGTTGCCGAACTCAAGCAGAGGGCGTGAAATAACCGTAGCGACTGTACTGGATACGATTCCGTCCTTCGGGATCGCTTCTTCGCCGTCAACGATCACGCCGCCGTTAATCATGACTGAGTCAAAATCGTCTGCTCTCAGACCGAGTTCGCGCGCGTAATATTTTGCATTCGGATAATCCGCTTCATTGACAGTGAAGTCAGCGGATTCACCGGGCTTCAGGAAAAAGACGTTGTCATAAATGACACCGTTCAGATTAACCTGCTGGAATGTCGCCTGCCGTGTGTTGCCCTTCGCATCGGTGATCACCGCGCTGGTCAGCGGCAGATCCGATCCGTCCGGACCGGCGCCTGCCAGGAATGCCTGGTAGGCAAAGAAGACGTTCGCGTACTGTTCCTGAGCGGAGTCAGCGAGATTCTTTTTAATCGTAAAGGTCTCCGGCTTAACAGTAGGCAGGTTGAACTTCACGTTCAGGTTGGAAGCATGCGCGCCGCGCTCCATGTAGAACATCGTCATGGAGTGTCCTGTGTAATCGTCAAAAGTAGGCGTCCCGCTGTATGTACCGGTCGCAGCATCATAGGTCATTTTGAAGTGTTCGCTGACCTTCGTCGGATCCCAGGGATCACCGTTCGGGAAAATACCTGCTGCCTTGAACTCGTCAAAGATGGTGGACGACTCTCCGGTAGAATAAGTGATTGCACCGGTCTGGAAATTGATCCGGCCGGTCTGGGAACTGTGGATACCGCCTACATCCAGGATACGCACGCCGTCGACATAAACCCACAGATCGTCATCTCCGGAGAATTCGTAGATGATCGGGTTTCCGAATTCGTCGAGGCCGTCTTTGGCGCAGAGGAAATTGGTTTCCAGCTTCATGCCAAAGTAGTAGTCAATCTTCGGTTCTTTGGTGCCGTTGGCATACCCTGCGACATAGATATCCTCCATGTAGCGCGGATCCGATGTGGGAACGCTGGTATAGTGATGGGGGTTGCCCACCGGGTTCTTCAGCGAGTTGTACGGGAAGAAGTTGCCATAGGTAAGATCTGCCGTATCGGCTGTTCCGAGCTGACGGTATACTTCAAACCTGTTGTTGGCTTCGTCGAACCATGCGTAGTTCTGACGAGCGTTGTAGCTGTAATATCCGGTCTCGGAATAGACGCTCGCGAGGAACAGGTTGGAAGGTGTGCCCTTCTGATATGTCGAATTAAAGAGCTGGTTCAGCTTTGTGTCATTCGCAAGAACACGGTTTACGAGATTTCTCTGAATGCTGGTCGGGGTATACAGGTCAGTACCCATGATGCCGGACATCATGGAACGGCTCGGGAAGTCGTACATCGTGATCCTGATTTTGTCGCTGCTGATCGTATCCACGATGTCCAGCTTTGCCTGGGGATCCTTATCCTTCGGCACCGTGGTCGCAAAACGGAACGTTCTGGAATCCGAGCGCGTCGGCTCCGCGACGATCTCACTATCCTTATTCACATAGTGAACACCGAAATAACCACCCTCGTTCCATGTCTCGATTGTAGAGATCGCATCGCCGTCATCGCGGCCTGTGAGATGTACGCTGCCGTCCTCGGAAGAAACGACACCGTTCATGGAAGGCGTCAGATATTTGCCCGTAGCCGGGTTGTAAAGCTGGTAATAACCGGTCGGATTCTTGCTCTCCAGGTCATCGACATAGATCACAAGCTGCCAGTAGAGTTCCGGTGTCGTCCAGTCATTTTCAGGCTTGGCGGCCATGTAGACCTGATCGCCGGATTCCGTCACACGCACCAGTTCGCCGTTTCCGTCCAGCGCATACAGTTCGGTTTCGCCTGTCGTTTCATTGAAAACACTCTGGTACAGGACGATCTGGTCGCTTTCTCCGGCTGACCCCTCCTGTCCATACACTTTATAAATTCCGTCAAGATCGGAGACCGAAGCCATGTATGCGGTCGCAAAGGCATCTGTGGCCTTCGTCAGATAGATCTTCTCCGAATCGCCGAAATAGTTGTTGGCACGGAAGCCGTTCGCGATGTTTTCGCCCTGCAGGTTCGGTGCCATGCCGCCGTGGTCGAGCCGGACCCTGCCGCCGTCCTGCACGGTCACCGTGATCTCCTGGTCTTCGCCTGCGGTGTCGGAAAGGATAATCGGTCCTTCTTTCGTCGACGAAATCGTCAAGTACTTCTTGCTGCCGTCTACCGTTGTCGAAACATAGTAGACGCCGTTTTCCGGATCAACCGGTTCAAAAGTCCATTTTGTCTCGCTGCCGTCAGAGAAGATCATCTGCTCCCCGTCAACGGTAACTACCTCCACCTGCAGCGCAGCGCGCCTGTTGGAGTATTTCGGGTTGTTTTCCGACTGAATGGTGCTGTACTTGTTTTTTACGAGTACAGTCAGGGCATACGACTGGCCGGCAAGATCCGTCACCGGATCGCCGGTCTCTCCATCCTGATCAACGAACACGTAACGCGAGAAGCTCTCGGTAGTGAAGCAGATCGCGTCAGAGCCCTTGTCGTCCGGCGTGATCACATCATCACCGTCTTCGGTGAAGTGTACGACGCTGACGGACTCGTCCGCCTTCATCCCGACGAGCTCCGCGGAGACGTCGACCGCCGCAGCCGGCTGCACTTCCTCTCCGTCACTCATGATCGAGATATCAAAAATACGGATCTTACCGGCTGACGGTGTAACTTCCGTATCCGGATCTGCGTTTTCCCGCAGCGCCTCAAGCGTGCGGTTCACCGTCTCTTCGTACCCCTCGTCCTCTTCAAGGATCTCGGTCACTTCGAGCTCAGCGTCCTCGGGGATCTTCGCATCCGCGCCGTAGGTCACAATGATCTCATAAGTCGCGCCGCTCGCGCTGATGACGCGCTTGCGCAGCTGTCCGTCTACCCGGAAGCCGAACACAGAGAAGCTCTCCGTCTCGAACCGGATCTGGTTTGCGTCTAATAAAGTCGTGTCGTCCTGGTTGATCTGTTCAACATGGATGTCGTCGGCTGTAATGTTTTCAGCCTGAATTGTGGCATCCACCTGGGATTTGACCTGCTCGGACAGAGTCAGATGACTGACTTCGATCTGCTCCGGCTCATCCGCGAGGTCAGAGAGCTGGGTCTGCAGGAAGCGGAACTTCACGTTCACATCGCCTTCCTTCGGCTCAAACTCAACCTTCCCGCCGTCCGGGTTTTCAATCATGAACGCGATGTCATAGAGCAGTGTGTTGGAGGCATCATAAGCCTCGCCGCTGTCAGCAGTCTCTGCTTCGTTTCCGTTCTGCGCAGCATTCTGATTCAGGGCGTCCAGGTAGGCGTCCTGCATCGGTCCCTGCGGGATCGGTGTCACAACCAGCTCTGCCTGATCCGGTACAGCGTCCCCGCTGGAGAGCCGGACAGTTACTTCGATTTCATCGTCGCGATACAGATAGAAGGTACGGCTCTGTTCCTGTGCCTTGTAGGTGAGCACAATTTCCGCATCCTCGGTCAGCGCATGCTTTTCTTCGCCGGTGCCGTAGAAATAAGCCGGTCCCTTCGAAACCTGTGCACTTCTGTTATTCTCTTCGTCAGACGCCTGTTTGTCCTGCTGCCCGTCCGCGTTTTCACCGGATGCCGTCTGCTCTTTCTTAAGCCACTCGGCAGGAGCGCTGTTTATCGCTGCGTGGTCAAAATGATATTCTACTTCGTAGTAGCGGTTGGTGTTTCCGATGCGCGTCGCCGCGCTGACGCTTTCGCCCTGCGGGAACTGATCGAAAGAAACGGTCCCGTCAAAATCAGGAAGATCCAGCCCGCTGTATTCGCCGATGGTCGTTCCGTCCTCATCGACAATGCTGTAATGAAGGACAGGTATCTTCTGCTCTTCTTTTTCTTCAATAACTTCTGTCTGCTCACAGCGCACCGTGACAGCAGTGTCTTCCTTTACTTCATGTTTTGCCCCGTCTGCTGTCTCATAACCGAACGAGGGAACCTTGACCTCAACTTCAACTGTTTCGGTGAATTCTTCCTCCTGCGCAGCGCTCTCGCCCGAAGAAGCTTCCGCCGCGTCCGATGCTTCGGAACCGCCGGCAGTTTCATCGGCTGCGTCACCATTGCCGGGCTCTGCATGGCTGACTGCACGTCTGACTTTATGGATGGTCTTTTCGACCGTGATGGTTTCATAAGTCACATAGAGACGGGTGACTTCTTCGCCGCCGGCTTCAGCTGCCGTGAAATCGTAACCCTCAGGTGCATCGACACTCTCTTTATTAAAGAAGTATTCCGTCCTGCTCTCGGAGAGTTCGATGGTCTGGGTGATGGGATTGCCGGAAGCGGCGGATTCGTCTTCACGCTCATCCGTGGTGCTGCCTTCAGTAATGGGTTGACCGTTCTGATCAACAAAATTCAGGGTGAAGCGAACGCGGGGGATTTCGATCTCCGGCATGTCCTCACTGAGAATGACTTCTTCATACTCTGTTTCAGCTGCAGTCTCTTCTTTCTTTTCCTGCTCCTCGTCCTCTTTTTCGCCGTCCTCGGATTCTTCCTTTTCTGCGTCCTCTTCGCCTTCCTGCGTTTCCGCTTCTTCTCCTTCTCCTGTAATCTCAGTCTCTTCTGTTCCGGCAGTTTCTGCCGCAGGGTCAATAATCTCTGCGGCATCAGAAGACTCTGCAGAATCCTGCGCCTCAGCAGCCGGCTCCTGGACGTCTGCCGGCGTCTCTGCGGGTGCTTCCGATTCTGCGGGAGCCGGAGTTTCCGCTTCAGCGGGTGCAGCCATTTCCTGCGGCGCTTCCGTCGTCTCGCCGTCCTCGGCCAGAACATTGATCTGAGTTGTATAGCAGGAAGAGGCGGTCAGAACAGCCGCCAGCAGGATGCTTAAAAATCTGTATTTAAGTTTTCTGCATTTTATTCTCTTCAATAGAAAGTACCCCGTTGATCGAAATAACACTATTATATTTGCTAAACCGTATATATATGGATAGGTTACAGTACGTCTATAGTAAAATTATCATAAATTTCAATAGCTGTAAAGTTTTTTCTTCGTTTTTTGATTATTTTTTTCGGGCGTAAATATGCTATAGTACATTTGCCATGAATAATATCTACCTTCGATATATTCTTGAATTTGCAGTGATTATTCCGGGAGCGTTTTTCGCGTTGCTGCCGGTGAAGAATGATCTGCGCTTTAAGCAGGGAATGGTGGCGGGGATTGCGACGGCGATCATGTCTCTATTTATTATGGTGGGCTCTGCGATCTGCTATCGGTATGGTCTGTCTTCTAACGCGATCCTGATGCCGGGGATGATTCTGTTCTTTATCCCGTATTGCCTGATTGTGACGCTGAGTTTTTCCAAGAAGCTGTATCTGTTTGTGCAGGCGATGCTGTTCGTGGGATTCGGCACGATGTACGGCTCTTACCTGATGGCGCCGATTGAGACGGACGGCTTCCTGTTCACGGCGCCGACCAGCATGATGGTTCTGCTGATTGATCTGGTGATAGGCATTCTGTTTTATGAGACTTTTACTGTCAAGCTGCCGCTGCTGCTGCGACATGAGGCTCTGAATCAGACATGGGCCTGGATGTCTGTGATTCCGGCCGGCCTGCTGGTGCTGGTTTTCAGTCTGGTTCCGAACAATATGCAGCTTGTCATGACCGGACGCATCCGGCCGGTTGCGCTGAGCGCGCTTCTATTGATCCCGATCGGAACCTGGCTCTTATATCATGTCGTCTGGCGGGTTATGCGGGCTGTTACAGAGAATCACCGGCTGCAGCAGGAAAACAGCCTGCTTCAGATGGAGCAGAAACGCTATGAAGAAATGCGGGCTTATATGGATGCCACACGCAAAATCCGGCATGACGCGAGGCAGCATTATCTGGTGATTCATGATCTGGCGGAGAAGGGAGAACTGGAGCAGCTCAAGGAATACCTCGAACAGCTAGATGCGCTGAACAACGTGCCGTATTTTGCCTATTGCGGACATGCGACCATCGATGCGCTTGCCTCGTATTATGACAACGTGGCAAAGGCACAGAATACAGCGATTTCCTGGACACTGCAGTTTCCGAAGAAGGTCAATATGAATATTGCGGATTACTGCGGAATGCTGGGTAATCTGCTGGAGAATTCCGTGCGGGCAGTGGCGCAGCTGCCGGAAGAGAAACGGCATATTACGGTGGTTTCCCGTCTCATCTCAGAACAGATGCTGGGGCTCTCCGTGGAGAATCCCTACACCGGCCGGATCCGGTTCGGGCGGGATGGTCTGCCGCGCTCCAGTCAGCCTGAGCACGGCATCGGACTCTCCTCTGTTGCCGCTACAGTTCACAAGTACAACGGAACGCTGGATATCACAACAGAAAGCGGCATCTTCTCTGTCAATATCCTGCTGAATCTGACGTCGCAGTCATAAACAGGATGTGGCGGATGCCGTTATCGTGATTCGCTGTCCATGCAGTAAGGTTGGAAGTTTTTACTCGACTTCAGCGATCAGTTCCACTTCCACAGCTGCGTCCATCGGCAGCTGATTCACCCCGACAGCCGTTCTCGCGTGCACGCCCGCGTCGCCGAACACATCGCCCAGCAGCTCGGACGCCGCATTGGCCACCAGATGCTGCTTGTCAAAGCCATTCTCTGTCGCCACAAAGGCCTGCAGTTTCACAATGCGCTTCACGCGGTCCAGATCGCCCAGCTCCGCCTTCAGCGCAGCCAGTCCGTTGATCATGCACAGCCTCGCTGCCGCCTGCGCGTCCTCCAGCGTCAGCGCGCCGCCTGCCTTGCCCGTGTAAGCCAGCTTCCCGTCCTTCGTCGGAATCTGCCCGGAAACAAAGATCAGATTGCCCGTCCGGACCGCCGGAACATACTTCGCCGCCGGCTTGCTTCCTGCCGGAAGATCAATTCCAAGTGCCGCAATTCTCTCTTCTGCTTTCATCTGTTTTCCTCCTTGTTGGGACGGTGCTCTGGGTGGGACGGTGCTCTGTCCCCTCGTCCCATTTTAGTTCTTTCGCCCTCATTTTGAACTGTCGCAAATTTTGCGACAGTTGACGGTTCAAGCTCTTCTCTCAAAGCATTTCCAATATGCTTACCTATAGTTTTAATGTCTCTACCAAAGAGCTCAGCAAGTTGGTTGCGATTCAGCCACACTGTATCATCACTAACCTGTACAGGTAATATAATTGCTTTATCATCTGACTCAAACAGAATAATCTCATCTTTCATGATCTGCTTTCCTCTTTATCTAGCCCTAACCGCGCAGCTTCATGATGATGAAGAATGTCAATACAGCCAGTGCAGCGGCTGTTATTCCTGTTACTAAGAATACCCACCAGTATTTCTTCATCTTGTCACCCCATTGAGACTCCCACCTCTTGATGGGACGGTTCTCTGTCCCCCCCCGTCTCATACATAAATGGTACACATTTCTGTCCCCGTGTTCCACTTCCACTTTACTCGATGAACATGGCGTCGCCGAAGGAGAAGAAGCGGTAGCGCTGCCGGACGGCTTCTTCGTAGGCGGCAAGGATCTGCTCTCTTCCGGCAAAAGCTGACACGAGCATGATGAGTGTGGACTCGGGCAGGTGGAAGTTGGTGATGAGTGCATCCATGACGCGGAAGCGGTAGCCGGGGTAGATGAAGATGGATGTGTTGTCGGCGCCGGCCCGGACGGTTCCGTCTTCGTCCGCCGCACTCTCGACGGTGCGGCAGCTGGTGGTGCCGACGCAGATGACGCGCTTGCCGGCAGCTTTGGTCCGGTTGATGAGATCCGCGGTCTCTTCAGGTACGTTGTACCACTCGGTGTGCATGTGGTGCTCGGTCACGTCGTCCACTTTGACGGGCCGGAAGGTTCCCAGTCCCACGTGGAGCGTGACATAGCCGATGTTGACGCCTTTCTGTCGGATCTGCTCCAGCAGCTCGGGCGTAAAATGCAGGCCAGCTGTAGGGGCGGCCGCGCTGCCCTCATACTTGGCATATACCGTCTGATAGCGGTTCCGGTCCTTCAGCTGGTGCGTGATATACGGCGGCAGCGGCATCTCGCCGAGCCGGTCCAGCACTTCTTCGAAAATGCCCTCGTAGTGGAACTGCACCAGCCGATTGCCGTCCTCCACAACCTCCAGAATCGTGGCAGTCAGACTTCCGTCGCCAAAAGTAACCTCCGCGCCGGGCTTGAGCTTCTTGCCAGGGCGCACCAGGGTCTCCCAGATGTCACCTGCCCTGCGCTTTAAGAGCAGAATCTCGACCGCGGCGCCTTCCTCCATATGCCCTGCATTCTGTGCCTCTCCAGCCTCCTGTGTCTCAGGCAAAATCTGACCTTCCGACGTTTTCTTCTCCGACAGCATTCTGCGGCTTTTCGGCAGGGATTTCCGCGCTTCCTCGCTCAGAATTTTCGTGCCCAGAAGACGGGCCGGAATGACTTTGGTGTTGTTGAGGATCAGTGTCTCTCCCGGCTGCAGATACTCGATAATGTCGCGGAAGACGCGGTGCTCCAGATTTAAATCTGCCGTCTCGCCGGATTTTGCCTCAGATCTGTGCAGTACCATCAGGCGGGAGGACGATCGGTCCTCGAGTGGATCCTGCGCGATCAGTTCCTCTGGCAGGTCGTAGTAATAGTCTTTGGTTGCATGTCCAACCGGTACTTCCTTCGTTTCTGTAGCGGCTGTGCCGGTTATGTTCTGTGTTTCTTTTTCCATTTCTGTCTTTCTTTAATACCAGTCTTTATATCAGATTATCTTCTGCTTAGCTTTCTAAATCTCGCGATTCAGAAAGCATAATCATCCCGGAATTCAGTTCGTAAAGTGCTCGTACACCTCGACGTGGTCGTAGATGCAGCGCCAGGAGCTCCAGGCGTTGCCGGTCACGCAGATGTAGTGACCGCCGCTGTTGGAAACCTGGTAACTGGCCGAGCAGCAGCCGGACTCGTTGACAAAACCGGTCTTGGCGGCGACAACCTCGCCGTGGCTGTCTTTGTCCTCGATGCGGCGCAGGAACCAGTTGGAAATCTCGATTCCGTTGGGGTGCTGCGGGGTTTTGCTGGTGGTGTAGATGTGCTCGGAGAGGACTTTGCGGCACAGGTCGTTCTCCACGGCTGCCTTCAGGATCATGGCCATGCTGACCATGGTCGTGTAGTTCTGCTCGTCGTGCATGCCCACCGAGTTGGTGAAATGCGTCGTCGAGGAGAGCCCCAGGTCCGCCACTTTTTCGTTCATCAGAACGGCGAACTGCTCCTGCGTGTCTTCCACCAGGCGGGCGTTTAATTCCGCCGGGACGGATTCCGCGGCCGCTGCGACGGCGGCTTCGTCGACCTCCGCCTGCGGTGCCTGCTCCGCTTCGCCCTCCTCCGTTTCTGCAGGGGCGGTCTGAGCCGTCTCGCCGGTTGCCTGTGTGCCTGCAGCGTTCTGACTTGCAGCCGCTGCCTGGGCATCTGTGGCAGTCAAAATCTGGCTTTCCGCAGCGTTTTCTGTTGTTTCTGCAGTTGCAGCGGTGCCGTCTTCTGCTGCGCTCGCTGCTTCTGCAGCGCCTTCCTGTGTGCCCTCTGTTCCTGCTGTCTCCTGCCCTTCTCCGGCTGAAGCTTCCCCAGTGGAAACTGACGCCGTCTCATCATCAGCCACTGCGCCCAGGTCATAGACAATGAATTCCGCGAGCGCGGCTGCGGCATCGGCACCGGAGGGAAGGATGGTTCCATACAGAAGGTCTTCCACAGTCGGCGTCTCACCGATGGAGAAACCGACGATGGAACCGCCGTGGGAGAAAGCATAATTCGTGTGGTTCTGCGTGATGACGACCTTCCGGTTCAGAATGTCTTCCACCGGCACGTCCTGCTCGATGGCCGCGCGCTGAATCTTCTCGATGGCCACCAGCACGGTCATGATTTTGGTCATGGAAGCGGGATAAATCCGCTCATGGTGGTTCTTGGCTGCGATGACTTTGCCGGCGTCCACATCAATCAGCACGCCGTAGGTGCTCTGCCCATCCTGATCCAGTCCGATGTAGGCCGGGTTCTGATCTACTACGGTATAGCCCTCGGCAAAACTCGCCACTTCAGGTGAGCGCTCGCTGAGTGCGGCAAGGGCTGCCGCCTTCTCCTCTTCCGCGGCCTTCGCGGCGGCGGCTTCCGCCTCCTGCTGGGCGAGCAGTTCCTGCTCATGGCGGCGGGCTTCCTCGTCGGCGCGCTGCTGTTCTGCCCGGATCTCGGCATGCTCCTGTGCAACCTGTACCAGCTTATAAATACCGAAGCCGGCCGCGATCAGCAAAACAATGATCAGTGGCAGTGCCCGGAAGAAATTCCTTCTGCGGCGCAGCTGCTCGTTGCGGCGCATACGCGCTTCCCGGGTGCGGCGGTTGAAATCGCTCTGACCGGATCGCGCTCCTGCAGCAGCTTGTGCGGACGCGGGGCGGGTCTGCGCATGATCCGCTCTGCTGCTCTGGGCGCGCTCGGCGCGCCGCTGTGCCTGAGCGGCCTGCGCAATGCGGTCTGCGCGATCAGACTGCGGGCGGTTCGCGAAGCTGGAGCCTGAACTGGTCGGCTGCAGACGGCGGGAGGCCAGATTTTGCCCCCGATTGGCGTAGCTCTGCGCGCTGGCCGGATTTTGCCCCCGATTCGCATAGTTCTGCTGCACACGGCTGCCGGGATTCTGCTGGCCCGGTGTCGTGTAGGCAATCGGAATGTCTACTTTCTTGCTGTGTGGAATGGGAATGTCGACCTGCTGCCGGCGCTGCTGCGCAGACTGGCCCGGCTGGCGGCCATAGGACTGCATGCCCTGCATCGCCTGCTGGGGAATAAAGCCCGTGTTCTGCATAGACATACCCTGGCCTTGCAGGCGTTCGCGGCGCAGACCGCTGCGGTCCTCGCGCCAGCTCCAGTTCGGATCCTGGCCGGGCTGTGCCTGTCTGGGCTGCTGGCCATAGGGCTGCTGACGCATCTGCTGCGCCTGCTGCCGCTCCTGCTCCGCATCCCGCGCAGCGCGCTGATTCTGATAAAATCTCTGATCCAGGTTATCCCGCATACAGCCTCCACAGCCGATCTTTTACAGTGTCATCCGCAAAGGCCGTCTCAACGCTTCCCAGATAAATCTGCTTCAATTCCTCGTCCGTGAGGCCGAAGTTCTCGTCCAGAAGCGTCAACTCACGTGTCGAGGAGGTATTGCTGACCGTCCGGTTGTCCGTGTTGACGGAAACCGGGATGCCGGCCTGCATGAATGCTCTCAGCGGATATTCGCGGATCGAAGGAATGGCTTTGGTCTGCAGGTTGCTCACTGGGCAGACCTCCACGCCGATGTGCCGGTCCGCCGCAAGAATCTGCAGCGCGCGGCTCTCGCGCATGGCAATGCCGTGCCCGACCCGTTTTGCACCCAATTCTATCGCACCTTTCACATTCTCACAACTCCCGCATTCGCCCGCGTGAATCGTGAAAGGCAGGCCCAGGTGATCCGCTTCCTCGAAAAGCGGCACAAATTCGCGCATCGGGAACGCCGCCTCATCGCCGGCCAGATCCACTGCGACCAGCCCGCTGCCCAGCAGCTCCCGCGCCTCCCGAAACATCTTCATGTTCTGCTCCTGCGGCAGATGCCGCATCGCGCAGGCAATGATTCCTGTCGCCAGGAATCCGTGTGAGACGGTGCTCAGGGGTGGGACGGTGCTCTGTCCCCTTGTCCCATTTTCTGTCTTACCACAGTTGGAAACCTCCGCGCGGGCTCTTGCGAGACCGGCTTCAATGGCTTCGATGGTCTCGGCGGTGGTCTTCATGTCGCCGTCTTTACAGAAGTCGGGCGCATAGCGGACCTCCAGGTAGACGACGCCTTCCTGTGCCGCGGACATAGCGAGGCGATAGGCCGCCTCGGTCAGGTTCTGCCGGGTCTGCAGGCAGGAAATCGGCAGGCCGAAGCGCTCTAAATAAACAGCCAGAGACGGGCAGTCGTCCGGCACCTGCAGCTGTGTAAGAAGCTCTTCCTGTGAAATATCGCGGCCCTGCTGCCGCAGAAAATCCCGGATCAGCCCGGGATCCACTGACCCGTCCAGATGACAGTGCAGGTCGATCTTGGGCAGGTTCTGAATGCGTTGTGAATTACTCATTTTGATTTCGTATTCCTCGATGTTTTTTCTGAAAGTGAGACGGTGCTCTGTCCCCTCGTTTCACCCGCGGCTCACAGTTGTTCAAGCACGGAGGTGCCGATGGTGCCGGCGGGCATGTCAATGCCGAAGTTGTCGGCGATGGTGGCGCCGATGGCGGCAAAGGTGTCTGTCTCCGGCAGCATGCCGCTTCCGGTCATGGAAGGCGACCAGGCAAGGAAGGGAACCTTCTCGCGGGTGTGGTCGGTACCGGTGTAGGTCGGGTCGTTGCCGTGGTCCGCGGTGATGATCAGCAGGTCCTGATCGGTCAGAATCGGCAGGAGCTGTCCTAACTTCTCATCGAACCGCTCCAGCTCTTCGCCGTAGCCGATCGGGTTGCGGCGGTGTCCCCATTTGGCGTCAAAATCCACCAGGTTGACAAAGCACACACCGGTGAAGCTGCCGGTCCTGGGCGCTGTTCCTTCATCGTTCATCGCAAGACTCGCCTGTCCCTTCGCGATGTCGATGGTCTGCTCCATGCCGTGCACACTCGATTCCGAGTGATTATTTTCCGTGATGCCAACTCCGCTGAAGATGTCGTTGATTTTGCCGATCGAGATGACATCATAGCCGGCGGTCTTCAGCGCATCCAGCACAGTCGGCCCGGTCGGCGGAACAGCGTAGTCGTGCCGGTTGGCCGTGCGGACAAACTCGCCTTTCTTCCGTCCCACGTAGGGGCGTGCGATGACGCGGCCGACGCGCCACTGGGGCTGCATGGTCAGTTCCCGCGCAATCTCGCAGTACCGGTAGAGTGTCTCCAGTCCCATTGTCTCCTCGTTGCCGCAGATCTGCATGACAGAGTCCGCAGAGGTGTAGACGATCAGTTCGCCGTTTTCAATCTCCCGCTCTGCAAGCTCATCAAGAATCGCCGTGCCGCTGGCCGCTTTGTTGCCGATGATATGCCGGCCTGTAGCCTTTTCCAGCTCATCAATCAGTTCCTTCGGAAAGCCGGTATCGGTGAAAGTGATGAAAGGTTCCTTCGTCTCGATGCCCATCATCTCCCAGTGTCCGGTCATGGTGTCTTTGCCATTCGAGCGTTCCCGCATGGTCATGTACCGGCCCATCGGCTGCGCCGCGGGTGTGATGCCCGCCATCGGCTTCAAGTTCGCCATACCCAGCTTCACCAGGTTCGGAATCTCAAAGCTGCCCTTCTGCGCCAACATCCGCTCTGCGATGTGGCCCAGCGTATCCGTCCCCACGTCGCCGAAGCGCGCCGCGTCCGGCATCTCGCCGATGCCCAGAGAATCAATGACTATGACAAATATGCGTTGATATCTCATTTTCTCTACCTTCTAGATTTGCATTCCTCAATTCGGCGCGAGGCGCACGACCCACACATCATCGATCTGCCGGATGCAGCCCTGCGCGGGATACACCGGCATCGCCAGATACTCGGGCCGCGCCATCATCGCCGTGATCTCTTCCTCCTCCGGCAGGCCCACGTCCAGTCCGAAGAAGTAGCGGATGAAATAGCCGCGGATCGTGAGCGAGAGGAATCCAGATTCCACCGCCAGTCCCTCAAAGTCTCGGAACTTCGCGCTGTCCATGTCGCGGTACATGATCGGCGGCTTCTCCGGCGCCCAGTTGCCGCCGAAGATCACCGGATCGCCGTACTCGTAACCCTCCTGCTCCTCGAGCCGCTCCATAACATGGGACAGATACACCTTCACGCGCTCCTGCGCCAGCAGCGAGCGGTAATAGGCCTCGTTTGTAATCTGGAAGTGCGCGTAGGAAATCATGAACACGGAAAGCGCAGCCAGCAGTGCCAGCGCGCGGGCAAAATATGACCGCCCGTCAACCGGCTTCCCCAGCCGCTCCGCGAGCGCGATGATCATGAAATACAGACACACATAGGAATAAGTCATGACCGTGGACGCGTGCTCCTGCGTCGGCGTCATGACATAGATCAGTCCCATCGCCAGCGGCATCACAAACAGCAGGAAGAAATACAGCAGGCAAGACACAAGATTCTTATAAACTTTTCTGGTAATGAAGAACCAGATGAGCAGCGCCAGCAGAACCACCACTGCAAACCGGTTAAGATTGGCCGGCACGCCTTCCAGATAGCTCTCCGGCTTCGTGACAAAATACTGCAGAACCCGGTGGTAGGCCCGCGCGATGCCGCGCAGATACTGCCCCGCCGACTGCTCGCCGATGGCGTTCATGCCCTTATACGACACCAGCTCCCGCCCGGAAACCTTCAGGCTCACCAGGTAGGCCGCCATCGAGGCACCCAGCACCAAAACATATTTAATGCCGGACCGCACCTCGCTGCGATCGAAGAAACGCTCAGCCTTCGATTTTGCCGCCTCTGCGCCCGATTCCGGCCCTTTTGCGTCAATCAGCTCCAGCAGCACCATCAGCACGAAAAGAGACGCCGCAATGGCAAAATACGCCTGATACAATGCCATGCAGTCCATGATCAGGAAGATCGCCGCAATCCAGCCATAGCGGAAGCGCTTAGTCAGATAGACGCCGATCGCGCTAAGCAGCAGCGCCAGCGAAAACAGCTCGCTGATGTACATGAAGGTCATGTTGCTGGCGACCGCCGGGAATGTAACCAATACCGACGCCGTCAGGGCGACGCCCGCCGTCGAGCGGATCTCCATCGCGGAGATGATAAAGCAGGCGGCAAAGGCCAGCAGAACAACGGCCATCGTTCCATTGATGGCCGGGATACTCCAGATGGAAAACAGGCGATAGACGTGCGGCTGCAGCCAGCGGCCGTGCCACTCACCGCCGCCGACGCCCGCAGGGCACGTCAGATCGTCCCAGTTGGAGATTTTGTTTGCGATCATATACAGATGCGTCAGCATCCCGACAATCATCGAGACGCCAAAGCACAGGAAATGCCTTTTTTCGATCCGCTTAAGGATCTTATGAAAACAGGAGAATCCAATATCCATACTTAATCAGTTTGAAGCACTCACTCCGCCAGCGAGGCCTTCAGAATCTTCACCAGCCGGCTGGTTCCCAGACGCGATGCGCCCAGCTCGGCAAAATGTGCCGCGTCGTCGAAGCTTGCGATGCCGCCCGCCGCTTTGATCTTCACGTCCGGTCCGACATATTTTGCAAAAAGCGCCACATCGTCAAAGGTCGCGCCGGCGGTGGAGAAGCCGGTGGAGGTCTTGATGAAGTCCGCGCCGGACTCGGTCACGATGTGACACATGCGGATCTTCTCCTCTTCCGTGAGCAGGCAGGTCTCGATGATGACCTTCAGAATCCGGCCGCCGCAGGCCGCCTTGATCTGGCGGATCTCATCCAGCACATAGTCGTCAGAACCCTCTTTCAGCTTACCGATGTTGATGACCATATCGATCTCATCCGCGCCGTTCTCGATGGCGTCCTTCGTCTCGAACACCTTGGCAGCGGTGGTGTGATTGCCGTTCGGGAAACCGATGACCGTGCACACCGGGACGGCCTTGCAGTCCGCCGTTTCCTTCGCGACCATGTATTCCTTCGCCTCTTTCACATAGCAGGGCGGAATGCAGATCGACGCCGTCTGAAAACGCATCGCATCGTCGCAGATTCCGTGAATCTCTTCCGTCGTGCTCCCCTGCAGCAGCAGGGTGTGATCGCACATGCCGATCAATTTCTGAATTTGTTCTTTCTCCATCGCTTGTTCCTCGAATTCTATACGTTTTCTACTTCAGATTCTCCGGCCCGAAACCGTACGGCAGCAGGTCCTTCAGCTTCAACAGCTGATAGTCATCCTCTGCCTTCACCAGCAGGATCTCGAAGGTCTCCGGATCACAGAACTCCATCATCACCTGCCGGCAGACGCCGCAGGGCGCGCAGTACTGATCCGGCGCTGCGCCACCTTTCCCGCCCGCGACCGCGATGCGGGTAAATTGCCGTTTCCCGTCATAGACCGCTTTGAAGAAGGCGGTGCGCTCCGCGCAGTTAGACGGCGTGTAGGCCGCGTTCTCAATATTGCAGCCCTGATAAATGCTCCCGTCCCCACACTCGAGCGCGGCGCCCACCGCAAAGCCCGAGTATGGGACATACGCGTGCTCCCGCGCTTCAAGCGAGAGCCGCGCAAGCTCTGTGTATTCCATCATTTCTCCTATCCATGAACTGTTCCAGCACTATGCTGCCTGCGCTGGGAAGGATGATCCTCTTCTGTTTCCGATTATCTCGACCGGACAAACGGCTTGCCGTTTGCAGCCGGGGCGTTGGCGCGTCCGACGAAGAGCACCAGAGCCAGGATGGTGACGATGTACGGAATCATGGAGATCAGGTTCGGCGAAATCGTGTTGCCCAGGCTGACCAGGGTTTTGACACCTGTGCACAGTCCGAACAGCAGGCAGGCTGCCGTGGCGCCGCCCGGGGAGAACTTACCGAAGATAACCGCCGCGATGGCGATGAAGCCCTGGCCGACGATGATGCTCGGACGGAACTGGTTGACCGTCGCCAGCGTAACGAAGGCGCCGCCGAGGCCTGCCAGGAAACCGGACAGGATCACGCACGTATAGCGCACGCGGTAGACGTCGATACCCAGGGACTCGCAGGCCTCCGGATGCTCGCCGCAAGCACGCAGGTGCGAGCCGAATTTTGTCTTATAGAAAACGAACCAGCACACGGCCGCCAGCACGAAGACGAGGTAGGCAACCGAGTAGACGTTCAGTACGTTGCTGCCGAAGGACCCCGCCGGGAAGACGCCCTCGAAGAGCTTGGGCAGCTTGCTGGACGGATCCATGCCGGGCGTGTCGGAGGAGTTGTCGAACATCGCCTTGCAGATGAAGATCGACAGGCCCGTGCCCAGGAAGTTGATGGCAGTTCCGGCGATGGTCTGATCCGCGTGGAACTGGATGCAGACGATGGCGTGAATGGTGGCCATCAGCGCGCCGGCAAGACCGCCGCACAGGAAGGCAAACCAGCCGTTTCCGGAATAGAGACCGACCACCGCGCCGGTGAAGGCGCCGACGGTCATCATGCCCTCAATACCGATGTTGACAACGCCCGACCGCTCCGAGAAGCAGGAGCCCAGCGCCGCGAACAGAAGCGGCGGCGTGGCAATCAGGGTCGCATTGATCAGAAGACCTAAGTTAGTCAGGAAATTCATTTATTTGCCCTCCTTTCCGTCTTTCTTCGGGGCGAGCTTTAAGAACAGCTCCCTGAAAACGGATGAGATCGCGATGAAGATAATGACGCAGCCCATGATGATGTTGACGACCTCTGCAGGTGCTTTGATCATCGTCAGCTTGGAGCCGCCGTACTTCATGGCGCCGTAGAAAATGCCGGCAAAGATGCAGCCGAGGGGATTGGAGCCGCCGATCAGGGCAACCGTAATACCTTCAAAGCCGAAGCCCTCCTGAGAAGCCAGCTGCGCGAGGCGCCCGCCCATGCCCAGGATCTGCACCGCGCCGCCCAGGCCTGCCAGCGCACCGGAGATACCCAGTGCCGTCAGGATCGAGGCGTCCGCGTTGATGCCGGCGTATTCCGCCGCGTTGCGGTTGAAACCGACGGCCTTCAAACGATAGCCGAGGGTGGTCTTCTCAATGATGATGTACATGATAACGGCGATGATCACCGCCAGGATGAAGCCCCAGTTCGCGGAGTTGCAGTCCAGCACCTTGCGGATGCTCTCCGGGAACAGGATCCGCGCGGAGGCCAGCACGTCCTTACTGGCTTCGCCGCCGCCCTCCTTGTGAATGATCTTCGTGTTGACCACATAGTTGGAAAGGTAGAATGCGATCCAGTTGAACATGATGAAGGAAAGGACTTCGTGAATGCCGCGCTTCACCTTCATGATGCCGACGATCAGCGACCAGCAGCAGCCTGCTGCCGCCGCGCCGATAATGCACAGCGGAACATGAATGATTGCCGGGACGTCCACCAGGATGCCCAGCACTGTTGCGGTCAATGCGCCGACAATGTACTGCCCTTCTGCACCGATGTTAAAGACGCCTGTCCGGAAGGAGAAGGCGACCGACAGACCGGTGAAGATAACGGGGCTGGCGTAGATCAGCGTCCAAACCAGATATTTCGGCTTGCCGAAAATGCTCGAGAACAGCTTGCCGTACGCGGTCGCCGGGCTGATGCCCGCGATCGCCAGGAAGATCGCGCCGATCAGGAAGCCGATGAGAATTGCCAGGATGGTATAGAGCACGCTGCTCTCCAGAATACTTTTCTTCTTCATTCCTTCTTACCTCCTGCCATCATGAATCCGAGTTCTTTCTCGTCCGCGTTCTTGCCGGGCACCTCACCGGTGATCTGTCCGTCGAAGATGACGTCGATCCGGTCAGACAGGCTCATGATTTCATCCAGTTCGAAGGAAACCAGCAGAACCGCCCGTCCTTTGTTTCGCTGCTCGACAATGTATTTGTGTACGAATTCGATCGCGCCCACGTCCAGACCTCTGGTCGGGTTGACCGCGATCAGAAGTTCCTTATCGTTGGTGACCTCGCGGGCGATGATGACCTTCTGCTGATTGCCGCCGGAAAGGGTTCCCGCCGGGCGCAGCTCAGAGCCGCGCGGCCGCACGTCGAAGTGATCGATCAGATCCGTCGCGTGATCGCGGATCGCCTTGCGGTCCAGCATGCCCTTCAGGGAGTACGGCGCCTCCTCAAAATGCTGCACGATCAGGTTGTCTTCCACAGAGAAGTCCAGGACCAGTCCGTGCTTCTGGCGGTCAGCCGGAATGCTGGACAGACCTGCGTTGAAGATCTCGCTGGGCGTCTTGTTGAAGATGTCCTTGCCATGCATGTGAACCTCGCCGGACTCCGCTTTCTTAAGACCGGTCAGAATCTCGACCAGCTCTGTCTGGCCGTTTCCGTCGACACCTGCCAGACCCACGATCTCGCCGGCGCGCACGTTCAGGTTGAGGCCCTTCAGGATCTCAACGCCGCGGTAATCCTTCGCGTGAAGGTCCTTTACCTCCAGCACGACATCGCCGGGCTCCTGGTCCTTCTTATCGACCTTGAAGCTGACGTCGCGGCCGACCATCATGGCCGCCAGATCGTTCTCGCTCACATCCGCGACCTTCACGGTCTGGATGTATTTACCCTGCCGGATAATCGTGCAGTAATCCGAGCAGGCCTTGATTTCCTTCAGCTTATGGGTGATCAGAATCACGCTCTTGCCATCCGCTGTCAGGTTGCGGATGATTTCCATCAGCTCATCGATTTCCTGCGGTGTCAGGGAGGCGGTAGGTTCATCCAATATCAGTACCTGTGCGCCGCGGTACAGCACCTTCAGGATCTCTACTCTCTGCTGCATGCCGACGGAAATATCCTGAATCTTCGCATCCGGATCCACACTCATGCCGTAGCGCTCCGAGAGTTCGAGCACCTTGCTGCGCGCGAGCTTCTCATCGACCACCAGACCCTTGGTCGGCTCCACACCCAGAATGATATTGTCCGTGACGGTAAACGGCTGAATCAGCATGAAATGCTGGTGCACCATACCGATTCCCATCTCGATCGCGTGCTTGGGGCTGTTCAGGTGGGTCTCCTGGCCGTTGATGAAAATCTGGCCGCTCGTCGGACGGTAAAGACCGTACAGCACGTTCATCAGCGTGCTCTTGCCCGCGCCGTTCTCACCCAGAATCGCGTGCACCTCTCCTTTGTGGACCGTCAGATTGATGTGATCATTGGCTGTGAAGTCACCGAATTTCTTCACGATGTCCTTCATCTGAATGACCACACTGTTCTCGTCCATGTGGCTTTGACTGCTCAATGTGCTACCTCCTCCTTGTTTTACATTTGCCTTTTCTGCGGGCACCGGCAATGCACAGGCATCTCCCGGCTCTCTTAAAAAAGCAATCAGATGACTACGATATCCCGATATCCCATCGCCTTCAGCAGGTCCGAGAGCTCCTGCATCAGAGTGCTGCCCGGCTGGGCAAAATCCGAATATTCCGGACGCACTCCCATCGGTCTGCAGGCGATGAGCTTGAATCGGAAGGGCCTGAAGATGCCGACCGCCTCCGGGTCTTTCTTTTTCTGTCTGTAATCTCCGGCAGCTTCCTTCTCCAGCTGTTTTAAGTAAAGCGGAAGCAGGAACTCGCCGGCGCCCTGCACGCTCTTACGCACATCATATAAATGCGGTGCGATCACGCAGCGGATCTCATAGAGACGCTCGTGCTCTGCGAGCCACGTGGCGTTCTCCAGCACGGTCTCATTCGGCGCATCCGTGATGCGCCGGTGGTCCTCACTGTCAAAGGCTTTGATATCCAGCATCACCCCGTCGCTCACCTGCATCAGAGCCGGATTTTGCCTGAAATCAATGGTCCCGTTGCTGTCAATCAGGGTCGTCAGCGGCAGGCCCGCGCCCGCGTCCGTCTTCTTCGCGATCGTAAAGAGCTCCGTCAGGAAATCCGGGTGCAGCATGCACTCGCCGCCCGATACGCTGATACCGCGGATGAAGGGAATCTGGCGCTCCACCTTCTTCATCACCTCTTCCGGCGTCATGCGGATGACGCGGGGCGAGGCATTGTGCGGGCACACATGGATGCACGTGTCGCACTGGACACATTTTGCCGGATCCCAGCTGACATGCCCGTCCGCCGTAAGGCTCAGGGCCCCGGCGGGACATTTCGAAACGCAGGTTCCGCAGGAGATGCAGACCGCGCGGGTCTCCGGGTTGTGGCAGTACCGGCAGTTGATATTGCAGCCCTGCAGGAAGATGGCTGTCCGGTTGCCCGGGCCGTCCACGCTGCTGAAGGGAATGATTTTGTTGACAAGCGCTGTCTGAGTCATATCACGCCAGGTCTGCCTCAGCGAATCTTCCGTTCCAGGATGTGTCCGTTCTTCGAGGCGCCCAGACCCAGCGCCGTGGTGTCCTGCAGCACGGCCGTGCCCGCGTCGAGCTTCTCCATCTCGGAGCGCTTGACCAGATAGCCGGTCACGCGGATCACGTCGCTGTCGCTCGAATAGAAGGACAGGTAACGCAGATCCTTGCGGAATGCGCCCTTGATGATGTCCAGCACGTACTCCGGATTGCGGTGCACCGTGACGTCGATGGGGAAGATGTCGCCCGTCCCGGACGGGAAATAATGGTGAAACTTCGAGAGCACCAGCAGCTGATCGATCAGCTCCTCCGGCTCCTCTCCGATCGGAATGCGGGTGCCGGGCGTCACATCGATGTCGCTGGCGATGCCCACCTGGGCGTGCAGCAGGAAATGGCCGCCTGTGATCTCACAGTACGGATTCGTGTGCGCCTGATTGAAATCGTTGATGATGTCCATGATCTCGACGCCGAGCTGCGTCGCTTCCTCGCCGTGGCCGAAGCGCCCCTTCTCGTCGCCGGGCTGGATTCTGCCTTCCTTCTCGAGCAGAATGTTGACAGCCTCGGCCAGACCCACCAGACCGAACATGGCGGTGAACCGGTCTCTCGAGATCAGACCCTCGCGCACCAGGAAACTGTTTTCGAAGAAGCCGCTCTCCTCCACCTCAAAGCGGATGCGGGCGTCCATGTAACGCGCCATGATGTCCATGACATAAGGCAGCTGATTTTTCTTGAAATCTTCGATGTTCTGCGCGCGCTTGGCGATGTTGCCCAAGATCAGGCGGCACAGTGTGTAGGAGCCGCCGCCCAGCGGCAGGCCGTTGTAGCAGCTGGCGATGACATAGCGGTCCGTCAGTTCTCTGCAGAACATCTTATGATTGGCAAAACTCGGCTTCGCGCTGTGCAGTGCGCAGTGGATGGCAGTCATCATGAACTCGTCGTCCGTGACGCCCTCCTCGTATTTCAGCGACAAATTCGGTACTGCGTCCTCCAGCTCCGCCTCGATCTCGCAGATCATCTTGCCGGCGCGGCTCGGCTTCGGGCCGATATCCGCGTGGGAGAAGGAATCCAGCACCGTGCGGTCCACCTGAATGAGAAACAGGCGGATCAGCTTGCGCGCCGTATCCTCGTCAACGGTGTCCATGAAGGGCTCCAGCAGCTCGTCCAGCTGGCCCAGATAGACCGGATAATTCGTGACGCTGGGCACGTGCTTATAGATGATCAGCAGCGCATTCAGTGCCTCGAACAGATCCTTCGGCGGATCCAGCTGCAGGAACTTGCTGCCCTGCTGGAAGAACTTCTCATAGTCCGGCGCGATATAGCGCGGCCGCACCGGCGCATGCCCCTCCGACAGATCGCAGATGCACTGCGTCTCGATCGGCGCGTTCAGCAGCTCGTCCAGCCCCTCCGGCAGATCCAGCACCTCCAGCAGCGAATCAGCCTTGTTCGCCAGATTCGTCACCTTCTGCTCATGTGTCAGCACAGGAGATTTGATGATCTCCAGTATCTCATCGCGGGTCTGGTTCACCCGCTCCATCGTTATATCGCGCATATTCTTCCTCCGAGAATGGCATAAACACATAGTCCACAGTATTATACCACAACGGAGCGCAAAAAAGGGGATACCCTCCGAGATCTCTCTCTTCGGGTATCCCCCTTTGCTTTCGTCTGTTTTACAGCTTCAGATCCGTCAGGAATCAGTCGAGCTCGTAAACATCGCCGTACTTCGCCTCGAACTCGTCCTTGGAGGCAGGAACAACGATCTCACCGCTGATGATCTTAGCCTTGACATCCTCAACTGCTGCGATCACTTCAGGAGTCAGCAGATCCTGTGTAGGAGCAATGTCAACACCAGCGTTAGCCAGCTCGTAAACCTTGACGCCGCCTTCCAGCTTGCCTGCAAGAGCCTCGGCAGCTGCATCGTAAACAGCGTTGTCGACTCTCTTCATAGCGGAAGTGATGACGGTGCTCGGAGCGATAACGGACTGGTCGGAGTCAACACCGATTGCATAGACGCCGGCTTCCTGGCAGGCCTCGATGACGCCGTTGCCGGTGCCGCCTGCTGCGTGGTAAACAATGTCAGCGCCGTTGGTGATCTGCGCATTTGCGGAAGACTTGCCGATTGCAGGATCAGCAAAGCTGTTTGCATTGGTCTGCTGAACAGTTGCTTCCGGGTTTGCATCCAGAACGCCTGCGACATAGCCGTATCCGAACAGGTGCATGGTATCGGAAGCCATGCCCAGAACGAAACCGACGTTGTTGGTCTTGGTCATCATACCTGCGACATAGCCGACCAGGTAAGAAGCCTGCTCCTGCTTGAACATCAGGCAGGTTACGTTCGGAAGATCGGAGCAGCTGGAATCATCGATGATGGCGAACTGCTGATCCGGATTCGCCTCAGCGGCTGCTCTGGTTGCATCTGCAAGCATGTAGCCGACGCAGATAATCAGATCATAATCTTCATCCATGAAAGCCTCGATGTTGGGTGTGTAATCAGCATCACCCTTGGACTCAAGGTAGTTCACCTCGATGCCGAGATCCTTGCCGGCTCTCTGAAGGCCTTCCCATGCGGACTGGTTGAATGAACCGTCGTTGACACCGCCTACGTCTGTGACCAGACCGACGCTGAACTCGGAAGGATCAACTGCCGCTGCTGCTTCCTCTACAGCTTCTTCAACAGCTTCGGCCTGCTCTGCTGCTGCTTCCTCGACCTTCTCCACCTGCTCCTCGGCGGCTTCCTGAACCGCTTCCTGCTGAGCTGCCGGTGCAGAAGCGCCGCAAGCTGCAAGAGCTGCAGCCATTACTGCGGAAAGTGCTGCTGCGAGTACTCTCTTTTTCATAATGTTTCCTCTCCTTTCACAAATAAACCTCGCACCTTTCAGATGCGACTCTTTGTACAGTCATGTATGTTATCACATTTCCCGCTCAATATTCTACAGAAATTTGTAAAAAATCAGCCCCTGCGATCCTGGGCGATCAGAATCCGGATTGCATCCACAGCGGTCGGAATGGTCCGCTCTGTGTCGTGCACCTGCGGGTTCGGCAGGCCCTTCTTCGCGCGCTCCTGGTTCGCAACCACCAGGAAGCAGGACCCGACCCGCACATGTAGATACGCACCGACGATAAACAGAGCAGCCGACTCCATCTCGGATGCAAGGCACCCGAGCCGCAGCCACGCTTCCCACTTATTCTGCAGTTCATAGCCAACCGGCATCAGCTCCGGTTCGTGCTGTCCGTAGAACGAATCCTTGCACTGCACAACGCCTACATGGAAGGATCTGCCCGCATCCTGCGCTGCTTTGATCAAAGCGGTCAAAACAGTCGTATCCGGCACGGCCGGGTACTCGATCGGCGCGTACTCCCTGCTGGTGCCCTCCATGCGGACCGCGCCGCTGGCAATCACAATATCACCGCCCAGCACATTTTCCTGCATGCCGCCGCATGTCCCGACGCGGATAAAGGTGTGCGCGCCGCATTTTGCCAGCTCCGTGATTGCAATGGCTGCCGACGGTCCGCCAATACCGGTGCTCGTCACACTCACCTTCTCGCCGTCCAGTGTGCCCGTATAGGTCACAAACTCGCGCACATCTGCGATCTGCACGGCATTGTCAAAATGTGCCGCAATCTGTTTGCACCGCTTCGGATCACCGGGCATAATCACGTATTTTCCGATTGTCTCCGGGCTGATCCCCGTGTGGTACTGCCTTCCGCTTCCTTCTGTGTAGTCAATCATGCTGATTCCCCCTTTAAAAAATTCAGCAGTTTCTCTCTGCTCTCATCATAATCTGCCAGAGCAAGGTCGTACAAGGCCTGATTTTCCTTCGCATCCATCGCGTAAGTGCTCATCGGCAGGTGTCTGCTCGGCGCAAAAACAAATGCACTTCCTTCCCGCTCCTTCTTAAGAATGAACTCCTGCTGTGCTCTGTAGTCAAGATGCCGGCGGTTCAGAACCTTTATGATTTCAGGATATTTTCTGCACTTCCAGGTATAAAACCAGCGCGGCTGCTGGGGCTCCATGACAAAATCGCGCGGCTTGGACAGGATTACGACGCATTTCCCGCACCCCCGGTCCATGGCCCGCTGCAGCGGAACGGAATCCGCCACGCCGCCGTCATAATAGACCGAATCCGCGTACCGCACGGGGCGGCAGGCGGCGGGCAGCGCACAGCTCGCCATGATCAGACGGTAATCATCCTGCGGCATCTTTTTTCCGTCAAAATACTCCGCCTTCCCGGTGACGGCGTTGGTGGCGACAATTTCGAATTCAGCAGGATTCTGCCGGATCGCGGGCATACCCAGCGGATCGCCGCCGTCAGAGTTGGTCAGCGTCGCATAGATATAATGCAGGCCGAACAGATCACCGGTCTTTAAATAACTTCCCATGCCGAAATAGCCCGGCTCATGGATATGTTCCGTGTAGAAGCGCAGATTTCTTCCCCGCTGTCCTGCCAGATAGGACGCTGTGTTGGCAGATCCCGCGGAAACACCGATGCAGTATTCAAATGTAATTCCGTCGTCCAGAAAGCGGTCCAGAATGCCTGCGCTGTACGCGCATTTCATTCCGCCTCCCTCTACGACCAGGCCTGTCTTCATGAAATCCGTTCCTCTCAAAAAAACGGGGCCGGTTGATTTCCCGGCCCCGGACCAAAGCTCTTTTATTGCAGCACAACCGCCTCCGGTACTCTCATCAATAGGTGATGGTAACAGCGTGGTTGTATGCGTCGTTTCCTCTCACGATCGCGACTTTGATGGTCTTGCCCAGCAGCAGAGTCCGGACATTGCCCATATTTGTGTCGTTGTCGATCTTGATCTGCATCTGGCCCTGGCTGGTATTGAGATACAGCAGGTTTGCAGTGGTCTTCTCAGCGACCGTACCGGTCACGACTGCCGTCGCCTGTGTGCTGGTCAGTCCGGTCGTCGGTGCTGTGCTGTTGACTGCAACAGCCACATGGTTCCACGCGTCATTGCCGCGGTAATAAGCGACTGCGAGATAGTTTCCGGGTACCATGGCCTGGCAGGCAGCCAGATTGGATGTGGCATCGATCTTGAACTGCATCGTTCCGCCGGTGGTTGCCAGGAACAGGATGTTCTCATTGGTTCCGACTACGACTGTGCCCTGTGCAAGTGCAAGCTGTGCGCCGACCGGAACACCGCCGCCGGATGCAGCCGATGCGGACGCGCCGTCAAAGCTGACTGCATGCATGTAAGCATCAGAACCTCTCGCCACAGTAAGCTTCACATTCTTTCCGAGTGTCAGCACGCCGGGTGTCGCAGCGTTCTGGTCCAGCTTGATCTGCATGGTTCCGCCGGAAGTCGACAGACACAGAATGCTCTCATTTGTGCCGCCTGCGACCGTGCCCTGCACGGTTGTGCGGTCCGCGCCGATCGAAGCGCCGCTGTTGGCGGGAGTCAGGCCGACAATTCTCTTCGCGTGATTGTAAGCGTCGTCCCCGCGGTAGAAATCCACGCCGACCGTCAGGCCGGGCACCAGGACTCTGCCCTGGGAATAATCGGTGTTGCCGTCGATCTTGATATGCATCTGTCCGCCGGACGTGTTCAGCTTCAGAAGGCCGTCATTTGTTCCGTCCGCGACCGTACCCTGCACCATCGTGCCGGAGAGATTCGAGTTGGAGGACGAAGCCGCCGCTGCGGCAAGCGCGCCGTCCACGATCTTGATTGCATGCATATAGGCATCCGAGCCGCGGCCGATGGTCACGGCGATCTGACGTCCCAGCACAAGAACCTTGCAGTTGGAGAGGTCTGTCGAGCTGTCCATCTTGATCAGCATCTGCCCGCCGGATGTGTTCAGCTTCAGAAGGCTGTCCGTTGTTCCGTCCGCGATCGTGCCGGTAACCACAGCGGTATTGACCTTGTCAACCACTGCTTCCTGGGCGATCACTGCGCCGGTGACCTTGGCGGCATGCATATAAGCATCTGATCCGCGATAGACCTCCATGGTGACGGTCTTGCCGGGAAGCAGAACCTTGCTGGTGCCGAAATCCGTTCCGGAATCGATCTTGATCAGCATGTCTCCGCCGGAAGTTTTGACCTTCACGATCTCATCCGTCGTTCCGCCCTGAATCGTACCGGAAATGGTAATGGTCTGCTCTGCGCGGACACTGACAGCTGCGGCAGGAGCAGCTGCGGCGATGGACAAAGATGCCACCGCGACCGCCGCACCGAGCAGCAGACCGCGCACCAGTTTCTGAATTCTCATCATTTTCATATTGATTTATGCCTCCGCAAAACTTCACCTCCGGAATGAGCCTGTCAGCTTCCGGATACACTACATTATGTTTTTGACCAATATGGTTAATACAAGATATACTGCCCCTATTATAACTGCTTGAAAAAAGGATATCAATAGATGCGCAGGCCGGATTTTGCCCGATTTAAGGGTTTTTTCGGGATTTTTCAGGAAATTGACCGGTCTGAATGCGTTTCCGGTCACTCGCCCTCGCTCTCCTGACCGCTGTTCAGGATCTCGATCATCTCCCGGATCATCTCCTCATCCTTCAGCCGGAACAGAACCTCAACTCTTCGGGATGCCTCCATATTAACCGATCCGTCCGGATTGTAGACCGGGTCGCTCCAGGAACGGCCGCTGGTGGAGACGACGCTTCGCAGCGCCTCTGTCTCTTCTTTCGTGAGGATATCGTTGTTATCGGACAGGCAGTATTCCGCGACCGAAAAGGCGCGCTTCTGGGAGAGATCCAGATTGAACATATAATTACCGCTCGTGTCCGTATGGCCTTCGATGATGATTTCCGAGACATACTCTCTGTACTCGGGGCCCATCAGGATTTTGACATAGCGCGGGAAGAACTCGCCGAGGAACGCCTCACCGGTCTCCTTCAGTTCATCCCTGTTGTACTCAAACAGGATGGTCGAGTCAAAAGTAATCGCGCCGGTGCTCTCATCCACCGAAATGTGCAGATTCGAATCGTCAAACTCTTCCTTCAGCGCCTCGATCAGCTCGCTTCGCACGCCGATGATCCGGTCCAGCTTCTCCTGCTGGGAATCCATCAGCTTCTGAAGCTCGCGCAGAAGTTCATTCTGCTGACGGAGCTTTTCCTCCTGCGAGAGCAGCTTGTCTTCTTGATCCGCCAGCGCCGAAGCCTGCAGATCCAGCTGCGCCTGCGCCTGATCCAGAAGAGCCTGCTGGGTCCGGACGGTTTCCTGCTCTTCGCGGAGCGCATCCGTCTGCAGCATCAGTTCCTGTTCTTTTCCGAGCAGTTCATTCTGCTTCAGATCATATTGCACTTTCGAGTGGAGAACGGTCAGTGAGATGATCAGTACAAATGCAAGCAGAAGGCCTGCCATCATATCGGAATAAGACAGCCAGTAGGTTGTCTCTTCATCCTGCTTTCTGTGAAATCTCTGTGCCATGAGTTTTCCTCCATCACCTTTTTCACTGCAGCGCAGGCAAAATCCGGTTTATCCTCTGCGCTGCATCAGGCCCATCTGGGACTCAAGGCGTTTCGTCACTTCGGCGAGATCGTCAATCGCGGCACCCAGCTGCCGCACCGTGCTCTCCATCTTCCCATAAGCCGATGCGATCGTGCCCGGAATACTGTCTGTAGCACTCTTAATATCCAGAATAGTGTCTCTGAAGTGGGTCTCCACTTCAATCAGGTTATCGTCAATCACGCGGAAGGTGTGATCCACATCGTTCGGAAGCTGACCGGTCAGACGCTGCATCTCGGCAAGGATTGCCTCCTGGTTCTGTACCTGCGTATTCAGCATAAAGGCGGTCTTCTCGACAGCAGCCTGTGCATTCAGAAGGCTGTCATACTGATCCTGCTCCTTCTGAGCCAGTGCCAGGCCGGCAGAAGCCTGCTCTCTTAAGTCGGCGGCCGCCTCCGCGATCACTGCCTGGGAAGCCTGCAGCTCACGATACAGGTCAGCCTGTGCTGCCTGCATTCTCTTCTCGCTCTCGGTCTGCGTCTGATTGATTCTTTCTTCTGTCTCACTCTGTGCACTCTGCAGCATCTTCATGGACTCTTCCATCTGCTTGGTGCCCTTCTCCTGGGTAAGATAAATCTGGTCAATGGTATATGCCAGCTGTGAGAAGCGGTTGCTGAGAGATTTGTTCATCTCGGCGATGAACGCATTGACAACTACGCTGAGGGCATCCAGCTGATTTCTGGTAGCCATATTGCCGAAAGAAGCGAGGGTCTGATCAAACCGGTCAAACTGCGGAGAAAGCAGATCGGAGAGACCCTGCGACAGATCTCTGCTGACCGTAGCCGCCAGAGAACGGATTGCATCTGTCTGCTTCTCCTGCAGCTCCATCAGCTTGTTGATTCCGTCCGTAGCCGTATCCGGGAGGACATATTTCTTATAGGCTGTCAGGAATTCCTTTACAGCCGTCTCGGCCTCATCCAGTTTCTTCTTATATACAAAGTTGAAGACCAGCGAAAAGACCAGGCCGTAAATGGATGTGTGGAACGCCACCTTGATACCGTTCATCAGCGGCTCAACACTGTTGGTGATTTCCTGTGTGGTTCCGGTGGAAAAGCTCTGCAGGCCGAGCGAGAGGCCGATGAAAGTACCCAGAATACCAAGGCCGGTCATGACGCCTGCCACCTGATTCAGCTGATTGCGGTGAATGACCGAATCCATCAATTCGTAATTGATGTACTCTTCCACGTCACACTTGTAATAAGCGTGATCTGCGCTGCCCTTGGCCCGCTCGATTCTGTTGAGCTCCATGAGAAAGTCGTGATACTGCTCCGCCAGAATTTCCTGTTTGAACAAAGGTGACTTGGACTGCTGATACTGGTTCCACAGAAATTCGTGAGAATTCATGGCATCCTTGCGGATCTTCGCCGTCACTTCAGTCAGCTCAGCTACCATCTCATCCACGGGCTGAAAACAATTCCTGTCACACGCTATAAAAATAACAGCCACAATGACGAACATTGCGCCGTTGACCAAGATGCTCGATAACTTGAGTGAATCCGCGGAAAGCACAGTCAAAAGGATGCAAACGACGACCATTGCGACGTAAGTGAGCGCCAACAGCCAATCATACCATTTCCGATTATGCATAGCCGTATCCTCCTGTTTCTGAACGAACATATGCTACAATTATTAAGTATAGCATAAACATTTTGAGCAATAAAGAGTATTTTCACGAGTTATGACTCATTCGGTCAATATGTGTACAGGGTGTAAACACCTTGTAAATCCGGTCAAAACAAACTGTGAAAAGCCGGCAATTCATTGGCATGAAAAAAGCTCCGGGCTGCGCCTGCAGTCCGGAGCCGTTGATCAGATACAGAAATCGCGCTCTTTACTTGTTCAGAAATTTAACAATTCGTTCTTTAATCACATCCTGATACAGAAGATCGTCGCCGTGCACTGCTCCTTCTATCAGTAAATATTCGACATCAGCCCCACGCTTCACAAGGAGATTATAAAAACGGTCCGATACACTTTCAGCCACAATGGGATCATCTTTCCCCTGAAGAATCATAAATGAAGGAAGTTCATCGCCATTCAGTTCGTCAAGATACGTTTCTGCACAGCACGATCTGTATTTTTCCTCGGTGAAACCGCTGCCTAAATATGCATCCAGTGTCCAGTCCGGTACAGGATCACCCGCAGCCGGCAGAGCATCATCCGCAGATCCGGCGTTATCCGGTTCCTGAACAGCGGCGGGTCCATAGAAATCCACGACATTCTTAACAGAACAATCCAGTTCCGGATAATCACCGATGTCAAATTCCTTATGTTTATGAGTTACGCCGGCAAGGCAGGCAAGCGCACCGCCTGCCGACTCCCCCATCACTGTGATCTGTCCGGGATCAATGCAGAATTCTTCAGCATGTTTCTTAAGGAAACGTATTGCCGCTTTCACATCAGTCAACTGCACCGGGAATTGTGCTTCATTGCTGGTCCGGTACTCAATGCTTGCGATGACAAAGCCGTGTCTTGCAAAATAAACCATTTCCGGCATCCACACTGATTTATCCACGACCATATATGCGCCGCCGCAGATCCAGATAATTACAGGACATGCAGGATGCCCCTCCTGATGCTTCGGCACGATCAGATCCATTTTGAGGTCTCTCATCGTTGCCCCGTACCAGGCCGGAACGTGGCAATATGAAATGCCTGTAACCAGCGATAATACTTCATGTTCTTTTTCCAGACGCAATGTTTCTTTCATGTGTTTTTACTCCTCTGCAGCTGATGTCCGCTTCGTTTTCATCCTTTTTACAGAACCTGCTGTCAGACCTTCTGCAGGACATTCTTTGAATTTACTTCTGTGTTTTAGATGTCTGCACCTACATTATATTTATGGATATTAATTCAGGCAAACTATTCGGTACAGGTATGAGATCAGACAAAAAAATACAGCTGACAACTGTCAGCTGCATTTTCTTCTGCCGGTAGCCGGGGTCGAACCGGCACTCGAGTTTGGTCGAAACGGATTTTAAGTCCGTCGCGTCTGCCAATTCCGCCATACCGGCAAATGTGGCGGGTTGCAAGGCACCCTTCACCACGTATGGACCCTCGGGGACTCGAACCCAGGACCGATCGGTTATGAGCCGACTGCTCTAACCAGCTGAGCTAAGGGTCCTTGTGAATGATTATATAGAAATCATCCTGATCAGGCAATTAGAAATTATTGACCGGAAAATATTAATCAAGTGACTCCGACGAGAATCGAACTCGTGTTACCGCCGTGAAAGGGCGATGTCTTAACCGCTTGACCACGGAGCCCTGAAATAAACAAAAGCGCCTCAAACAGGGCTCGAACCTGTAACACCGCGGTTAACAGCCGCGTGCTCTACCATTGAGCTATTGAGGCGCGTTTGAGAGATCGTACTCTCAAAACCGAAAAGAACAGAACTCAGCTTTCTTGTTAAGACTCATTCTTAACATTTAGGAAAAGCTAC
>JAFRIW010000058.1 GCA_017432565.1 Lachnospiraceae bacterium
TGATGAGACCCTTCCGCCGTTTATCGGCGAACACCCGGAGGCCTGTTCCTTCATTCACATCGACTGTGATCTGTATTCCTCGACGAAAACCGTACTGGACCTGCTGTCCGACAGGATCGTCCCCGGAACGGTTATCGTCTTCGATGAATTCTTCAATTATCCCGGGTGGCAGCAGCACGAATACCGCGCGTTTATGGAGTTCACGGAGCTGTACCGGGTCCGGTTTCAGTTCATCGGCTATTGCAGAAACGGTCCGCACGTCGCGGTAAGGATTCTCGGGTGAACGCATCAGGGTCTTGCTGACAGAACGCGGCCGTCTGGTATGCGCGCTCTGCCTCTTCCGCCCCGCGGAGGAACGCGGCCTTCCTTACGCCTAAGATGCTATCTGAACCGCGAGATCGTGCTTCTCTGCGAGTGCGAGCATATCCGCCGTCTGTGACGGGCGATCATCCGGACAGACCGGGATCTGCACGGCGTTCTTACTTTCTCAGTGTCAGTTCATTCAGTTCAAGGATCACCTCAGACAGAATATTGGCACCGCAATTGCGGAAGGATGACGGCGCAGGCAGGCGCAGCACATCGGAAAATCCTGCGCTTTCTGCTGTCCGGACAGCCCTGTCCATATGGTAGTCGCTGCTGATCAGCACAACAGGCTTACGGGGATCGATCATCTGCGCGGTATTCCGGAAGTTTTCTTTGGTGCTGTTCGACCGGTCTTCCAGGATCATCCGGTCCTCTGCGACTCCGCGTTCGAGAAGGATATCGTGCATGACGTCGGCTTCCGTACGGCCTGACCCGTCCGCATTGCCCCCGGTCAGGATCAGCTGCGCTTCCGGGTATTCCTGCAGATATGCCTGGGCGGTGTTCAGCCTTGACACCAGGTCATCCGTCGGCTTCCCGTCCTCCAGTGCCAGCCCGAGCACGATGGCATGGTCCGCCCCGGCCGCGGTGTTGATCAGGCCGCCGCGGATCACTTTCCCGCAGAAAAACGCGATCACCAGGGTAAAAAGAACCACGGCGATACGGAGAACCCATCCGGCGACCCGAAGGCCGGTATGTCCCGAACGGGTGAAAAGATTGAAGCGCACATCCAGCGCGAACAGCAGAAGGACCGCGCAGATGATGAGTTCGTACCGGAAGATCTCCTGATAATCTGCCTTCAGCACGACGGCATGGACCTTTTTCGGCATGACGATCAGCACGTCAGCCGTGAGCAGCAGGGCCAGCAGGATCAGAATGTCACCGATCACAAGTCTGAAGGGCGAGGCAGGGCTCTCAGTTTTCATGTCTTTTCCTCCGCAGATACCGAGTTGTCGGACTGATTCTATCATAAATTGCGCAGGGATACAACACGGCGGCCCGAGACCGGCCTGCTGCTTCCCTACCCGGGCGGGATCGTCATGGACAACCCCGCTGAAACGGGACATGGGAAAGAGGCTCCTGAAAGAGCCTCTTTCTCTTTGCCGTGATTTCTGATATAATGATTCGGCAGAAAAGAACAGATGGGAAGGACAGGACTTCGATGGCGAGATTATGGTCGGCGAAGCCTGTGCGGATATGGCGGCTGTCAAGTGCATGCTTCGCATCGCCGCCGGAAAACCGGATTTTGATTATGATCGCTTCTTCCGTGCCTTCGCCGACCGCTTCGCCACGAAAGAGACCCTCTTTATGGCGATGGCGCGCCTGGCGGACGAGCACCCCATGGCATACCTGCGCATCAACACCACGCTGCAGCAGTATGATGAATTCCTGGACTTCTACGGGATCACCGAGGGCGACAACATGTATCTCGCACCCGAAGACCGGGTCGCCGTGTGGTGAGCAACGGGAAGGAGGTCCGTGAGACGGAGGATTCTGTGAATCTGACAGTCAAAAAACTGATTCGCTTTTCTCAGGTCGAGAGGATCTATGCCTCCCGTTTACAGCAGGATTTCGCCCCGGACGAAGTCCGCCCCCTGCGCCTCATCCGCAAATCCTGGGACCGGGGCGAATACCCGTGCTACGGTCTGTATGACGGGCGCAGACTGCTTGCCTATGCCTTTCTGGCCTGTATGGGAAGACGCTGTCTCCTGGATTACTTCGCCGTGTCCGAAGAACACCGGGGGGAAGGCCTCGGCTCGGCCTTTCTGAAGGAGGTTACCGCCAGAATCCCTGATGCCGAATGTGTCCTTGTCGAGGTCGAGGACCCCGACGGGGCGCAGGACGAAGAGACGCGCAGCCTGCGCCGGCGGCGGATCGCCTTTTACCGCCGCAGCGGCTTTTATGATACCGGCATCCGCTCGTGCTCCTTCGGGGTGGATTTCTGCATCCTGAATGCCGACTCCGAAAACAGACTGCCCCAGGCCGAGCTCCGCGACTTCTACCTCGCAATGTACCGCAGCATCCTTCCCCGCAGAATCTTTGAGGCCAACTTCCGCATAAAGGACCCGTGCCGGTAAGAAAACCGCGCTCCGGTTTCTCAGCGCCCGCAGTTGCCTGGTCAGGGGCTTAAGCTTTCACTTGGCGCGCACAACAGAGACTGATTGGGAGCATAAAGCATCATACATGCAAAAATAATTGCCCGAGGTGAGGAGATTTCCCCGCCTCGGGCTGTTTGTCTTTTTATTTCTGTGACGGCTTCCGGAACATAAACGCTCTCGCCGCCTGGATCGCCACCCTGTAGACCAGCGGCCGCAGATCTCTGTCCGCCTCCTGCAGCTTTTCGCGAATGGGGATCGACTGCGGACAGTGCTGCTCGCACTTGCCGCAGCGGATGCACTGCGTAGCAAAGGCCGGCTCACGCGTCAGCCCGACGGTCTGAATGAACTGTGACCGCCCCTCTTTCTTCGACTCGGTGTACATGGTGTTCCAGCAGCGGAA
>JAFRIW010000059.1 GCA_017432565.1 Lachnospiraceae bacterium
ATAGATTCACTAGGGCAGGAACTGCCCGAAGTCAACGCCTGTGGAGCCGATGGTCACTGCCTGGCAAAGACACGTCTTGGCTGGCAAACTATAGCGATGAAGCAGGAATCCCCCGCCTCTGCAGGCGGTGGGAGGTTCAAGCAAATATGACTTCGATAGCAATCATCTGGGCGGCGAACCTGATCGATCTTGCCGCTGCCGGCGTTCAGGTCGGCTCAGGCGCCGCCAGAAAAAAGAAAACCATCTTAATTCTTCAAACCCTGCAGATTTTCATGCAGGGTTTCAGTATGCTGATTCTGGGCGGCCTGACGGGGGCGATCAACAACGTGCTGTCATGCCTGCGGAATGTGCTGTGTTATTACGAGAAGCTCACACGCGTGTGGAAGGGAATCCTGATCGCGGCTTCGGTCCTGATGACGATTCTGCTTAATACGCAGGGACTTCTGGGATGGCTGCCGGCCGTGGTCTGCTCCGTCTACATTCTGCTGATGGACATAAAGGACCCCGTGCAGTTCAAGCTGCTGGTGACGCTGTCTTTTGTGCCGTGGTGCTTCTATCACCTGGTGCTGAAGTCCTATACCGGGGCGGCTTTTGACGCGGTGACGATTGCGGTGAATGCCGTCACACTGCGGAAGATGCTGAAGGGGGAGAAAACGGAGGAAACAGAAAATGAGTCAGTCTGAAAAAAGAGCACTGTTTATATCAGCGCCTCCGATGGGCTGGAACAGCTACGACTATTACAACACGGAAGTAAGCGAGGACCGGGTGCGGGCCAATGCGGAGTATATGGCCGCGCATCTGAAGGAATACGGCTGGGAGTACATCGTCATCGACATCCAGTGGTATGCCGTGGGCGCCGGCAGCAGGAGCCGCGAGTTTCAGTACATTCCCTTCGGCGAGGTGATGATGGATGAGTACGCAAGACTCATTCCGGACCCGGCGCGCTTTCCGTCCTCGGCCGGCGGACAGGGCTTTGCCCCGCTGGCGGAATATATCCATTCCCTGGGCCTGAAATTCGGCATTCATATCATGCGCGGCATTCCCCGGGCTGCAGCCCATGAACACCGGGCGCTGAAGGGGACGGCGCTGACGGCGGATCTGCTGGCGGATCCTTCCAATATCTGTGCCTGGAACCCGGACATGTACGGCCTCAGGGCCAGTCTGCCGGAAGCACAGCTGTATTACAACTCGATCATGGAGCTTTACGCACAGTGGGGAGTGGACTTTATCAAATGCGACGATATCTGTCGGGAGGACGCGCCGTCCGCCCATCGGGAGATCGAGCTGCTGCATAATGCGATCGAGGCCTGCGGCAGGCCGATTGTGCTGTCTCTCTCGCCGGGACCGGCGAAGATCTCTGAGGCCGCCTTCTATGCCCGGAATGCCAACATGTGGCGGATCACGGATGATTTCTGGGACTCCTGGCCGCTGCTGAAAGATATGTTCCGGCGCTGTGAGCTCTGGCAGGGCAAAGCGGCCCCCGGCGCATATCCGGACTGTGATATGCTGCCGCTGGGCATCATCGGAGGATGCTTTGGCGAGCGGAAGGAGCGCAGCACTGCGCTGACGCCGGATGAGCAGCGGACCATGATGAGTCTGTGGAGCATTTTCGGAGCGCCGCTGATGATCGGCGCCGAACTGACTAAATTGGATTCCGACACCCTTTCCCTTCTGACAAACCGGGAACTGCTGGAGCTGGATCAGCGCGGAAGCCGTGCGCGGCAGCTTGTCCGGACAGAGGAAGAAGCAGTCTGGATCGCACAGATCGGCGGGAATGACGAAGAGGGCAGCAGAACATACCTTGCCCTGTTCAATCTCGAGGACGAGGAGAGAGCCATCCACTGCTGGACCGGCGCCTGTGCGGATCTGGGATACCGCGCCTATGCCGGCGGACCGATCCGGGAAATATGGGGCCGGGACACTGCCTCCTTCAGCGGAGGCGGGCTGGCCTGCCTCGTACCCGCCCACGGCGTCAGACTTTTTATCTATTGAAATGAGGGAGAGTCAGGGGTTGAGTCAGGGGGACAGGTCCGGCGACTCGTTGCGCACAATGAGTCGCCGGACCTGTCCCCCTGACTCACAAGCGGGTTGCACATAAGCTTCAGAAACGTCTATACTGGTCATGGCCTTCGATAAATGAGGGCCATGATTTATTTTGGAAAGGCGGGCAAAAGATGAAAAAATATCTGCTGACGAGAGAGACCGGGAAGTGGACGGATTTTATCCCGGTCGCGGCCGTACTGTCCTTCCTGCTTACGGTGTTTTCATCTGTTCCGGCGAGCCTTCTGCACAATGTGCTTCATATCAGAGAACTGCTGACGATGCTGGCCGGCGGAAATGAAGATGCGGCGCAGTTCCTGGAGCAATATCTGGCTTTTGACGGCATATGGATCCTGTTTTTCCTGATCGTGCTGCTGTTTAAGGCCAACAGGCCTATGTTGAAAGCGCTGGCGTACCGGAAGAACACCAACAACGTCAAAGGAGCGCTGGCCGGCCTCCTTCTGGGTTTCGGAATGAACGGAATCTGTATTCTGCTGTCCTGTCTGACGGGGGATATCAGGCTGAGCTTCAACGGCTTTAAGCCGGTGCTTTTTATCGCATTTCTGATTGCTGTGTGTATCCAGTCCGGCGGTGAGGAGCTTACGGACCGGTGCTATCTGTACCAGAAGCTGCGCAGGGGCTACAGACAGCCCTGGATTGCGATTCTGGTGAATTCCGCGGTCTTCTCGGCGATGCATCTGCTGAATCCCGGGATCACAGTGATCTCCGTCATCGGGATTTTTCTCTCCGGTCTCATCTGGTCGCTTCTGGTCTATTATTATGACTGCTGGTGGGCAGGCGTCATGATGCACACCGGGTGGAACTTCACCCAGAGCATTCTGTTCGGTCTGCCGAACAGCGGAGTTGTTTCCGCATATTCTGTTTTCAGACTGGACGCTGCTTCCGCCCGGGATGGATTCTTCTATACCGTCAACTTCGGCGTCGAGGGGAGCCTGGGCTCCGTAATCATTCTTGGCGCAGTCGCAGCACTCATTCTGTATCTGAATCGGGGAAAGGGAGAAAAAGCCGATTTCTGGGGATAATCTTTCGGAGAGTCAGGGGGACAGGTTCAGTGACTCATTTTGCGCAATGAGTCACTGAACCTGTCCCCCTGACTCCCCCTGACGTGAGTTTATTCTGAGGCCTGCTGATACAGGCTTTCAAGCAGTTCCGGTGTGACGGAGCCGCGCTGGTTGTAGATGACTTCGCCCCGGCGGTTCAGGACAATGGTCTGCGGCAGGGTTGAATTGCCGCCCGTGATATTCCAGACCAGGTTGTCCGGCGTGTCGATGGCAAAAGTCAGGCCGAGATCACGGCCTTCCAGGAACTGCGGCACATCGTCGGTCACGAACTGACTGTGCACTGCCAGCACCACAACATCATCGTGTGTCTTGTCGAATTCGTCAAAATGCGGCAGCTCCTTTACACAGGGTCCGCAGTAGGTCGCCCAGAGATTGAGGAAGACAACCTTTCCGCGCGTATCCGCGAGCCGGAAGGTAGAGCCGTCCAGGCATTCCAGTGAGAAATCCGCCAGCTGATTGCCGATTTCATAGCCGATTTCCGCTGTACTCTCCGCGGCTTCTTCGGTGTCTTCCGAACTGACTGCCGCGCTCTCTGTACTCTCTGCGACAGCCGCCGGCTCCATCGCCTGACTCTTCAGGGACGGATCCAGGAAATTAAACCAGATCAGGGCGCAGGCCAGCACAGCCAGAGCAGCGGACCACAGGATCACGCTGCGCTTTTTCGTCTGATCGGGCGATGACCCGGCCGCAGCCGGAGCTGCAGCCCCTGCAGCAGCCGCTTTTGCGGGAACCTCGGGCGCCATCAGCGTGATCTGCCCGGCTTTCAGCGAAATTGCCTTCTGCGGGCATTTGTTCATGCATTTGCCGCAGTGAATGCACTCATGATCGCCGACATGATGCACATCCATCTGACAGGTGCGCACACAGGCGCCGCAGTGCGTACACAGATCTTCGTTGACGCGGACGCCCGTCAGCGCGATCCGGCAGAACATTCCGTAAATTGCCCCGAGGGGACACAGGAAGCGGCAGAACGAGCGATAGATGAACACACAGGCCGTTCCGATGATCAGCATGATCACGAACTTGCGTGTGAACAGCGGTCCGAGCATGGCAAAATAATCCGCATTCTTCGGATTTGAGAGCAATCCGACTGCGCCCTCCAGCGTACCGGCGGGGCAGATGTATTTGCAGAAGCCCGGCACAGCCATGCCTTCACGCAGGCCGTGCCACAGCGGAATCGCGATGACGAAAACCGCCAGCAGCACATATTTCAGATAGGTAAGGGCATGTGTGATGCGGTTCTTTTTCAGCTTATAGGTCGGAACCTTGTACAGCAGCTCCTGAATCAGTCCCAGCGGGCAGATCCAGCCGCAGATCGTCCGTCCCAGTGTGAGACCGAACAGCAGCAGGATGCCGTACATATAGAAGCCGGCGTGCCGGCCGCTTGCGGCCAGCGCGTTCTGAAGCGAGCCGAGCGGACAGGCTCCGATTGCGCCCGGGCAGGAATAACAGTTGAAGCCGGGCACACAGAGCGCCTTGGATTTGCCCTGGAAGATCTCGCCGTCCACAAAGCCCCTGAGGTGCGCGTTGTAGAGCAGCGCAGCATACAGCTGAATCAGCCTTCTTTTCGTGGGGCGGATCTTATCCCACTGCAGCGTTTTTACGGTTTCGGTTCTTGTTTCTGAATTCGGCATTTTCTTCGGCCCCCTTTAGCCCAGTCCGACGCATTCCGTACAGATCATGATGGCCTTCATCAGGACATCGTGCATGCTGCCGTTGAAAATACCGGCCACAATCATGATCAGTGCCGCCGCGAGCACAATCAGGCGAACGATCTTCTGCCTGCCGGGATCGGGCTGTGTCTTCGGCCCGGTGTAGTCTTTGGGTTCTTTCACCGGCCGGTCCTGGTTTTCATCCCGTGCGCCGAAGAAAATGCACAGAACAGTGATCAGTGCACACAGAGCAAAAAGCCACCAGAAGCGGCCAATGGCGGCAGCTGCCTTTTCCCGCGTATAGATCCACGCGGTCGCATTTCCCGCGGCACGGAAAGCGACACCCTCGAGATAGATGTGAATGGCAGAGACCGCAAGTGCTGCCGAGAGCGCGATACAGGAGATTGCCTGCAAAATCAGAAGTACCCGTTTTTTATCCATATTCAGCCCATCCTGTTCATGAAAAAATACCTGATACCGGAGAGACACTTCTCAGTGAAAAAAAGAGAAGGATTATAATACATTCCCTGCCTGCTCATGTTATAATATTTGCTGATATTTTGCACTATCAGCAAAAAAATATACAATTAAAAAGGAGACAATGAAATGGATCAGACTTTCAGAGAGGTACTGCAGTCACTCGTAAATGAATCTACAGAGAATAAGCTGAAGCTGGCTATGAGTGCTTTCGAGGACATTCAGCCGGAGCTGGAGAAGCTGGATCCCGATCACAAGGGCCTGCTCTTACTCTTCGGTATTATCAGCCCCACCGTGGCTGCTGACGGCACCATGTCCAGGGAAGAGTTCGCCATGGTTGCCGCTTTCTGCAAGGTTCTCGGAATGGAGCTGGAAGACAGTGAGGTCGTGGAGCTGATCAAGAATTTCAATGTGGACCAGTCTGTGGATATGATGAAGGCATTAAAGAGAACCCTCGACAGCGATAAAGCATCGGCACTGGTGCTGTTTGTCGGATGCATCTGCTCCATCGACGACACGATTTCTTCCGATGAGATCAATCTCCTGGAGGATCTGCTGAACGCATAAAACTGCATACTGACCGGGAGGAAGTAAAGGATGATTGCCCGTCTGAAAATGCTGGATGAGCAGATGAAGCAGCGCTATGAAGAGGATGAGCTGTTTCATGCAAATGAAATGCAGGCCAACAGAATGGTCATGCGGGTGCTGTTCATCAATGTAATCATTCTTTCCCTGCTTTTCGTTGCCGTGGAGCTGGGTTTTTTCCCCGTATCCGGCGCGATTCTTCCGGCGACGGTCGGAGCGCTGTGCATTGTTCTTCTTCTCGGACTGATTTCAAGAAAAGTAGGGCAGGATGCCTGGTGGCTGAAGTTTCTTCTGCTGCTGGGTGTCCTGCTTGTTTATGCCCGGATCGACGCGCTGCTGACCCATAAAGTCGCGATTCTGATGGTCCTTCCGGTTCTGTGCTCGAGCCGCTATTTCTCCAGAAAGCTGACGCTCGTCATGACGATCCTGACGGCCGTCGTCTTTCTGTTCTCGGCGATTTACGGCGCTTATCACGGCTGGGTCAATATGAATGACGTGATGGTGACGCCCGGATCAACGTTTACCAATACCGGCGTTTTCCTTGGAAGCGGTATTGAGCAGACGCTGGACCGGGCAAAATATGCCCGCGACACCCTGATTTTCAGCTATATTCCCAAGCTGTTCATGTTCCTGATTGCCGCCGTCATCTCGGTGCATATCGCGGACCGCGGCCGCAGGATGGTTGTGGCGCAGAAGGAGATGAGTGAAGACAGCGCCCGCATGGAGACGGAGCTGCAGATGGCCACCCAGATTCAGGAGGGGATGCTGCCGAATATCTACCCGCCCTTCCCGGACCGGAAGGAATTCGACATCTACGGGACGATGAATCCCGCAAGAGAGGTTGGCGGCGATTTCTATGACTTTTTCCTGATTGACGACGACCATCTGGCGATGGTGGTCGCGGACGTGAGCGGCAAGGGCGTCCCTGCCGCGCTGTTCATGATGGCCGCGAAGATCATTTTGGCCAATTATGCCATGATGGGCAAAAGCCCCTCCGAAGTGCTGGAAGCGACCAACCTGACGGTCTGCTCCAACAACCCGCGGGAGATGTTTGTCACGGTCTGGCTCGGCATTCTGGAGATCAGCACGGGGATCCTGACCGCCGCCAACGCGGGCCACGAATATCCCGCCCTGAAGAAAAACGGCCGCTTTGAGCTGGTGAAGGACAGACACGGCTTTGTCGTCGGCGGTATCGAAAATGTCACTTATCCTCAGTACACGCTGCAGCTTGAGCCCGGTGATACGCTGTTCCTGTATACAGACGGCGTTCCGGAAGCCACGAACCAGACGCTGGAATCTTTTGGCACGGCCCGGATGATTGATGCCCTCAATGAAAATCCGGCCGCCAGCCCGCGCGCACTTCTTCAGAACGTGCACGCGGCCGTCGACCGGTTCGTGGGAAAGGCAGAGCAGTTCGATGATCTGACCATGCTCTGCCTCTCATATGGTTCCACTCTGCCGGGAAATTCCCGGTGAGCTTGTTTTAGTGATTACAGGCTTCTTTTCAGGCGCTGCACCACATCTTCGGTGCGCCGGATTGCGTCGGCAATTTTATGGCGCGCATCGTTGATTCTGGACTGAACCAGCAGGTCCGCCAGGAATCCGTCCCAAAAGAAATCCGCAAAGACCAGGAAATCTCCCACTTCGACGTTGAGACCCTGCAGATCCCGCACATCCTGCAGCTCATTCTGAAAGACGGCCAGGTCGCGCTTGGCATCCTCGACAAATCTGGAGGCATCGTGGGCCTGAGAGTGTTTGATCAGTCCGGTGATCAGGTTTCCGCCGAACAGGTCGATAATACCCCAGCCCCGTGCGCTGTCCATCTTGGCCTGTGCCTGCCTGAGGCTTGAGAGTGCGCGCTCTCCGGCGGTAATAGCCTCGCGGATTTCTTTGTTCCTGTCGTAATAAGCATTCACATCATTTCCGGTCATTTCAATATCCCTCCTCAGCTCATTCCTGTTTCATACATGATCCTGCGACGGATTTACGAGGCGGACAATCAGCCAGATCACGCCGGCAACCGCCAGAATCGGAAGAACAAAGGTTCCGATCATCGAAATAACGACGGCGGCCATCACGATCGTCCCGACCAGTCCGAGGACCCAGCCCAGAATTCTGAAGCCGGCCCGGAACACGAAGCCCAGGAATTTAAAAAACATAACCATAATCCAGATTGAAATCATCAGTTCAAAAAGTTCTGTCAGCATTGTCGTTTCTCCTTTCGTGAAATGCTCCCGCTCATGCGGGGGAGCCCTTTCCGTTCATTACCTGCCGCGGTAATAAAAAAGACCCTTACCGCGAATCGTCCGCGATAAAAGTCTTGCTGTTTCACTTGATCCGGGAGCCTTCCGGCTCCGGCTGACGGGTTTCAAGTTCGCCTTGCGGCTCTTCGCTACTCCCTTTTATCCTGTGAGCATAAGATACAACACCCCTCCAAAAAGGTCAATTAAAACAAGATTAGAAAATAATTAAAAATTTATAAAACAGAACCGCCCGCAGAGTATAATGTAAAGTACACAGAACAGGAGGGAAAAGATGAGCTTTTTAAGCAGTACCGTCACAGTGATTCTGATCGTCATCAATGTCGCCTTGTTTCTGCTCGAGACAAAGGACGGCGGATCGACGAAAACGGAAGTCGCGCTGAAATACGGGGCGCAGTACACGCCCTATGTCCGGCAGGGCCAGTATTACCGTCTCTTTACCGCCATGTTTCTGCACTTCGGGGTCTGGCACCTTCTCTTTAATATGTATGCGCTGTCGATTCTGGGTCCCGCGGTCGACTATGTGTGCGGCGCCGTAATCTATCTGATCATTTATCTGACGTCCGGCGTCCTCGGCAATGTCCTCACGATGATCGTGGAGGAGAAAAAAGGCCGCGCATCGATCTCGGCCGGCGCCTCCGGCTGTATTTTCGGACTGCTCGGCGCCTGCCTCGTGCTCGCCATCGCCGGATACGGCTTTTCGCTGCGCAGCATTCTGTCAACGCTCGCCATCAACCTGGTCTACGGTCTTTCCTCCCGGCGCATCAATATGATGTCCCACGTCGGCGGACTGCTCGGCGGTGCTGCGGTTATGGCGGTGATTCTTATGGTTCACTGAAGCGACAGGGGGGAAATGAAAATGGGGATTGAGGCCTCATATATGGTGCCGCATCCTCCGATGATTGTTCCGGAGGTGGGCAGAGGAAGCGAAAAACAGATCGAAGAGACCACGCGCGCGTACCGGAGGGCGGCGGATGAAATTGCCGGAATCCGGCCGGACACGCTGATTATCTCAAGCCCGCACAGCATCATGTATGCGGACTATTTCCATATTTCGCCCGGCAGAGGGGCAAAGGGGTCTTTTGCCTCCTTCGGGGCGCGGTCCGTTTCTTTTAAAGAAACCTATGACACGGAGCTGGCCGGCCTGGTCGGAAGGCTGGCAAAAGAGCGGAATATCCCTGCGGGCCCGCTCGGGGAGCGCGACGCCTCCCTGGATCACGGGACCATGGTGCCGTTGTATTTTGTCGAAGAAGCGTACCGGCGCGCTGGTGCGGAAAAGAATTATCAGATCGTCCGGATCGGACTTTCCGGCCTGCCGCTGTCAAAACACTATGAGCTCGGCATGGTCATACAGCAGGCGGTCCGGCAGACCGGGCGGCGCGCCGTTTACATTGCCAGCGGCGACCTGTCCCATAAGCTGCAGACGTACGGACCCTACGGCTTTGCCCCGGAAGGCCCGCAGTACGATGAGCGGATTATGGACGTGTGCGGCAGGGCGGCTTTTGACGAGCTGTTTTCGTTTGATGAAACCTTCTGCGACAAGGCGGCGGAGTGCGGGCACAGGTCCTTTGTCATGATGGCGGGGGCACTGGACGGGCTGGCTGTGCGCGCGGAAAAGCTCTCCCATCAGGATGTGACCGGCGTGGGCTACGGAATCTGCACCTTCCACCCGGGGGAGCCGGATGAAAACCGGCACTTTCTGGCCCGGTATCTGAGACGGCAGGAAGAGGAAATGGCGCAGAAGAGACAGCGGGAGGACCCGCTGGTGCGGCTCGCGCGCCTCACGGTCGAAAGCTATGTCCGGACCGGATCTGTTCCGAAGGTGCCGGACTGGGCGACGGATGAAATGAAAACAGAGCGCGCCGGTGTGTTTGTCTCCATACATGAGCACGGACGCCTGCGCGGCTGCATCGGAACGATTCTGCCGGTGCGGAGCTGCATCGCGGAGGAAATTCTCCACAATGCGGTCAGCGCGGCCTCGGAGGATCCTCGTTTTGACCCGATACAGCCGGAGGAACTGCCGTATCTGGAGATCAGCGTGGATGTTCTCACGAAGCCCGAGCGGATCAGCGGGCCTCAGGAGCTGGATGTGAAGCGCTACGGCGTCATTGTCTCCTGCGGAAGGCGGCGGGGCCTGCTGCTGCCGGACCTGGACGGCGTGGACACCGTGGAAGAGCAGATTTCCATTGCCAGAAGCAAAGGCGGAATCTCAGAGCGGGAGCCGGTGGTGCTGGAGCGCTTTGAAGTGATCCGTCATCACTGAAAACAGAGCATTTAAGGGGGGGCAAAAGATGGCTGTCTGTCAGGTCTGTTTCAGGCACTGCGATCTGCAGGAAGGCCGGACCGGCTTCTGCGGGGCACGAGTCTGCAGGGACGGAGAGGTCACGGCGGCAAATTACGGCCGGATCACTTCGCTCGCCCTGGATCCTATTGAGAAAAAACCGCTTGCCCGGTTTCACCCGGGGAGTCTGATTCTGTCGATCGGAAGCTACGGCTGTAATCTGCGGTGCCCGTTCTGCCAGAATCACGAGATCTCCTGGTCCGCGCGGGCTTTTTCACAGGCTGAAAAGGCCGAAGTGATCACACCACAGGAGCTGGCAGAGACGGCGGCGTATTACAGAAGCCGCGGCAATATCGGACTGGCTTTTACCTATAATGAACCGCTGATCGGCTGGGAATTTGTGCGGGACACAGCGAGACTGGTGCATGAACGGGGAATGGTCAATGTCCTCGTGACCAACGGCACGGCAGAGCTGGCCGTTCTGCGGGAACTGGCTCCGTATATTGATGCGATGAATATTGATCTGAAGGGCTTTACGGACAGATATTACACGGATGTTCTGCAGGGAAACCGGGAAATGGTGATGAACCTGATCCGCGAAGCGGTCACATTTTGCCATGTGGAGCTGACGACGCTGATTGTGCCGGGAGAAAATGACAGCCCGGAGGAGATGGAGGAGCTGAGCGCATGGGTCGCGGGGCTGACGGATGTCTGCGGAGGGGCTTCGGGACGGGATATCCCGCTCCATGTCTCACGCTTTTTCCCGCGGTTTCACATGACGGACAGACCTCCGACAGATGTGGGAAGAGTTTATCAGCTGGCGGAGACGGCGCGGAAGAGACTCCGGTATGTCTACACCGGAAACTGCTGAGGAAAGATTTACGGAAAGGCACTGAATGGCAAGGAATAAATATACAGCCGACTACAGGCTGGTTGAGCATTTTGACGAAAAGGGACGCGTAAAGGTGTCCTATGAATATATCGGCGAGCCGTACCGGTTTACTGAGCCGGAGGAGACGGTCAGGCGGGAGAAGAAAATCTGCCTGTCCGCGGCGATTGCCGGCTGGATTCTGTTTCTTGCCGCGCTGATTCCGTATTCGGAGTCGATGCGCCGGCTGTGGATCGCGCTGCCCTTTGCCGCGTCGGCAGTGCCGCTTTTCCTGCTGACGGAGCTGATCTGTGCTGTTTTCTGCGCGAAGGAGCCGCTGGAGCGGCGGATCCATGATCAGCTGGAGAACCTGTATCCCGCAAGACTGGCCAGTTTCATGATGTTCAGCGGCCTTGCCGCGGCGCTCTCGGCGGTCCGCCTGGCGATCGGTCCGGAGAGGGCGGCGGGAGACTTCCTTTTCGTATCGTGCAGTGCCCTTCTGTGTGCGGGTGCGCTCTGTCTTTTCCGCCGCCGGAAATGGCTGAAAACAGGCCGTTTTACTTGATATTTAAGCCTTTATGAATTAAGATTTAATATAGCGTCGCGGACGCATCTTTACGAATAATAATCACAGAAAAATGTGTTTATTAGAAAAAATCAAAGGAGGAAAATGAAAAATGACAAAAAGAAGGTTAATCGCACTTGGCCTGTCCGCAGTCATGGCAGTTTCTCTCGCAGCCTGCGGCAGCAAGCCGGCTGAGGCGCCTGTCGAGGAAGCTCCCGCCGAAGAGGTCGTGGAAGAAGCTCCCGAGGTAGTCGAGGAAGAGCCTGCAGAGGTAGAGGTCGTGGAGGAGGAGCCCGTCGAGGAAGAGGCGAAGGCGAATCTCGTCTATGCAACTTCTACCTTCGGACAGAAGTTCAGCCCGTTCTTTGCAACCACTGCCTATGATATGGAAGTGGTTGACCTGACACAGGTCCCTGCACTGGCCGCTGACAGAGGCGGCGCCGTGATCCAGAAGGGTATCGAGGGCGAGACCATCAACTACAACGGCACGGACTATACCTACTACGGCATGGGCGATGTCGAAGTTACGCAGAACGATGACGGAACGGTTGATTACCAGCTGACCATCCGTGACGACGTGAAGTTCTCCGACGGTGAGCCTGTCACCATCGATGACTATATCTTCTCTTTCTATGTACTGGTTGACCCGACCTATGACGGATCTTCCACGATCTATGCACTTCCCATCGAAGGCATGGAAGAGTACAGAGGCGGCATGGATTCCCGCGGAAACGTGATCTTCGCTGCAGGCGAGGACGGCTATACCGAGAACGACGGCTATACGCAGGAACAGTACGACGCATTCTGGGATTACTACAACAACAACGCAGGTGCTGATTTTGCACAGTCCATCGTTGACTACTGCATCGAGAAGGGCTACAACGCCGCAGGCGATACCGTTGCACAGTGCGCGGCAAACTGGGGCTTCGAGCTCGATGAAGCAGCAACCGCTCAGGATTTCTGGGATGCAATCGTTGCAGCTTATGACACGGTTGAAGAGGCAGAGGCGACGGAGAACGCAGGCATGGATCGTCTGCAGCTGACCATCGCCGCACTCGGCGCGGAATATGAGACCGGTGTTGAAACCGGTGAGAGTGCAACGAACGTCTCCGGTCTGACCAGAATCGACGACTACACTGTCAACCTTCACATGACCACTTTTGACGCGACGGCCATCTACAATGTCGGCCTGACACTGGCTCCGCTTCACTACTACGGCGATCCGGACGCTTATGATTTTGAGAATGATCAGTTCGGCTTCACCAAGGGTGATCTGTCCGGCGTGAAGGCTGTTACTTCCGAGCCCATCGGCGCAGGCCCGTACGTCTTTGACGGCTATGCAAACGGTGTCGTAACACTGAAGGCAAATCCGAACTACTTCCAGGGCGAGCCGGAGACCAAGGTTCTGCTGATGCAGGAAGCACTTGACTCCGACTATGTACCTGGTATCGTGAGCGGCAGCTTTGATATTGCAGTTCCTTCCATCAATGATGAGACCCTGAAGGCAATTCAGGATGCGAACAGCAACGGCGAGCTGGAAGGCGACAAGCTGACCACCATCCTGGTTGACTACCGCGGCTACGGATACCTCGGCATCAACGCTGACCTCGTAAACGTCGGCGGCGATCCGGCATCCGATGAGTCCAAGGCTCTTCGTAAGGGCTTCATGACTCTGCTGGCAGTTTATCGTGACACCGTGATCAATTCTTACTACGGCGACCGCGCAGCAGTCATTCAGTATCCTATCTCCAACACCTCCTGGGCGGCTCCGAAGCCGGCAGACGAGGGCTATCAGCCGGCATACTCCGTCGATGTCGACGGCAACCCGATCTATGATTCTTCCATGAGTGAAGAGCAGAGATACGAAGCGGCGAAGGAAGCAGCGATCGGCTACTTCAAGGCAGCAGGCTTCACCTATGACGAAGCGGCAGGCAAGTTCACGGATGTGACGGACACCTACGAAGTCATGATTCCCGGACAGGGACAGCAGGATCACCCGGCATACGGCGTAGCCGTTGCAGCCAGCGAAGTGCTCGACGAGCTCGGCATCAAGCTGCAGGTGAACGACGTAGGAACCAGCGTCTGGAACAACGCTCTTGAGTCCAACACCGCTATGATGTGGGCAGCTGCATGGCAGTCCACGGTTGACCCGGATATGACCCAGGTTTACCACAGCACCAACGCACACGGCGAAGGCACCAACTCCAACCACTATTCCGTGGATGATGCGGAGCTGGATACTCTGATCGAGGAAGGCCGCGCAAGTGCAGATACCGAATATCGTAAGTCTGTTTACAGAGATGCCATGAACATCATCATGGACTGGGGCTGCGAGCTTCCTCTGTATCAGAGAAAAGACTGCACAGTCGCTTCTACTGAGCGCATCGTGATTGATACTCTTCCGCATGACATGACTCCTTACTGGGGCTGGTATGCAGAGGTTCAGGCACTTGAGCTTCAGTGATGTCATCTGAAAGGCAGATCTGACGGACCAGTCAGGCATTATACGGCGCGGGAGGAGAAATCCTCCCGTGCCATTCATGTTTTTTATCGGAAGGTCTTCACCTGCTTTCCATGAGGAAGGTGCAGTATGCTTAAATTCACAATTAAGAGAGTGCTTTACAGCATTCTGATTCTTTTTTTTGTTATGTTTCTCATATATATCCTGATGTACAACATGCCGATGGGATATATTGAGACCAAGGCAAGAGAGCTTGCCTCGAGACCCGGCGCCACCAAGAGCTACGCGGAGTGGCTGGCGGACCTGAACGCGCAGTACGGCATGGACAAGGGGGTCGTGCTGGGATATCTGACCTGGCTGAAGAACGCGTTCAAAGGCAACTGGGGGGACAGCTGGGCCTGGACGATTCCGGTTACGGAAGAATTCCACAACACAGTCTGGTACAGCTTCATTCTGGGATTCGTTTCTTTCATATTTGAGATCATCATCGCAATTCCGCTCGGAATCACCGCGGCCAAAAAGCAGTACAGCTTCACGGATTACTTCACGACCGTCATTTCCATGATCTGTATCTCGATGCCGACATTCTTTATTGCGACGCTGCTGAAATATGTCTTTTCTGTCAAGCTGGGATGGTTTGACCTCTCCGGCATGCAGGGCAGAAACTACATGAATCTCTCTGATTTCGGAAAATTCCTTGACGTCGCGAAGCACTTCGTGCTCCCGTCAATTACCATTATTATCATCAGCATCGGCGGACTGATGCGTTACACCCGGACAAATATGCTGGAGGTCCTGAGCGCGGATTACATCCGCACGGCGCGGGCCAAGGGCGTTCCGGAGAAGAAGGTCATCAACTACCACGCCTTCCGCAACACGCTGATCCCGCTGGTGACGATGCTGGGCGGTTCCCTTCCGGGACTGTTCTCCGGCGCGCTGATTACGGAGACCCTGTTCTCCATCCGCGGAATCGGCTACGCCTCCTACACATCGATGACACAGGGCGACATCCCGTTCATCATGTTCTATCTGGCTTTCATTTCCATACTGACGCTGCTCGGAAATCTGATTTCCGATCTGTTGTACGCGGTCGTTGACCCCCGCGTAAGATTGAGCTGAGGGGGGTGCGCGATGGCTTCTTATAATCTGAATGATGTATTAAAAGAAAGAGAAAAACAGCAGCGGCAGCTGACGGCGCAGGAACAGGAGCAGGAGATGGCTCTGGACGATGTCAGCCGTGTCAAAGTCCTTTCGCCCGGCCGGCAGGTCTTCAAGCGCTTTATCCGCAACAGACTGGCTGTTTTCGGATCAGTGCTGCTGATCACCATGTTCATCTTCTCCTTCATCGGCCCGCTGTTCTATCCCTACGGGCAGAAGCAGATCTTCTACACCTATAACAAGCAGAACGTCAACTATGCGCTGGCGAAGGCCAATACGACCTACAACGGCTACGTATTGGATGAGAATATCCAGGCGGAGCGGACAGTGGTCAACTCCATGAACAGCAACATCAAGAAGATGCTGGAGCAGGGGCAGAAGGAAATGCTGATCGCCGGTGAATCGGCGGGCTACCGGATCCGCGAAGCGGGCCCCGGCATCTATGTGCTCTCCGCCGGTTCGATGAAGCAGGTCTGCACAACCGGTGAGGGCAAGGTGCTGATCGGCAACTACAGCAGTGTCGGAAAGACGTTCACCTTCAACGGGGAACCCGTTCCCGCACTGGAAGAAGCGGCGGCGGAAAAGCTGAAAGGGAAAGACGGCACCTTCACGCTGGACGGTGTGACCTACAGCTATGCGAGAGCCGCAGCCAAGAGCTATGACGTCTACGCGGAGCTGAGCGGCGTGAATTATTCGGGAGCCTCCCTGGGGTCTGATTTTGAAAAAGCACTCACAGAGGCAGTCGGAAACACCACGAGCTTCTCCTTCGGCGAAAAGGACTATATTATCCGGAAGGACGGTGCCCTCTATCAGGTCAGCGAGCTGACGGATGATCAGGACGTTCGGGTTTACACGAATTACACGCTGGATACCATTGAGCAGTCAGGGCGCGTGAGCGATGCCTTCAAGGCAGCCGCGCTGATGGCTGCGTACGACAGCGGAAGCTTTTCCTCGGACGGCGCGGAATACACGATCGTGCCGGGCGAGGGTGTGCTGGATATTTTCAACGCAGCCGGCGAAAACTACGCGGAGTTCAGTTCCTTCTCCGTGCGGCGCTACTCCGGCGAAGATACGATGGAATATTCGCTGAAGAAGGCCGTTTCCGACAAGATCGAGGAGATGCGTGAGCAGAATCAGAAGACCAGCACGATGGTCTATGATCTTCCGCAGCAGAATGAGGACGGTTCCTACAGCCGCGACGAGGACGGAAATCTGATCTTCAACGAGACCGAGATGAAGATCTCACAGCGGGATACCGGCGAATATGTCATCAACTGCGATCAGATCAATTATGTGATCGATATGTATGCTTCCCCTTCGTCAAAGCACATTCTCGGAACGGACGGCGACGGTTTCGACGTGCTCGCCCGGATCATGTACGGCGGTCGGATCTCTCTGATGGTCGGCTTCGTGGTCGTCTTTCTTGAGATTCTGCTGGGCGTCATTATGGGCGGTCTGGCAGGATATTACGGCGGCTGGGTGGACAACCTGGTCATGAGACTGGTCGATATCTTCTATTGCCTGCCGTCCCTGCCGATCATGATTATCCTGGGCGCCATGATGGACGCGATGCGGATGGATACCTACATCCGTCTGATGATTATGATGGCGGCACTCGGCATCATGGGCTGGGCCGGCGTCGCAAGACTCGTCCGCGGCCAGATCCTCTCCCTGCGTGAGCAGGAATTCATGGTGGCGGCGGAGGCGACCGGCATCAAGGTGCAGGCGAGAATCTTCCGGCATCTGATCCCGAATGTCATGCCGCAGCTGATTGTCACGGCGACGATGGGCATCGGCTCGGTTATTCTGACAGAGTCCACGCTTTCCTTCCTGGGTCTGGGCGTCAAGCACCCGCTGGCCACCTGGGGAACCATTATCAACTCGGTCTCCTCAGCCTCTGCGATGGCGCATTACGCATTCATCTGGATCCCGGTCGGACTGCTGATCTGTGTGACGGTTATTGCATTCAACTTTGTCGGAGACGGCCTGCGCGATGCGTATGATCCGAAGGCAAAGCGCTGAGAGAGGAGGGAAGAGAAATGGCAGAAAAGAACAAGAAGAAATCCTCCTATATCTCCGGGAAGGAATCGAGGAAAATAACCAGGTTCAACCGCCGCGTGACCAAAAAGCTGGAGAAGGAGCGCGCGGACGCGGGCAAGGATCCGGCACTGTACACGGTGCAGATGAAGGATCCCAATAACGTTGTCGAATTCGATAATGTCTGCACCTACTTCTTCACCGATGTCGGAACCGTCAAGGCGGTCGACGGCGTCAATTTCAACATTCCGAAACACTCCACCGTCGGTGTCGTCGGTGAGTCCGGATGCGGCAAAAGTGTGACAAGCCTGTCGCTGATGCAGCTGCTGGCAAGGCCCAGCGGCCAGACGGTCGGCGGACAGATCCGCTTCAACATGGGCGACGGGACCGCCATCAATATCGTCAACACACCGAACGCGGTGATGGAGACAATCCGCGGAAACAAGATTTCCATGATCTTCCAGGAGCCGATGACCAGCCTGAACCCGGTCTTCCGGATCGGTGAGCAGGTGGACGAGGTAATAAAGCTCCACAATCCGGAAATGAGCGATGAGGATATCAAGGCCAGGACGCTGGAGATGCTGGAGCTGGTCGGCATTGCCAACAAGGAAGGCGTCTACAACATGTATCCGCACGAGCTGTCCGGCGGTATGCGGCAGAGAATCTGCATCGCGATCGCACTGGCCTGCTCGCCGACCCTGATTATCGCAGACGAGCCCACAACGGCGCTGGACGTGACAATCCAGGCGCAGATCCTGGACCTGCTCCAGAATCTGAAGGACAAGCTGAATTCTTCCATCATGCTGATTACGCACGACCTGGGCGTCGTGGCGGGCATGGCGGATTACGTGGTGGTCATGTATGCCGGCCGCGTGGTCGAGAAGGGAACGGCTGAGGAGATTTTCCATCATCCGATGCATCCGTATACGATCGGCCTGATGAAGTCCAAGCCGGTGGTCGGGAAAAAGGTGGATAAACTCTACAACATCCCCGGCAGTGTGCCGAACCCGGTCGAAATGCCGGATTACTGCTACTTCCGCGACCGCTGTGAGATGCGCTGCGACAAGTGCTCCGGTCTGTATCCGCCGGAAATCCGTGTCAGCGAAACACATATCGTCTCCTGCTACAGGTATCAGGACGAGGGCGAAACACTGGGTTATCCCAAATCTGTGAATGTGGAGGAGCTGTGATATGGCTGAGATGAACGATAACATTCTGGAGGTCCGGAACCTGGTGAAGTGGTTCCCGATCAAATCCAGCTTTTTCAAGCGCACCATCGGCAATGTCAAAGCCGTGGACGGTGTCAGCTTCAACATTAAGCGCAGACAGACCATGGGTCTTGTCGGTGAGTCCGGCTGCGGCAAATCCACCTGCGGGCGGACGATCCTGCGCCTGCAGGATAAAACGGCGGGCGATGTCATCTTCGACGGACAGGATGTTTTCTCCTTAAGCCGCGAAGAACTGCGCAAAATCAGGCCGAGAATGCAGCTGGTCTTCCAGGATCCGTATTCCTCCCTCTCGCCCAGACTTCCCGTCGGCGAGATCATCGGTGAGGCGGTCCGGGAGCATAACATCGTGGATCCGTCCGAGTATGACGCGTATATTTCGCGGGTCATGGAAGTGTGCGGCCTGCCAAGCTATTACAAGGAGCGCTATCCCCACGAGTTCTCCGGCGGACAGCGCCAGAGAATCTGTATCGCGAGATCGCTCGCACTGGCACCGGACTTCATCGTATGCGACGAGCCGGTTTCCGCGCTGGATGTTTCCATTCAGGCGCAGATTATCAACCTGCTCAAGCAGCTGCAGCAGGATTTTGGCCTGACTTATCTGTTTATCTCACACGATCTGTCGGTCGTGGAACATATTTCGGATACCGTCGGTGTCATGTACCTGGGGTCGATGGTGGAATACGCGGAGACGGAGAAGATCTTTAAGAATCCGCTGAATCCGTACACAAAGGCACTGTTTTCAGCAATTCCGATTCCGGATCCGGACGTGAAGCTCAACCGGATTATCCTGAAGGGTTCGATCCCTTCGCCGGCGAATCCACCGAAGGGCTGCAAGTTCCATACGCGCTGCGAGCAGTGCATGGAGATCTGCAAATATGCGCAGCCCGGCTGGAAAGAGGTGGAAGAAGGTCATTTCTGTGCCTGCCATCTGTACAATGATTCGGAAGAGAACGCGAAGGCGGCCGAAATCATGGAAGAGGCCAAGAAGGCCGGCGCCGTGACTGTGGATCAGGAGGTCCTGTAAATTTAAGTGGGTGCAAAACCGGAAGACGAGTACGAGGACGACGGCAGAACGATCGTCAATATGAATGTGGACGGGATGCCGTGGTACCGCGCGGACCGGGACGAAGCCGGAGAAAGATCCGGTCAGCCCGGCCAGGGTATGTCGGACGATGAACTGCGGCAGTACAAGTGGGCGGCCGTCCGCGCGGGACTGGTTATCGTCCTGATTTTCGGGGCGGTATTTGCAGCTTTTATTGCATTCTGTGATTTTATCTGGTTCAGATGAGGAGGAAACCATGCCGAAAACGCTGATCAACCGCGAATTTTACGATGCGATTATCAACTTTGACAAGGATGTGGAGGCACAGGAGCTTTATTACCGGGTCATGAATACCGAAACCGGGAAGGTCGCCGAAAACGGGCACAAAGAGACCGTGCGGGACCGGATTCTGCGCGTATATGCCATGCTGTTCTGCGAGGATATCGGTGCGGAACCCGGCACAATTGCGGGACCGGACGAGGTCGAAGCGACCGCGGACCGTCTGTATATCGGTGCGATGAAGCTGGATCCGAGCCACTGGTATCGCATGCAGCACCATTTCCCGGTGATCGACGATGACAATTATGACCGGTTTGCCGCCCTGGTGATTGCGGATTTGAACGCAGGACCGCTCCGGGATGCGGCTGTAAATGACGGCGATATGCTGCTGGTGGGTGAGGTTGATCCCCTTCATATGACCCAGGAACAGCGGCAGAATCAGCAGGTACGTGTGATCGGCGGCTCCGGGGGGCCGAAGGAGGAATCATGACAATCCTGGCCGTAATAAACGACAAGAAGGAACTGAAAAAGCTTTCCAGCATGATCGGGAGACTCAGGCCTGAGGTCGAAGTGCTGTGCTGCGAGAGCAGCCCTGAGGCGCTGGCGCTGGCCCGTGAGAAGGAAATCGACGTCGCCTTCATGGATACGAAGCTGGCGGAAATGGACGGCTGGGTTCTGGGCCAGTATCTGAAGGACCTGTACCCTTTCATCAACCTGGTCTATCTCACGGAGGACCGCGCGGACGCTTTTGAGGCAATCGTGCTGCGGGCCAGCGGCTGTATTCTGACCCCGGCGACGGAGAAGAGCGTCAGCACGGAGCTGGAGGAGCTGCGCAATACTCCCGGGCAGAAGATGAAGAGCCGCGTTTTCGCCCAGACCTTCGGAAACTTCGAACTGTTTGTGGACGGAAAGCCGGTCGCCTTCAAATACACGAGAACCAAGGAGATCGTCGCGCTGCTGATCAACAACCGCGGCGCACAGACCACCAACGGCGAAATCATTGCTTCCCTGTGGGAAGATGACGGCGATCCGGAAAAGAAGGCCTCTTACCTGAGCAATCTGCGGCAGGATCTTCAGAATACGCTCACGCGCCTCAAGGCAAATGACATTATTCTGAAGCAGCGGGGCAGCATGGCGATTGCCACCGACCACATCGAATGTGACTTATATGAATGGCTGGAAAAGAAGAAGGAGTCGCGCTACCAGTACCTCGGCGATTATATGAATCAGTACCCCTGGGCTGAGTTTTTCCACGCAGAACTGGACGAAATCAGCTATGCGATGGAGGACGAGGAGTAACAGCCGGCAGGAATTTTCGAAGCGCAGGCGCAGAACCGGTGTGCAAAATCTGGCTGAAAAGAATCAAGGATTGGCGCGCACGATTTTTTGAAGTGGTTATAATTCATCATCGTAGCAAGGCAATGAGCTACGCGATGCAGCAGCAGAAGCCGGAGCTTCCGGCACAGACGAATTTACATAAGCTGCCGCGGAAAGGAGAAGTACGATGATGAACAAAGTGACAAACTTCTTTAAGGAGACATTTGCGGAGTACAGAGACTTTGTGTGCAAGTATTATCAGTACAACATGTTCCGCTGATGGCTTCACGGCTCAGCAGATGAGCCGGTCATCAAACCAGAAAACAGAGTAACGTGTGGTCCGGGATTATCCCGGACCATTTTTTGCGCGTAAGCAATGAGCCATGCGCAGCAAAAGAGGCGGTGTTCAGGAAAGTTTACTTTCATGAACACCGCCTCTTTCTGCTGCATACGGCGAATGCCGTGACAGTGAGCGACAGAAAGTCGCGAACTGTCGGCATGGATCAAAGAACGACATAGAACGGCAGAAAAGGACACATATTGTTCACAAAATTGTTAGCAGTCGCGCTTGACGAGTGCTAAAACGGGTGTTATAGTACAGCTATAACAAATAAACAAACAAACGCGGATCTTTACAGATCTGCGGCATCATAAAGGAGGAATGAACAATGTTAGTACCGAGCATTTTTGGAGAGAACTTATTTGATGACTGGTTTGGCTTCCCGGATTTCAGAGACATGGACCGCGCGGAGAAGAAGCTGTACGGCGGCCGCGGTGACAGACTGATGAAGACGGATGTGCATGAGCAGGAAGACCACTATGAGATCGACATTGACCTGCCCGGCTTTGCCAAGGAAGACATCAGCCTGCAGCTTGAGGAGGGTTATCTGACCGTCAGCGCAACCAAGGCTGTCGAGGAAAATAAGGAGAGCAAAGGCAAGCTGATCCGCCAGGAGCGTTTCAGCGGTTCCATGCAGAGAAGCTTCTACCTGGGTGAGAATCTGACAGAAGAGGATATCAAGGCAACCTTCCGCGACGGCGTCTTAAGCCTGAGCGTTCCGAAGAAGGAACAGCAAAAGATTCCGGAGAAGAAAACCATCCGCATTGACGATTGATCGGTAAAATAATTAACACCTGAATGTTAGAGGAATGGAACAGGGGCCTGCCCCCTGTTCCATTCTTTTATTTGTGCTACAATGGTTGTATGCGAATCAAAAAAAGAAAACCGATCCGGTCTCAGATGATTATATTGGCTTCGGCCATCCTTGTTCTGGCGCTGCTGGTAACCACCGGCTCAGCGCTTTACAGCATGTACCAGATCCAGGAGGACGGAGAGCGTGCAATGCTGGAGCAGATGGATATCCGTCTGCAGAATCTGGCGGAAAGCAAAGCCATGCTCGCGGATTCGATCCTGAGTGTCTATACGGGTGACGTGCGGACACTGGTCGGTTATGCTGAAGAGCTGTACGAAAACCCCGAGAATTACGCGCCGGCAGAGGTCCTTCCGCCCTCTCCGGAGGAGACGGAAGGCTATACACTGCAGCGCTATCTCGTCAGTTATAAAATAAAGTATGAGGATGTTCAGGATGAACTGGAGCTTCTGGCGAATCTTGAGCCGCTGCTGGAAACCATGATGGAAGACCATGGCGACACGATCACGGACATTTATTGCGCAACGGTTTCCGGCGCACATATCAGTTATAATCAGTGGGGCAGCAGAGGCTACACGGGCGGAGACGAATCGTATTTCAATTTTTACACTTCTCCCTGGTATACCGGAGCGATTGAAACCGGAGATGTTTTTTATACAGATGTGTACACGGACGGTTTCAGCAGGGGACAAATGATCACCTGCTCTGCGCCGGTCTATGACCAGGGGACCCTGAAGGCAGTGATTGCGATGGACATTCTGGTGGATGATCTTCAGAGAGAGATCACGGAAATCCCGCTGCCTGTCGGTGCCTATGCGCTGCTTCTGGGACGGAACGGCCGGATTATTGTGGATACACGCAGCGATGTCGAGGATGACTCCGCACAGCTCGCAGATCCTTATATCGAAGAGATGATCAGCGATAAAGGTGTTGTCTCCGGCGCCGGGCCGGGACCGGATGAACAGTATTATGCCTTCAGCCGGATCAAAGCCAATGACTGGACCTTCTGTGTTGTTCTTCCGGTGAAAAGCGTACTGGAGCCGCTCGGCACTATGGAGAGCAAAGTCAAGAAGATTGCCCAGACCTTCGTGCTGCTGCTGATTCCGATCCTGCTTCTCGTCCTGGGCATGATCAATATCTTTGCGAAGCATATCACAAAGCCGCTGTCAGATCTGAAGAAGGATGTTGAGATCATCAGTTCGGGCAATCTGGACTGGAAAGCGGAAGTACAGGAAAACAACGAAGTCGGTGATCTGGCAGCAGCCTTCAACCGGATGACGGATTCTCTGCGCACCTATATTGACGAACTGACCCGCGTGACAGGAGAAAAAGAACGTGTCAACGCGGAGCTGGACGTCGCAAACAAGATTCAGCAGGATATGCTGCCCGGTAAGTTTTCACCCAATCCGGATCGGACGGAAGTCACTCTCAGCGCCAGCATGTCGCCGGCCAAGGGAGTGGGCGGAGACTTCTATGACTACTTCTACGTGGATGACGATCATCTTGCCCTGGTCATTGCGGATGTGTCCGGAAAAGGAATTCCGGCCGCACTGTTTATGATGTCATCCATGATTCAGATTCATGACTATACAATGGCGCTCCAATCCCCGGCAAAAGTGCTGGAGGATGTCAACCGTATCGTCTGCATGAGAAATGAGGAGAGTATGTTCGTGACGGTCTGGCTCGGCATTCTGGAGCTTTCCACCGGAAAACTCACCGCCTCCAATGCTGGGCATGAATATCCGGTTATCCGTCCCGCGGGCAGATCCTTTGCACTGTTCCGGGATAAGCACAGCCTTCCCGTCGGTGCGATGGACGATGTTCACTATACCGAATATGAACTGCAGCTGACACCGGGCGCTGACGTGTTTGTGTACTCCGACGGTCTGCCGGAGGGCGTCAACGAGAAGAATGAGCAGTTCGGAACGGATCGGATCGTCCGGGTCCTGAATGAAACTGACTCCTCCGACCCGGAGACCCTGATTCGTGAAATGGACCGTGCAATGCAGGAATTTGCTGCCGGAACGCCGCAGTTCGACGATCTGACCATGCTCAGCATTCATTACAACGGTCAGTCTTCGACATAATCTCTGTATTCAGACTCGCTGGCAAAAAGCATGTAGCGTCCGTCTACCAGTCCCATATATCCGTCGCCTGTCGAATATCCCTTCATGTTCTGCCTCCTTTCGCGATGAGCGCTTCAGCGCTCTGTTTCGATCGCATTCGCTTTATCTGAGTACAGCATAACACAAGAGATGTACATTTCATTGTACACAGACAGAACAGAAGTTCGGAAATTTTTACCGGCATTTTCGCAGACGCCCTTAAGACACCTTCTCAGGGTATGATCTGCGGGTCGCCGAAGTGGATCATGGCCTTGAGCACTTCGTCCGGGAAACGGTTCAGATCCTCGAAGGCCCGCGGCGCGTCCTCCAGCTCATAAAGGTGCGTGACGATCTGATCCAGCGGAAGCTTTCCGCCGTTTACCAGATCAATCAGCATACGGAAATCCTCTGTTTTCGCGTTGCGCGAGCCATAAATAGCCAGCTCCTTTTTCTGGATAATATTAAAGGCAAAATCCAGCGGCTTCGATGCGACGCCGATCAGAACGACGCGCCCGCCGTAGCAGGCTGCATCGATACAGCACTGGAAGGTGGAAGGCAGTCCGACCGCCTCGATGGTTACATCAAAACCGTTCGCGACATGCTGTGCATTCCCGCCGCCGTCCACGAAATCCTCCCAGCCGGTCTGCTCGCCGACCTCCCTCATAAAGCGGCCGGGATCAGCCGGATCATTGAAAATCACGTGACTTGCGGCGCCCATTTTCAGGGCTCTCTCCAGCTTTTGCGGGATAATATCGCACAGCGTGACCTCCGCACCGTAATACTTCGCGGCAAAAGCGGCCAGAAGCCCGATGGTGCCGGCACCGACGATGAGTACGCGCTCGCCCCGGTGAATTGCCGCGCGGCTGACACCGTGCCAGGAAATGCAGAGCGGCTCAATTGCCGCCAGCGTCTTCGGGTCCATGCCCTTCCCGTCGATACAGCGCTCCTGCGGAATCGTAAAATACTCACGGAATGCGCCGTCCCGCTGGCAGCCCAGCGTCTGATTGTTCATACAGGCGTTGACGGTGCCGTGCAGGTCCGAGTAGCAGTGCCCGCAGTTCATATAGGGATTGCAGGTCACAATCATTCCCTTCTTCAGGCCGCAGGGATTGTCTTCATCGACATCGACAATCTGGGCAGAAAATTCATGGCCCGGAATCAGCGGATAGTGCGCATAGGCAAAACTCCCCTTGTAGGAGCCGTTATCCGAGCCGCAGATTCCGCCGTACAGAATCTTCAGCAGTACTTCACCGGGCCGGCGAACCGGCGGCTGCGCCTCCTCCACACTCACATAGCCCTGTGTGATCCGGCCCTGATCATCAAAATCGCAGGGACGATTGATTCGAACGATTTTCATTTTGCTCCTCCGTGAGCTGAAATCTGAAGAATTTACATTAACTATGGTAAAATAATAACAGAAAATACTTATCTCTGAAGAACGAAAAAAGGTAAAAAACAGAGGGGAATACAGAATGAGTTTTGCAATCAACCGAAACCTCACCATTTTCCCGGAGGTGCTGCTGGGGCCGGTCCGAATGGCCGCCCTCGACCTGCTTCGTGACGTAAAGACACTCTGCCTTCAGACGCAGGAGCCGGGCGGGTGTCTTGTTCTGCAGATCGATCCGGAATTGCCTGCGGAGCAGTTCAGACTCAGCCTTGCGGACGGCTCCGCCGCCGTGGGCGGACCGGATCAGGCTGCCCGAAAACTGCTGCTTGAAGCCGGCGATGAGATGGGTCTTGTGTACGGAATTTATGAGATCAGCCGCCGCTTCCTGGGCGTGAAGGACTTCTGGTTCTGGAACGACCAGGTCTTTTGCCCGCAGGATTCCTTTCCGGTTCCGGACGGCTTCTGCTATGAGTCAAAGCCTTTTGCCGTCCGCTTCCGCGGCTGGTTTATCAATGATGAAGTTCTGCTGTACAAATGGCACATCGGACACGATCCGGAGAAGCCCTGGGAAATGGCACTTGAGACGCTGCTGCGCCTCGGCGGCAACCTGGTGATTGCCGGGACGGGACTGAACGCGGAGCGCTATCGCCCGCTGGCAGTCCGGCGAGGCCTCTATATCACACATCATCACGCCGAGCCCCTCGGCGCGCAGATGTTTGCGGACAAATATCCCGATCTTCCCGCTTCTTACCTGCAGTATCCCGAGCTCTTTCAGGGACTGTGGCGCGATGCGCTGGAAGCGCAGGCCGGGCAGAAGACCATCTGGACGCTGGGTTTCCGCGGCCAGGGCGATCATCCCTTCTGGGACGACGATCCTTATTATGACACGGATGAGAAGCGCGGAAAGCTTCTGTCGGATCTGATCCGCCTTCAGTACGACATGGTGCGCGAACAGTATTCGGCTGCCGTGATGTGCACCAACCTCTACGGCGAGGCTATGGAGCTTTATCAGGCGGGGTGTCTGGAGATTCCGGACGATGTCATCCGGATCTGGGCGGACAACGGCTACGGCAAAATGGTGACGCGCCGCCAGGGCAATCACAACCCGCGCGTTCCTGCGCTGCCGGAGCCGGGAGAAGGCGGGAAGCACGGTATTTACTACCATGTCTCCTTCTATGACCTGCAGGCGGCCAACCATATGACCATGCTGCAGAACCCGCCGGATTTTGTCCGGCGCGAGCTGCGGGAAGTGCTGCGCAGGGGCTGCAGTGACTTCTGGATCATCAACTCCTCCAACGTAAAGCCGCACGTCTATTACCTGGACTACCTGAGCAAAATCTGGAGAGACGGCGACGCGGATCCCGCGGAGCACCGGCGGGAATACCTGGAGACCTATTATCCCTGTGACAGGATTGACGAGTTGGAGGCAGTTCTTGAGGGTTATCACAAGGCCGCTGTTTTCTACGGAAGGGAAGAGGACGAGCGGGCCGGGGAGCAGTACACGAACTATGTACCGCGGGTTCTGGCGACGCAGCTGATCTGCGGAAGGAGCGATGCCGCACAGGCGGCTCTCTGGGCCTTCCCGGGCGCGAAGACCCTGCAGGAACAGGTGCAGGCGCTGCAGGAGATCTGCGTACAGGGTGAGAAAAATTACAGCGCTTATCTGCTGCATTGTGAGCAGACGGCCGTTCTGCTGCCGGAACCGGTCCGGTGCCTGTTTGAGGATTCCTTCCTGCTGCAGGCACAGATGCACGCCCACTGCTGGGCCGGGGCGGCCGGATTTTGCCGGAGTCTGATGCTGCACTGGGCAGGAGAGGCGAAGAAGGCCTTCTACTATGCGGGTCTGGCCCGGCGGGAGTATCTGAAGGCTGATGCAGCCATGCGCGCGCGGGAGCACGGAAAATGGCACGATTTCTACGCCAACGAGTGCCTGACCGATATCAAACACAGCGCGGATGTGATGGAGAAGCTGATGGGCACGCTGCGGGCGCTGGGCGACGGGCCGTATTATTACTTCTGGCAGCGGGATTTCTTCTACAGCGAACAGCAGAGGCGGATCACTCTGATTTCGCATCTGGATAATCACCTGACGGATCAGCAGCTTTTTGAACAGATGGACAGAGTCTGGGGGGATGAGGACAAATGAGTATTCTGACTTACGACAAGGAACAGATCAAAAAGGTAATGGACAAGGTTGTGGAGCGCACAATGCGCATGGATATGACCTGGGACTGGCCCTGCGGCGTCGCCTATTACGGCATCAGCAAGGCTTATGAGGTGACCGGGGACGAGGCATATCTGAAGGCAATGAAGGACCGGGTCGACGAATATATCGAGCTGGGACTGCCGAAGGTCTGGACCGTGAACGCCTGCGCCATGGGCCACTGCCTGATTACGCTGTACCGCGCGACGGGTGATCAGCGCTACTGGGACATTCTGATGAGCAAAATCGAGTATCTGCGCAGGGATGCGCTGCGCTTCGGCGATTCGGTGCTGCAGCACACGGTTTCGGCCAACAACGACTTCCCGGAGCAGTGCTGGGCGGACACGCTTTTCATGGCCGCCTTCCTGCTGCTGCGTGTGGGCGTGGAGCTGAAGGATGAGGAAATCATTGACGATGCGCTGAACCAGTATTACTGGCACATCCGCTATCTGCAGGACAAGGATTCCGGCCTGTGGTATCACGGCTACAACAACATTACCGGTGACCACATGTCCGGCTTCTACTGGGCGCGTGCCAACGCCTGGGCGGCCTATACCATGTCTCAGGTCGGCATGATTCTGCCGGAGGCGTATCTGTATCCGAAATTCCTGGATATTGTGGGCTCGATCAACGACCAGCTGGCAGCCCTCAAGCTTTACCAGACGGAAAACGGGCTGTGGCACACGATTGTGGATGACCCGGATTCCTATGAGGAACTCTCCGCGTCCTGCGGCATCGCCGCAGCCATGCTTTCCAAGGGCAATCCGCTGCATCTGAAATACATTGCGAAAGCCCTGCCGGGTATTCTTGAGAACATCAGCGCGGACGGAAGAGTGATGAATGTCTCCGGCGGCACCGCCGTGATGCGGGACCGTGACGGCTATCGGAACATTTCCAGGGACTGGATCCAGGGATGGGGCCAGGGACTCGCGCTGGCCTTCTTTGCACATCTGCTGGATCTCGAGAACGTGCGCAGCGACGGCGCACTGTAAAAGGAGAGAGTCAGGGGGAGTCCTGCCGGGATTTCAGTATTCGGACGGCCTCCCGGGCTGGGCAAGCCGGTATGAAGAGGTGAAGTTTATCGGGATCGACTTCACGCTGGATGAGACGCCTTCCAATGTCTTCACAGCCACTTACAG
>JAFRIW010000060.1 GCA_017432565.1 Lachnospiraceae bacterium
AGAATCTCCTTTTCTCCGAGAGCTGAGATTCCAACAGCGACCATGAATGCCCGGGACACTGTTCTGTGGTCTTCCCGCAGCTTGAAGTATGTGGCATCTACCATCAGAAATGGATATTGCCCGGGAGTTATCGGTCGGTTACGGAAAGCTTCGATCTCCGGATCCAGAAGTTTGCAGGCTTCTGACACCGTAGATTTGGAGAATTCCTCCCCGCAAAGCTCGGTCATAACTTTAGCAACTTTTCTTGTAGAGGTGCCTGAGATAACCATCTCCGCCATAGTGGTAATGAGAGCGGACTCGCTGCGTTTGTAGTTTTCAAAGATCATAGAGTGGAATGGCTGATTTCTGTGTTTGGGAACGGTAAGTATCAGTGTTCCGATTCGGGTTGTCAGAGATCTTTCTCTTGAGCCATTCCGATAGTCTTTACGTTCATCAGTTCGCTCATAAGGATCTGCACCAAGCTGAGTGGCTGACTCTACAGAAAGGAACTGGTTTAAGGAACTTTGCAACAATTGTCTGAATGCCTCAGAGGCATTCTTGGTTAACAGTAACTGTAGTATTTCTTCCTGAGATAATGTAATATTGACCTGTGCCATGGTGGTGACTCCTCCTATGTTTTTCTTGGTCGATAAACATTATAACAGGAGTGTGCACCAGGGCACTTTTTCAATTTACACCATTATATGGACGCTATGGCAAGCTGGGATCGGAAGCTCCGAAAATTGACCATAAATTGAGAAAATCGTGATTTTGAGGTCAATTTTTGTATGCGAGCTACCCCGGGCGGCATAGAGACAAGCTCATTTTCTGTACACAATTTGAGAAAAAAGCAAGATTGAGTACAGACTGCTCATTTTCACACCTCCGGAAGCACCAGAGGCAAGAGCACCCGGAGCACTCCGGAGCACAAACGCCGAAACCACCAGAGAGGGAAGCAAGCCATGAAAGAGAAGCTGTATGAAACGCCGCTCGGCACAATCCACTACTGGACGAACGAGGCGCCGGAAGCATGCTCTGACTCCGGAACACAATCGCCGCCGGACTCCGCCGCGTTTGTTTTCCTGCCCGGGCTGACAGCGGACCACCGCCTGTTTGAAAAGCAGGTGGAGTATTTTGAAGACAAGTGCCGCATCCTCGTCTGGGACGCGCCAGAACATGCGGCGAGCTGGCCGTTTAAGCCGGATTTTGATTTGCGTGACAAGGCGCGCTGGGTGGATGAGATCTGTCAGAAGGAAGGAATCAGCGCGCCGATCATTGTGGGGCAGTCGATGGGCGGCTACGTCGGGCAGATGTATGCCCAGCTGTTCCCGGAGAAGCTGAAAGGCTTTGTATCCATTGATTCCGCGCCGCTTCAGCGGAAATATGTCACTGCGGCCGAAATCTGGCTGCTGAAGCGGATGGGACCGGTCTATCGCCATTATCCGTGGAAGTCTCTTCTGAAAGCCGGTGTGAACGGAGTTGCCACATCGGCGTACGGCAGGCAGCTGATGCATGAAATCATGATGACTTACGACGGCGACCAGGCGCGGTATGCGCAGATTGCCGGGCATGGCTACCGCATACTGGCGGAAGCGATGGAGGCGGACCTGCCCTATGAAATCAAATGTCCCGCAATGCTTATCTGCGGAGAGAAGGATCACGCGGGTTCCTGCATCCGCTACAACAGGGAGTGGCATCGGCAGACCGGCATTCCGATTCACTGGATCAAAGACGCCGGCCACAATTCTAATACAGACGAGCCGGATATCGTCAACGAGCTGATCGGGGATTTGCTTGAAGCATGTCTTTGACACCAACAAATGCTTGCTCCGATTAACATCATTGATCCCGGGATTGAACAGTAATCCCGGGATTGCCTTTCACCCCGGAATTGTCTTGTAAACCCGGGATTGTTCCTATTCCCGGGAAAACTTGCTTTTGAGTACAAAAAATGAAGAGAAAAATCCGGGAAACTCAGAGCCGGTTTTTTTAAAAATACAATAATTGTACTTGTTTCAGGAAAACATGCGAATCAGGATCAATTTTCACTCTCGACGAAAAAACGGGATGTCTGTGAATTGATCCTAATTCGTAGAAAGCTTGCTTATAAGTACAATTATTTTATTTTTCCCCTCCGGCCTGCCCGGAAACCAGTTCATTAATTGTACTTGATTTTAGAAAAAGCAAGATCAGGTACAAATCGCCGATTTCACTTGTAAATCGCCGGTTTCGTCCGCATTTCGCCCACATCTCCTCTTCCAAATGTGTGACATCTAAATTGTCAATGACAGATCATGCTGTCAACCGCATGGCAGCCACTGTGTCTGCTATGATAAATCTGTAAAACAATGCCCGGCCGGACGAAGGCAGGAACAATGAACAAGACAGAAAGGAGCAGCAGGCAATGGCAGAAAGTATTAAATACTGCCGCAACTGCGGCAATAAGCTTGATGCAGGCGCAAAGTTCTGCCGCAAATGCGGTTTTCAAGTCGGAACAGGACAGAAACCCGCCAATTCACCAGGCAATGCAGGCAATGCACCGGCCAATACACCAGGTAATGCAGCCAATGCAGGTAATGCACCGGTGCGGCCGGCGCCGGGCAGAAATCAGTCCGGATCGTATTCCAGACCGGGGGCTGCAGGAACAGCAAACAGAAATCCTGGTTCAGGTTCAGGGAAGATAATTGCGATTATTGCAGCAGCCGCAGCCATCATTGCTGTGTTTTTCCTGGTGCGCCACCTGATTGAACAAAAAGGCTACGATGCCTTCAGAGAGGAGAGAAGGGAGCGCTGGGAAGAATACCAGAAGGAACAGGCATCAGACACGAATGCCGGAGACACGAATGCCGGAGACAAGGCTGCCGGAGGCATTCTGCCCAGTTTACCCGCGAAGACGCAGGTTGCCGTCGGTGAGGCTACGGTGGTCGGCAGTGTTCAAAATAACGGATTCTCCCTGCAGATCGAAGAAGATGCCTTTCCTGAGGGAATGGTCGTATCCGTCGAACCCGTTTCATCAGACCTGATATCCAGATTTCAAAATCCGGAAGAATACCAGCTGATCTCTGCGCCGGTCATGATCGAATGTGAATCCTATGAAGGAGAATTCTTTGATTCGGACGTCGTCCTTACTGTTCCGATTCCGGAAGGTGAGGAGCGGCTGGATCGACTGGCTTTTGTATACTTTGATGACAAAGCCGGAGAAGAGAGGATCCTCTGGCCGGATTCTTTTGACCTGCAAAACAGGACGATGTCTGTGGCGCTGCCGCATTTTTCCGGATATGCTTCCCTGACGCTGCAGCAGAAAAAGCAGATCGATGAGTTCCTGAATGAGTACAGCAAAAAGGTTGTGGAACAGCAGGATTGTAACCGGCAGGCAGCGGAGGCTCTGGAGCCTTATGTAAGAGCGCATGTGGAAGCGATGGGGCTCAGAGATGATGCCGCGAAGGACCTGATCAACAGCACGATCAATTACCTTGGTGGATGCTTCAAGGGGGATGAGTTCGACCCGAATCCGCATGGGAATACGATCGAGACCGGCGTCAAGACAGGCACCACCCTTATGCAGGCTGTGCTGGAAGGCGACCTGGAATCACAGGAAGAAAGTCTGCAGGACATCGTCACCGGTGCCATTATGCATGCATGGGATGAGCAGGGACTGACCGACAAGATCAATGAGGCCAAGGACAGTGAGTTCAAGGGCGGCGCGGCTGAGTTTGTGGTGGGCAATACCAATGCCCTCGTCAGGATGTCGGCACGGATGGCGGAAGGCGACTGGGAGGGAGCCGCAGAGGAACTTGGCGGCATCATGCAGGGCGTACATCCCGCAGTGGAGTTCACCACCAAGGGAACTGTCTTTCTGGCCAGACAGATGGACCTTATGTTCATCGAATGGAAACAGGGAGAGATCGAGGAGCTTTACCACGTCTATAAGAATGGTGCGGAGGGCCTGTTCGGCAATTACGTCCTTCCTTATGACCAGGATACGAACCATGAGAGTTTTCTGACATTCATCAACACTTCCAGCGGCTTCGTGAAAGGCAAGATGGTAAACCGCTTCTACAGCCTGGATAAGATCAAAGAAGTCTGTGACAAATATGGCTGGGATTTCGATGATTATAAGGAGTTGGCCGAAAAAAACCGCGATATCTTTGAGCAGCGTGCTCAGGATGCCCTCCTCGAATATTTTGATACGCGGATCCGGCAGGAAGCGGAGCAGGATAAGATTAAGGAAAAGGAGCGTGTCTGCATCGAGACCATGCTGAATTCCGAGCTGGGCGTCCTGACATCAGGCTATTGGAGCAGCTTTTTCGGAGAGAGCGAAGCCAATCCGTACAACATGAGAAACCGCCTGGACCGGCTCGTCAGGGTGAGGAGCATCCTGTCTCAGTATGTAGACGAAGAAGAACTTGACAGACTTACGCGGGCAGGCTCGTTCAACTGGGGGGATCTTCTCAATAACTGGGTCTCTCTTGTGTCGTCTTATCCCAGAGAGGAAGCACTGCAGCGTTTCCTCAGATACCTTCAGGAAATCGGTGTTCTGAAAGACGGTATGGAGAAACTGATCCGGGAGGAAGTTCCGGATGCAGACACGGCGCAGGCAGAGGAGAAGAACGCGGAAGAGGATACAGAGAAAGAAGCAGCAGATAAAGAAGAGGCAGGAAAAGAAGATGCTGCAAAAAAAGAAGAAGGATACTGGAGACTGAAGGAGACCAATATAAGAGTCGAGAAAAACGAAATCGGAGTGGATGCCTCATATTATTATTCTGCCTCCGAACTGACACATTCCGAGAATGTCTCCAGGCCGGAGACGAGGTATCACGGAGCGGGAAGCGCAACACTCATTACCAACTGCTCCGCCCCTCCTCAGAACATCAGACCCGGGGAGGAGGTCGTGATGCACTTGTCGACAGATGCGACCTACGGCGGAGATTATTTGCTGTGGTCTGTCACCGGATATGTTGAGTATGGATCGCCGAATGATGAAAGAGACGGAATTATGTATAACGCCGGAATCAAATTTGAGCCGGTAGAGGATTACGGTGAAAATACCGTTTATATGGATCCTTATGATAATAAGCACACGCCGAATGCGGATGTGGTCCATGAATTCGGAAAAGGAGGCGAGCCCGGTTCCGAGATGGCGATTCTTTTCTATGGCAGCAGCTCGGTTACCCTCTGGATCTATGAGTGGGTGGAATAACAATCGTGTAATGACAAACGTGTATTGACAATCGTGGAATGACATCAGAGAGAAACTTTGTACTTATTTCCGGAAAACAAGCGAATCAGGATCAATTTTCACTCTCGACGAAGAAGCGGGATGTTTGAAAATTGATCCTGATTCGTAAAAGCTTGCTTTTAAGCACAATTATCATGTTTTTGCTGCTCCGACCTGCCGGAAGCCAGTTCTTTTTTTGTACCTGATTTGAGAAAAAGCAAGATTGAGTACAAATCTTTCATTGATCGCCTCTGGATTCCAGGCAGCAGTCCGCACCCCACCCGCCTTGCATTCCGCCCGAAAGTACGCCACAATCTAAGGCAGAAACATACCTTCTCAGCACAAAGGAGCAGCCTGAAATGACAGACAACAGAATGTCCAACCCGGAGCGGCGCGACCGGGAACTGGTTTACATCGCCGACGGCGCCGTCATGGAAGAAATGAAGAGAGCGCGCCGCCTCACCCAGGAACTGAACACGACGGATCGGGCTGATTTTGAAACCATCGGCCGCATCGTGCGCGAGCTCCTCGGAAAATCCGACGGCACCGCCTTCATCAACCCGCCGTTCTACTGCGACTACGGCACCCACATCGAAGTCGGCACGGGGTTCTTCGCCAACTACAACTGCACGATGCTTGACGTGGGCAAAATCAGGATCGGCGATCATGTTCAGTTCGCTCCGAATGTTTCGATCTATACGGCCGGACATCCGGTTCACCCCGCCACGAGAAACAGTCTGTATGAGTACGGCATCGACGTCACCATCGGCAATAACGTGTGGGTTGGCGGCAATGTCGTCATCTGCCCCGGCGTCACCATCGGCGACAACGCCGTCATCGGAGCCGGCTCCGTCGTAACGAAAGACATTCCCGCATGGACCGTCGCCGCAGGCAATCCCTGCCGCGTCATCCGGCAGATCACGGAGGCCGACCGCAGAAAACAATTCGGCGGCCGGGAGATCGATGATGAGGCCTGGAGCCATATTTTGCAGATCCAGGCACAGGAAAACGACCCGCATAAGTATCCCACAGCATCGGTATAGGAGGCAGACAGATGTACGTATCCCAGATCATGGATTGTTTCCGCGATTTTGACCAGAAGATCATTTTGGTGAAAGGGATTGATCAGAGAACCCTGATGATTATTAAGATTGCCGGATTTCATGTGCGGCCGGACGACAACGCAATGCTTGTCTTCTGCTACATTGACCGGGAGGCAGGAATCAGCTATGAGCTGCTGTGCGCAGCCCACATTTTTGACGACGGAGAGGTGGCTTTTGAACCCGGCAACGATTCCACTTCGTATAAATTCCGGTACGGAACATTCCAGGGCGAAATCGCGGACATTAAAGGCTATAAGCCGTTTGGCCAGTTTGCCGGCAAAGTTCAGATGATTGTCGACCATTACAGCGCCCCGGAAGACATCCTGGAGGTGAGAAGAATTCAGCAGCTGGACATGTCGCGGGCGCAGGGCTTCCCGGATGACATTGTTGTCTATTTTATCAAAGATGGTCTTGAGCCTGAGAAGGTCTGGTGCAGAACCGTCGGATCAGACCGCGGCAGAGGCCTGATTCAGGTGAAACTGCTGAATGAGCCTAAATCCCCCTACGGTATGCATGAGGGAGACGTTATTGACGTCACCCTGTTCCCGATGGATAACGGCGAACTGAAGGCGACTCCGGCAGCATTCTTCCCTCTGTCACACGAATAAATTGCGCGTGATTTCGTGTGACATTTCTGTGATGCTTCATCTGTTATTCTCTAATCAGAAAGAGACAGACAACGCTTGAAACAAAGCGACGACAAAGGACAGAAGATAACAGAGAACGAAGAATCGCGAAAGAGAGGAAAAAGAGATGAGAACAAATATGACGATGGAAGAACTGATGAAGGTTAACGGCGGATTCGCAGTGGATGGCGGAAACGGAAGATATTACGCAGTGGATGATAAGACCGGAGAAGTATATGCGGAGTGCAACATCAGCATCAAGTATGCACAGTGGGCAGCCGAGATGAGAGACCAGTCCAGATTCGTGATTACCCCTGAAGAGTATCAGAGAAAGTTCGGCAAGCCGCTCTTCTGAGAACAGCAAGAGCAATAAAACAAACAATTAAATCCCCTCCTCACAGATAATGCAGAAAGCAGCTAATACAAAAGCAGCTGATACAGTAAAGCGAAAACTCCCGGGCAGGACCTCAGGTCCGCCCGGGAGTTTTTTTATGCCGGATGCGTGATAAAATAGTGACAAGAGCATTACGAAATGCCGACTTACTGGCAGCCTGCTTCCGGCAGAGGCAATGACAGACTCAGAACAAGACATTGAATAACAGACTCAATATGAAAGGACCAAAACCATGATGAAAGATTTAGGAGTGAAACCCTACCTGTACCCGATGCCGACCTACATGATCGCCACTTACAATGAGGACGATACCGTCGATGCCATGATGATGGCGTGGGGCGGCATCTGCGCCGAGGACATGGTCGCGCTCAACCTGGAAGCGGACCACAAAACCGTCGCCAACCTCCGTGCCCGCGGCGCATTCACGCTCTCCGTGCCCGGCATGGACACCATCAAAGAATCCGATTATCTCGGTACGATCAGCGGCAACAAGAGCCCGGACAAGTTTGCGCGCACCGGCCTGCACGCCGTGAAGAGCACCCGCGTCGACGCACCCATTATCACGGAGTACCCGCTGACGCTGGAGTGCACAGTCGCCGAGTTCCAGGACCAGCCCTATGGCCTGCGTATACTGGGCAAAATCGTGAATGTCCTTGCTGATGAAAAAGTTCTGGATGAGCTGGGCCGCGTGGACGCCGGAAAGCTGAATGCGTTTGCTTTTGACCAGATGCGGAATGGTTACTACGCCATGGGTGAAAAAGCCGGGCTGGCCTGGAACATCGGAGCGGAATACCTGAAAGACTGAGTGTTTCTGCGGATTGAGATTCTGCAAGCTGATCTGCTGAGAATAAGTAAAATCTGGTGAGGCACGAAAAGATCCTTAGAGCCCCCAGGCAGGAAATGATCCGCCTGGGGGATTTCTTTGCCTCAAAATATAAAAGTTAATGAACTTCCCCAACAATGGTACAATAGGATCAGTATTGATCATAAAAACCGGAGGAGGGTTCTTCATATGAAAAAGAAACTTCTGACGATCATGCTGATCATGACCGTTCTGGCCGCAATGATTTCGGGCTGCGGCTCCAAAAAGAAGGATCAGGGCGGAGAGGGCGCACCCGCCGCGGAGGCATCAGCGGAAACTGCCGAAGCAGCCGAAACGGCAACGGATGCAGCGACGGAAGACGCTGCAGAGCCTGCCGGCGCCGACACTACAGCCGAAAGTGCCGGAAGCGAGTCGGACGATGCGGCCAAGGACATGGAAGCCCTCAGCAACATCAGCGTCGACAAACAGCTCCTGAATGTGACTCTGACAATTCCGAAGGAATACGTGGGCGAAACCACGCAGGAAGAGCTGGATCTGACAGTAAAAGAAAAAGGTTACAAATCTGCCACCCTGAACGAGGATGGCAGTGTAACCTATGTCATCACCAAAGCACAGCACAAAGAGCTGATGGAAGATGTGAAAAACACCATCAACCAGGCTCTCTCTGAAATGGCCGGATCAGAAAATTGTCCCAATGTCACATCTGTCACGGCAAATGAAGACTATACAAGCTTCACGATCACGACGAAAAATGCAGAGCCGGATGTGAATGAATCCTTTGCGGCACTTGCCATGTACATGTACGGCGGCATGTATGCCATCTTCAACGGAGAAGATGCGGAAAACATTCACGTCGACTTTGTCAATGCCGATACCGGTGAAGTGATCAGCTCCGCGGATTCTAAAAACCTCGGAGGCGGCAACTAATAGCCTGTTTTTATCCGCAAGGCAGTGAATATTCTCAAATATCCGTAATGTTAATGCCACCCTACTTAAGCAAGTTTGCAGCGAAAACCGGAGTTTGGCAGTAAAAACGGCAAACGTCGCAAATGACAATACAATCTCAGCCGGAACGCCTGCCCGGCGAGCCGTGAAAAGAAAAGGATAGGCCATTTGACAATACAATTCCGATTCCGGCACTTGCCAGACAAGCCGTGAAAGGGGAAGGCAGCACTGCTTGTCAATACAATTCCGCCGAAACTCACGCCGCACCGCTCGATGGACAGGCATTGAAAACGGGTGGCAGAAGTCTTTTTCTCTGCCGCCTTCCCGATTGAGCCGGTTTATGCAAGCTTGAACAGGCATTGAAATACAAGAAAAAGAGCGGATGTCTCGGATACACCTATATCGTGTCAACTTCCTTATGAACAGAAAACAGAAGGAGGCAAAATCATGAACACCGAAACCATCTACCTTGCGGGCGGCTGCTTCTGGGGCATGCAGAAATTTTTTGACCAGTTCGACGGCGTCCTCCGGACCGAGGTCGGCTACGCCAACGGCCCTGACAAAGCCCCGACCTATCAGGATGTCTGCCAGGACAGCGGACACGCCGAGACGCTCCGGATCGACTACGACCCGGGCAAAATCACGCTCACTCAGCTTCTCGATTATTACTTCATGGTCATCGACCCGCTCTCCGTCAATCAGCAGGGGCACGACCGCGGCATCCAGTACCGCACCGGTATCTATTACACAGACGACGGACTGCTTCCGGAGATCGAAGCCGTGTATCAGCGGGAAGAGGCAAAAGCAGGCGCGAAGCTCGCAGTCGAGCTCGAGCCGCTGCACAATTTCTTCTCTGCTGAGGAGTACCACCAGAAATACCTGGAGAAAAATCCCGGCGGCTACTGCCACATCCCGAGCAGCTTCTTTCACATACAATAGGTTTTAAATTAATGGAATTTTTCCGGAAATGTGGTTTAAATATGGGATGAAAATGGTTAATATAGTAGTGTAAGCAGTAACTCCGTCTACATCAGCAGGAGAACAGCAGGAGAACGGAATATGACGATCGATGAGATGAAGGCTCGCAAGAGAGAACTGGGGTATTCCAATCTGATGATATCTCAGAAGAGCGGGGTTCCGCTGGGCACGGTTCAGAAAATTTTCTCCGGGATCACCAGGAATCCTCGCAGAGATACGATTACTGCATTAGAGAAGCTGCTACAGGCCCCTTCTTATTCTCAAGCTGCGGATTCAGGAAGCATTCGTCGACCGGAGGCTGCTGCCGTCAGGGAAGGGGCTGTAAAGTACTCTGCTCAGCCTCAGGAGTATGGAAAGCAATTTTCTATAGATGATTATTATGCCCTTCCGGAAGAACACAGAGCAGAATTGATCGACGGTGCATTCTATGATATGGCGTCCCCGACCGTCAGGCATCAGGCAGTCCTCGGTGCCTTGTATCTGCAGTTCGCACACTGCATTGAGAAACATCCGGGGTGCCGGGTGTATTTTGCCCCGCTGGATGTCCGCCTGGACAGGGATCAGTGGACGATGGTCCAGCCGGATCTGATTATCATCTGCGATCGGGATCCGGGGAATCAGTTCTTTGATGGGGCTCCTGATTTTGTCGCAGAAGTGTTATCCCCTTCTACCCGGGGCAAAGATATGTTTCTGAAGCTCGGAAAATATAAAGCAGCCGGGGTGCGGGAATACTGGATCATCGATCCCGACGCGGAGAAGGTCATTCTATACGGGCTGGAACAGGAGGAGGTTCCTTCAATCTTTTCGTTTGATGAAAAGGTGCCGGTCAATATTTCCGGAGGAAAATGCAGTATAGATTTCCGCGAGGTCAGGCGCTTTGCGGGATTGTAAGAACAGCTTCAGACCGGCACGTGATACACAGTTGTACCGGGCACACGTCCGTCCTCTTGTATCCACCCCAGTAACGCGCTAACATATTGTTTACAATACAACTTCCGTCACACCGCCTGTTTTACAAGCTTGTACATGTATTGAAATTCCGAAAAAAGAGCGGATGTCTCTGCTGCCCAGAGAGACATCCGCTCTTAATATTCCCATTCTGCGGACCGGTAAAACCGATCGTCCGAGAATTTTCAGATAATCAGAGAAATATTACAGACAATAGTTGACAGGTTTCGGAAAAAACCGATACCATGGTAGAAAGTGGGGGCATATCCTGTCTTGGATATACGGACTGCTGATGGGAGGGGGAGACTATGAAAAGAACAGCGAAAAAGGTGCTGATGATCCTGCTGGCAGCGTTTCTGGTGCTGGGATTGATCGCGAAGGACGGCGTTGCTGCGTATGCGGAGACGACGGACGGCGAACCTGCCGCGGTTGAGACCACCGTTGACGAGACCGCCGGGGGCGGGGATGAAATCATCGTCGGCGAAACGGTTGGGAGCGGCGACGCAGTCACTGTCGGCGAGACCGCAGGAACCGGCGACGGAATCATCATCGACGAGACGGCCGGGACCGGGGATGGAATCCTCGTCGACGGAACTGCCGGAAACGGAGATGAAGCCACACCCGGCGCAGCCGCAGGAGAAGCAATCGCAGGCGGTGAAATCATCGGAGGCGAGATCGCAGGCGGCGAAATCGCAGGCGGAGAAATCGCAGGCGGCGAAATAGCAGGCGGAGATATCACCGGCGGCGAGACCCCTGAGAACGGAACTGGGCTGACTGAGCCTGCCGGCAATGAAGAAGAGCTTGCCGAAGGAAAGCCTGTCGAGGGCGAGCTAACCGAAAAAGAGCCTGCCGAAGAAGAGCTCACCGAAGAAGAGCTCGCCGAGGAAAAGGAGAAGGCCGACAAGGAGAAGGAAGAAAAGGAGAAAGAGGAGCAGGAAGAAGTGAAAAAGCCTGCGTTCTCGGAATCCGTGATCCTTGACGGCGTCAAAATATCTGTTTCGGCTCCGGAAGGAGTCTTCCCGGAGAACGCACACCTTTCGGCGGAAAGCGTTCCCGTCTACGCGCAGCGGATGGTGGATGAGGCCATCGACAGTGAGCGCGACAGCGACGTACGCGTTGCCGTGTCCTATACTTTCGATATCAAAGTCCTGGATCCGGACGGAAAGGAACTGCAGCCGGCGGACGCGCAGAGCGTGAAAGTCGCATTCTCGCTGGCCGAGGCTGCCGACGAGAACCTCGACGCGCAGATCTATCATGTTTCCGACGGCGGAGAGGCGGAGGCACTCGACACCAGCACCAGCGGAGAGACCGTTGAGGCTGTGTCGGACGGCTTCTCTTACTATACGGTTGAGTTCACCTACGGCGCACTGACCTATGTGCTTCCCGGCTGCGAGGAAGTCAGTCTTTCCGAGATCGTGGGAGCGGTCGGGCTGACCGGGAACATCGAAGCGGCGCGCAGCAGCAACGAAGAGCTGTTTGCCGTTTCCGATGCTTCGGGAGAGTGGATGCTTTACTCCCTGCAATCCTTCACGAGCGAGGAAACCCTGACGGTCACGATCCAGGGAATCGACTATGAGATCAGCGTGACGGATCCGGAATTCTTCAACATCTGGGTCGGAATGACCCAGGTCACCAGCGACAATATGTCTGACATCTTGAAGGACGGCGGCTCGGCAAAATATGACCCGCTCCTTCATACGCTGACTCTGAACAACCCGGCGATCACCGGGCTTCGCGACGAAGCGCAGATCTATGCAAACAATCCATCCAGTGAAGTTCTCATTATTACAGGTTTTGCGCAGCTGACGAACAGCGGCGCGCAGTATGGCATTAAGATAGATGGCGGCCAGAAGCTTGTCATCGGTGTGGGAGATATCAACGCCAAAGGCTCCAGACACGGTATTTATGCGATCGGTGATATCAACATCGGCGCGGCGACCGTCCAGGCGGACGGCGGCGAAAACGGCCTTTACAGTAAGGGCTCCATCACGTGCGACGCGGGTATAATCACAGCGCACGGCGGTAAGAACGGAATATATACGGATGAATCCATCAGCATCAAAGCGGGCGTTGTCACCGCGGAAGGCGGTGAGTACGGCGTCTCGGCGAAGGGCAAAATCTCCGTCTCGAGCGGAACGCTCACTGCGGAAGGAAATTACTATCACGGAATCTATACCAAGAGTGATCTCTCCGTCGGGAAAGACGGCGGCGTTTCCGCAGAAGGAAAACAGAAGGGTATCTTTGCGGAAGGTTCCATTCAGGTGAGCGGCAAGGCAGAAGCGACCGGCGCAGAAGACGGCATCTATTCGGAGAGCACTGTCACGGCGGACGGAGCGCTCCTGAAAGGAGAAGGGACAACCGGCTACGGCATTTACGCCGCCGGTGCGGTCAGCCTTTCCAGCGACAAGGTCCAGGCAACCGGTCAGAAGGCAGGCATCTATTCCGACACCAGCAATATCACGATCAGCAAAGGAAGTGTGACAGCTCAGGGAAGCTCCTACGGCATTTTCTCCAACACGGGCGAAGTGAAAGTCTGCAACGAAATCGACAGCGTCATTGCCGACGGATCTTCTTCCGCAGTGCGGGGCAAGCCCATTACGCTTGAGAACAAGATCACCGCCAAGACGCCGAGCCCTCACGACATTGCAAAAGACGGAGAGGGCTACGATACGATCATCAAGAAGGACAGCTCCTCGGCGGCCACACATGTCGAACTGATTTCAAATTTTGGCTATACGATTGATTTTGACGTACAGGGACACGGCACGGCGCCGGAATCCCAGCTCGTAAAGCCCGGAGATAAGGCCACGAAGCCGGAAGATCCGGCGGAGGAGGGATGTCTCTTCAAAGGCTGGTACACGGATTCCGACTGCAAGACCGAGTATGACTTCAGCAAACCCGTGGAAAAGGACATGACCCTTTATGCAAAATGGGAGACTGCCATACTGATCCATGAGATCACAGTTCAGAATGTTCCGTATCCGATTGCGGGCCAGCATCCGGTATTTAAGGGTGCTACTGCCGTGGAAGACGGGATTCATATGAGAGGCATCGGCGGATGGTACTGGTATGATTCCGGGAGCCACAAATGGACCCTGCTGCCTGAAACGGACACCTTTGACCCGGCGAAGAAGTATAGGCCGTACGTTTATGTCAATGCGGAAGAAGGATACCAGATCGCAAAGGATGCCAAAAGTACGATCAATGGACAGGATGCCCTGAATGATGCGGTGGCCGGCTATCACACAGTGACAGTCGCGATGAGCATGTCCGTTGTCCAGCCGCACGACAGCCTGTATGTTGTGACGGCGGGCACACTGAATGTCCGCGCGGCACCCGGATACGACGCGAATCGTGTCGGCGGACTGAAATACGGCGATGTCGTGGAAGCCATAGGAAAAGAGGGAAACTGGATCCTGATCAAATATGAAGGAAAGCAAGGCTGGGTCAATAGTAACTACCTGGCTCTGACCTACAGCAAAGAGACCGCAATCAAGCCGATCACCTATACAGTCACCGGCGCCGGCGCCGTCAACGTGCGGGCGGATATCAGCACCAGCTCGGAACGGATCGGCGGCCTGACCTATATGAAGAAAGTCCTGGTGACGGGAATCCGGACGGACGATGACGGCGAAAAGTGGCTGGTCATGGATTATAACGGGGACCACGGAAGACAGCTCGGGTATGTGATTGCCAAGTATACCCATACCGATTCCTCCGTTGAATTCATCTATGAAGAGACTGAGCCGGAGAAGAACGAAAATGCCGAGAGCGCGAAAGAAGATAAAGAAGATGAAGAGATCAAGGTGGAGGGAAAAAATCCCAAGGTCTCCATGGGCGGCGTGGTGATCTGGTCCGGAAGATCCGCCATCGCGCACAGCGGCACGGCCAACCTGAACGAGGATCATTATGAAGCGCCCGGCGACGGTACCGCCTATGCCGTGATCTATCCGGATGACGCCCTGAACTACAGTAAACTTTCCACAGCAAATATCAAAATTCCTTCCGACTGGGAAGTGAGCATTATGGAGATGACTTTGCAGGCGGACGGAGGCATCCGGCTGCGGTTCGGCCCGCTCAATCCGGTCACCGTTTCCTTTGAAACAGGTGACAGCAGCACGGTGAGTACGCAGGTCATTACAAGCGGCACGACCGTCTCCAGTCCGGAGACGCCTGTGAAGGAAGGGTATGATTTTGCAGGCTGGTACGCGGATCCGGAACTGACCACCTCCTTTGATTTTGACGCCATGATCGAGGACAATGTCACGGTCTACGCGAAGTGGACGGAGAAAACATCCGGCGGGACGCACACAGAGGATACTCCCGGCGGATCGACCTCCGGAACGACGGGCGGATATTCCCCGAGTCACTATGCGATCAGCTACAACCTGAACGGCGGCGTTCTCGACGGCAAGACCGGTTTCGTCACGATCTACGTCGAATACGGCAAAACAATCACGCTGCCGAAGCCGACGCGCGCCGGATATACTTTCGACTACTGGGAAGGCTCCCGCCATGAAGCCGGCGAGGGCTATAAGGTGGAAGGCGATCACGTATTCACAGCCCAGTGGAAGAGCGACGCAGCCGCAGTTGTTCCGGGCGTGGACACCAGCGTGACGGGGGCATCCGCCGCCGGCAAGGTTCACAAGATGCCGGGCTCCGGGGACGACAACCATATCATGCTTTACATCTTCCTGATGGCCGCATCCCTCCTCGGACTGTCCGCAGTCCTCCTGTTCGGAACACGCCGCAGAAGCAGATAAGTGAGTCAGGGGGAAAGAGGAAACAGATATGAATAAGAAACACTACAAGAGGCGGAAGCTGATAGCCGGTGGTATTTTGCTCGCCCTGCTCATCGGCCTTGCAGGCCTTGCAGCGTGCGGGACCACAGAGACACCGGCACCGGCGCCGGCAGCACCTGCCGAGGAACCATCTGAGAAACCACCCGAAGAAACAACTGAACAGCCATCCGAAAAACCGTCTGATGCAAAAGAAGGCGTCTGGCCTGCACAGGATGCTTTGAGGAGCATGGATCTGTCCGACATCACGGAGATCCGCTTCACGACGTACACCGAAGGCGGCGCGCAGCAGGGCGCTGTAAACGACAGCGCATCCATTGAAGAGATCTGTCAGATGCTTGGCGGTGTCCGGATCACAGGGCTAAGCGAAATGGCCGTGGATGACGACGGACTTCTGGTGGAAGTGGATGCCGGAGACCGGAAGCTGACCTTCCGCTTTGAAGAAAAAATACTTGTTCTGGAGGACGGCAGCCGTTATGAAGTCGAACAGCTCGGCGCACTGAAGCAGTATCTCAACGGGCTGCTTGAGGAGTAAAGGGAGTAAACATCGGCAGGAAAGGACTGAACAAAATGGAAATCAAATCATATATCTGTCCGCAATGCGGAGCTTCACTGAACGTGGAAGCCGGAACGACACTGACATTCTGCCCCTACTGCGGGAGCAGACTTCACATCTCTTACGAGGACGGAAAAGCGCCCGCGGACCGGAACATGAGAGAGTTCACGGCGCAGGGAAGCGGCGTAAGGCTTGCGTCGGCGTCTGTCCCTGACGGGTTTACGATTTCGGGTGCTTTGTCCTCTGAGTGGCAGAGCGACTATGTGCCGTTCACCTACATCGTCAGTGCCAATCATGCACAGGAGGGAATCTCCATGCTGGCCGCCTCAAGGGAAATGTATTCCGATTATCGGAATCCGGCGATGCGGAGCATGCTCAGACTTTCCACGACCGTCATCCGGAGCGGCCTTCGGGAATTCACGGAACCGGTCGATTATCTGACCCACTTTGCCTCTTATATGACCGGCCTGCAGCTGACCCCTGTGGCAACAGCGAGCCTCCCGACAAGCTTTGCCTCCAATGCAGGGAGCGAAGCCAACGTCCTTTACGGCGAATTCAACCAGACAGCCAGTCTGGATGCCGCTGTCGGCTACAAGCTGACAAATCTCGCCATGGAACCGCTCCTGATCAAGTACAGGGCAGCGACGAACGAGGGAGAAAAGCTCGTGCTGTGCGGCGGCGAGATCTACGGATATGAGATGAGCGCAGGCGCCTTCGGCCTTATGTCAGGCATCGGAGATGCAGCGGAGAAGGCAATCGGCGGGCTAAAGTCCATGTTCTCTTCCCCTGACACGCGCGGGGCATCCGAGGCATCCGGGTCATCCGGGACAGCCGGCATGACCTTTGATGATTTTCTTCACGGAGGCCTGATCGGCAAAAAAATGCGCGAGAGAAGAGAAGCGGCGCAGGGAGCTGCACCGGCCGGCGCCATGCAGCAAAATCAGCAGAGGGCCGGCGCTGCGCCGAGCCCGGAACAGGGTCCCAGGCAGGTGCCCGAGGACGGAAAAATCCCGCTGGGGCATGCGTCTGAATACGGAAGACGCTCCGATGTCGTTGTCTGGGGCAGCAAAAGAAGATTTCTGATGGTTGCTCCGATGGAGAAGGAGGAAGCTGCCACGAGGATTTTCCTGAAGTTTATCTCCACTCTCACCCAGGATCCGGCGCTGGATGAACAGGCAGGCCGGATGATCGCGGCAAGAGTGCAGCAGGTTGCCGGCACCAATGCGCAGATGTCGATGCAGGCGCAGCAGATGCAGATGCAGACCCGACAGATGCAGATGCAGACCTCCCAGATGATCGCCAACAATTCCCGTCAGGTTTCCGCGGGCGTCATGGACAGCTGGAACAAAAGACAGGCCGCACAGAGCAGGGCGAGCGCGGGCTTCTCGGAAGCCGTCCGCGGTGTGAACACCTATACGACGCCCACCGGCGGCACTGTGGAGATGAGCACCGGCGCCGATCATGTATACCAGGACAGATACGGAGATACCATCGGCGTCTCCGGCAGCGCAGTGGACCAGGATCTCGCGAGCCAGCTCGGCTGGACGGAGCTGAAGAAAAAAGACTGAGATGGGTCAGGGGCCTGAGTCATATACTGAAAATCATTATATCATTTCATTGTCAGAAGGACACCGTTCTGCCCTGAAAAAATTCGCGCACATGCGTCCAAATAATTAGCCTTATATTCCTGCACACCTGATATGACACACGACGCTCTTCAGGCAGTATAATGATAGCAGCAAAAGATAGTGCGGGGCGGCGGAGCCTCCTACAGGAGTTGTTATGACAATAGATGTGTATTCACAATATTTTGAAGCGGAAATGATCTGTAACGATGTACCACGGCATGCTGCAATTGTAAAGCTCACCTCCGATTCTGAAGAGGGGCAGATCCGATATACTGCCAGCGTCAGTTTTTTCCCGCATAACAGCGAAGACGATTTTGCAGTTTCCTATGACGCGTATTATGAAAAGGCGTTATATCAGGCAAAAGGAAGACGGTCAAAGAAAAGGGAAGAAGAATTATTGAAACAATTTCCGGAAGTGATCGATGAGCTCGCTGGGGCTGTAAATGGAACTGTGTTCTGGGAAAAACCGCTTCGCGAAGCAAGGCGCGGATAGAATCATGAATGAGCAGATTATTGAAAAAGCCATAGTTTACATCACAGAGCTGTTCAGGAATAATTCCGGCGGCCATGACGCCGAACATACCCTGAGGGTGTATCATAACACTCTCCGGATCGCGAAAGAAGAGCCCGGGTGTGACGTACAGATCGCTGCACTGGCCGCGCTGCTTCATGACGCCGATGATTATAAGCTCTTTGCTACAGAGAATAATGCAAATGCGCGGGCTTTTCTTTCGCAGAATCAGGTTCCGCAGGAAACGGCAGACAGGATCTGTGAGGTTATAAACTCCGTATCTTTCAGCCATAATCAGGGCCGGTCTCCGGAAACGACAGAGGGTAAAGTGGTTCAGGATGCAGACCGGCTGGACGCCATGGGCGCTGTCGGTATTGCCAGAACATTTGCCTACGGCGGAGAACATGGAAGGCCAATGAACGAATCTATACAACATTTCTATGATAAACTTCTGCTGCTGAAGGGACTGATGAATACAGATGCCGGAAGGAAGATGGCAGAGCAGCGGCATTCGTATCTGGAAGATTTCCTGAAAGAATTTCAGGAGGAAACAGGCGGGAATCATTAGCACCGCCCTGCCTCGAAAAAACCCACATATGCGTCCAAATAATTAGCCTCATATCACTTAATCCCATGTAGCACCGACGACCTCCGGGCGGTATAATAATAACAGCATCATAGTAGTTTTTTTCAGGAGCCATGGTACATGAACGACTGAAAAGAAATGAACGCATAGGAGGCCAGCCATGAAGAAAACAATTGCCCGACTGATCACATTGATTCTCACTACAGCCTTGTTGATCACCTTTGTCGCTGTCACACCTGTCAATGCTGCAACAACCCCCAAATCTGCAGCCACAACAGACGAGGAAACCACGGATTATAAGGAAGCTCTTAAGGATCTTAAAGCCGGTATTAAAGCCCGCAACAAGATTCTCATGGATGACGGCACGTTATCCGAAGCATTCAAAGCGGAATATGAAGCCGTTGCTGACTATGAAGAGGCAAAATACGGCGGCGGCCCGCTGCTGGACTTCCTCGCAAATTCCTGTGTCACCAGCCTTAAACAGATTGCCACCACGGCGGATCTGTCGGATCTGGAAGAAGAGGAGCAGAAAGAACTGCAGCCGTACATCGAATCGGAGATCCGGAACTATCTGACCATCGTTGATATCCTCGAGAAGAAATTTGATGTCGAGATTGATGACTTCCAACTGCCGGAGGAGGAAGACCAGAAGACGACATCAAACAAAGGTGACGTTAAGAGCTCAGATCAAATATCAGACAAATCGAAAGATTCTTCCAAGGCGTCTAAATCAAATACAACCGTCACCAAGGGAATGAAAAACGCTCTTGGAAAGGCAGAAGTCTATTTAAGTTTTTACTATTTCTCATATGCTGGCTTGGTTGAACAACTTCAATTCGAAGGCTACACTGCTGAAGAAGCAGAGTATGCTGCTGACCATTGCGGTGCTGATTGGAAAGAACAGGCTGTAGGGAAAGGGAAAATATACATGCAGACAGCAGATTTATCGTATACCCGCCTAATTGAACAACTCCAACACGATGGCTTCACTGCGGAAGAAGCAGAGTATGCGGTCGACCAGATTTATGAATGACTTGAGTGAAAAGGAGACCAGTAAAGATGAAATATAGTAAAATTGTAAAAACTATTTCTATTGTGCTTTCCTTTGTTTTAGTGTTTGGCATTGCTGTAAATGTAAAAGCAGCTTCTACTAAAAAGGATGATAAGGCAAATAAACCGGAAATTGACCTCTCAGGGATGTCTTATGAAGAATTAGCTGAGCTGAAAGATCAAATCAGCTTAGCCATGTGGGATTCAGAAGAATGGCAAGAGGTCACGGTCCCACAAGGGACATGGATTGTGGGTGAAGATATACCTGCAGGACATTGGACAATTAAGTGTGCGGATGTTAATAGAAACGACAGGTTTTTAGATAGATGTGAGATTGAGTGGGGATACGTTGACAAGTATGGCATGATACAATTTACTGCCAATGTCCATGGACGTGCAAAACTCTTTAACCCCAATTCAAATTTTTACAAGCGCGGAACAGATACAGAAATGGATATCAACTTAGATGAAGGCATGGCTATCATTATAGATAATCATTTTGCTCCAGCCGTGTTTTGTCCTTACTTTGGTAAAGAGTCGTTAGGCTTCAAATAATACAGTGAAACAACTAAGATAGCATCCAAGACACGTCCAATTATACGGACGTGTCATTCTTTATATCCGCAGTGCGTTTTTGCTTTAAAACGTTAAATGCATTTTTAAATTCTACTATAACTGCCCGTGACTGGAATTTACTTTTGCATCCAGCTACCTACTGATATGATTGGTTTGGTTGCCTGTCTGTCAGAAGGAGCTGATTATGAATGAGAAAAGAAAGGAGTATC
>JAFRIW010000061.1 GCA_017432565.1 Lachnospiraceae bacterium
AATGAGTCGCCGGACCTGTCCCCCTGACTCCCCCCTGACTCCCCCCTTACTTATTTCCGCAGCATAAAGCTCCGGGCTGCCTTGATTGCAATTTTATATGGCAGGGGCCGCAGTGCCCGGTCGGCTTCCTGCAGTTTTTCGCGAATGGGGATGGACTGCGGGCAGTGCTGCTCGCATTTTCCGCATTTGATGCACTGGGAGGCAAAAGCCGGCTCTCGGGTCAGTCCCACTGTCTGGATAAACTGTGAGCGGCCCTCGCTTTTTGACTCAATAAACATTGTGTTCCAGCAGCGGAAGATGCCCGGGATGTCCACGCCCTGGGGACAGGGCATGCAATAGCGGCAGCCGGTGCAGTTGACCTGCTCTCTCTCCCGGATCGCCTGTTTCACTTTCTCAAGCGTCTCAAGATCTTCGGCCGTCAGAGACCCCGCCAGTGCCTCGGAGGCGGTGCGGCAGTTGGCCTCCACCATCTCAAGCGAATTCATACCGGACAGGACCACCGTGACCTCGGGCTGATTATACAACCAGCGCAGGCCCCATTCGGCCGGGCCCCAGCCGCGCCCGCTGTCAGCCATGACCTTCTTTGCCGCCTCAGGCAGCATGTTGACCAGCTTTCCGCCCCGCAGCGGCTCCATGATCATGACCGGAATGCCTTTTGCCGCGGCAGCCTGCAGACCTGCCCGGCCCGCCTGCGCTACTTCGTCCATGTAGTTGTACTGGATCTGACAGAAATCCCAGTCGTGATCATTCAGGATTTTGAGAAAATTATCGGTATTCCCGTGATAGGAAAAACCGATGTTGCGGATGGCGCCGCTCTGCTTCTTTTCCGCGATCCAGTCCAGGATGCCCACCTTCTTCAGCTTTTCCCACATGGCTACGTCAGTCAGGTGGTGCATCAGATAGTAATCCACATGATCCGTGCGCAGACGGCTGAGTTCCTCGTCAAAATAACGGTCCAGCGCCGCCCGGTTCCCGATCAGATACTGCGGAAGCTTGGTCGCGATATTGACCTTATCCCGGATTTTGTTCCGCGCAAAAATCTCCCCCACCGCAGCTTCACTTCCGGGATAGATATAGGCTGTGTCAAAATAGTTGACACCGGCATTGTATGCGGCCATCAGTTCCTTCTCCGCCTTGTCCACATCCACGCCGCCGCCCTTTCTGGTGAAGCGCATGCAGCCATAGCCCAGAATGCTCAGGTCGTTTCCGTTCCGATCTTTTCTGTACTGCATAATAGCCCTCCTTTTTTTACACAGCTTCCGCTTCTGATACGGTTAATCCATGCCGGCCAGGTATTCCTTTATCTTCTCCCCGTGAAACTGATTCACATCATCTTCGATCGTTTTCTCCTCACCTGTCATCAGGTCGTACCCGACAACCGTAAACTGCAGGCTGCGGTAGCTCTTCATCTCCGACGGAAAGCCGTTTGCGCCATCTTCTTCCCTCCAGACGCCCTTCCCGGGAAGCTCCAGATATTTGTACTTGCCGTCTTTGTACAGAAACACTTCCGTGTCTGCCCCGCTCTTGTCGGTGAACACATAGCGCAGGCTCGTCTGTTTTGCAGGGATCTTCTTGCTGTTCGTGACTTGTTTCCAGTCGCTGTACCCGGGATTATAGAAGTAAGTCCCTCCGGGGAAATTGTTGGGTGATGAAGGGTCATACGGGACCGGCATCGTCACTTCCATACTGACCGGCCGGTCACCGGAATATTCCTGGATTGTAATGTTTTTCAGATCCGCTTTGGCCGGAAGGATCAGTTCCTCGCCTCCGCAGCCTGTCAGCAGAAAGCTCATAAACAGACACAGGACAAAAACAGGCAGAATGGATTTTCTGATATGCTTCATAGTCTGACCCCCTCCTGATTGTGAGTCACCGGACCTGTCCCCGTGACTCACGTAGGATTTCCTGTGCTCTCCGGAGAACCGGAAGCTCTCTGTTTGCAATCAGTCTGCCAAGAGCGGTTTCTCTGCGCCTGTCATATTCAGCTGCGGCCTCCCCGCCGGTCAGCTTCAAAGTGGACAGATGAAATTCCTCGATTTCATCCTGTGTCAGATTCTTATCGCCCAAGGACTGAATCCTGCAGAGATAATAATTGTTCAGATTGTGCCGGTGTATCAGATTGTAATAGTCACTGACAACGCCGATTTTGCAGACAATCTCCACCTCGGCGCCCAGTTCCTCTTTCAGCTCACGCCTTATTGCCGATTCCGGGTCTTCCCCCGGCTCAACGCCGCCGCCCGCAGTCTCTATTAATGTGGCTTTGCCAAAATCATCCTCTCGCTCGGCGCGGACAAAATAGAAGAGTCCTTCGTCATCAAAGCAGATAGCCCGCACAATCATGCGGTCATGGTCGGTGTATTCAAACGGCCACTCCGTATCCTGCAGCTCGATATGCAGCTCAGACCGGTTCTCTCTGTCAGCCCGAATAGCCGAATGCATGACTACATCGCATATCCCGAGATTATTTTTGCCTGCGGCGCGCAGAATCCCTTCCTGCTTCATTCCGGCCTTATCCATGACGCGGCCTGATTTTGGATTATTCACATCATGACTGGCGGCGACACGATTGAGCCCCACGACATCGAACAGATAATTCATGACTGCTTCCAGGGCTTCGGGCATTAATCCCTGCCCCCAGTAAGCTTTGCCCATGCAGTATCCCATGTCGGCGGCGGCGATTTCCTCAATCAATTTGACCACGGAGATATTGCCGATCACCTCACCGGTCTCTTTGTATTCCATGGCCCAGTTGAAATAATCGCCGCTTTCATATCTCGAAACCCACAAAGAAAGCAGACTTTTCGTGACCTCGACACTTGCATGTTCCGGCCATGTCAGGAATCTTGTCACTTCAGGATCCGACGCCCAGTTATGATACATATTCTCCGCGTCTTCAACCCTGAACCTCCGCAGAATCAGCCTCTGTGTTTCTATCCTCTGTGTTCCTGCTTTATTCATTTCTCTATACCCTGGTGAGTCAATGGGGAGAGTCAATGGGGACAGGTCCGGTGACTCATTTCGTACAATGAGTCACCGAACCTGTCCCCCTGTCTCTCCCCCGACTCACTAACACGGCTCACCACTTATTTGAGCAGCCCGTTCTTCTGCAGGATATCCCGCATGTGTGCAGTGTATGCCTGAAGTATTTCCTCCGCAGGCCCTTTTCTTTCCTTTTCCGCGCTCAGGACACTGCCTGTCTGCCAGATCTTCGTAAGGGGTCCTCTTGAAGGGAAGTATTCGGCAATTGCCATCTTCGCTCCCTCCGGCGAGTCCACAGTTGTGAGGACAACTTTGTTGTCCTTATTAAAGAAACCGCCCTTTGCTCTCGGATAGACAATAGTAAGAAACCGCTGAGTGGCGGGCAGAAGAATATATTCTTCAACAGATGCCGGCGTCGGTTTCCCAATCACGAAATTGCCGTACTGTTCCTTATCCCAGTTTGCCTGCATGAACTGCTCCAGTTCCTGAAGCGTAAAGGCTTTGTTTGTAAGAAGAACCTGTCTGCCAATCATCCGGAACCCTCCTTTTCACTGTTCGCTGGCGTAAATTATCGCATTGCTATAAATTTATTATAACAAAACTGAGTTATTGGGGACAGGTTCCGCGACTCATCGCGCAAAATGAGTCACGGGGCCTGTCCCCGTGACTCCCCGTGACGCACCCGGCTTACAGCAGAATCTCCATATATCTTCTGTATGTTTCAAAGCCGGCCGATTCATAGAAGGCCAGCGCCCCCTGATTGAATTCCCACATGTTCAGCTCGATCCTGTGGAATCCCTTTTCTTTAGCGTATTCTTTTATAAAAGTTGTAAGGCTCGTTGCGACTCCCGTCCTTCTGTATTTTTCATCGACGCAGAATTCATCTATGTCCAGAAAATCCCGCTCTTTCATAAAGGGATTCTCCGGCTTGAAAATATGGTGGATCACAGCAAATCCGCAGATCACGTCTTCAGAAACGGCAACGACGATCTCCTGCTCCGGATCATTCCAGATTACATGAATAAAATTCCGCAGCTCCTCGCCGAAACCCGGCTTGAAAACATCGGGCTTTCCCGCAACATGCAGATCATTGACCTGCTTTCTCAGCTCGTTGATCCGCTCCAGTTCATCTTCTTTGGCGAAACGTACTTTCACTTCCATCCTCTTCCTCCCGGGTATGAGACACAAAACCTGTCCCCCTGACTCTCGCCTGGGGGTGAGTCACGGAACCTGTCCCCGTGACTCACCTCAGTCGGAGGCCTTGAAATTGTAAACAGGCTTCATCACGTCAATGACATCCACGGTTTCCCTGATCACATCAATGATGTCTTCAAGGCTCTTATACGCCATCGGCGCTTCGTCCAGTGTGTTTTCATTGATTGAAGTGGTATAAATACCCTTCATGGTTTCCCTGTATTCGTCCAGGCTCAAAGTGTTCCTCGCCTTCGATCTGGACATGATTCTCCCGGCGCCGTGAGGAGCCGAGAAGTTCCACTCGGGATTTCCCTTTCCGACGGCCAGCACGCTTCCGTCTCTCATATTGATCGGGATCAGTACTTTCTCGCCGCGATGGGCCGCGATTGCACCCTTTCTCAAAATCATTTCATCCGTATCGATGTAATTATGAATTGTGTGGAATGCATCGCTGCCGGTCATTCCGGTTCTCTCCAGAATGATCTCCGCCATTTTCTCACGGCTTCTTCTTGCAAAAGCCTGGCAGATTTCAACGTCGTGAAGGTAGTCTTTAAGGTACTTTCCCTCCAGGTAGCACAGGTCCTCTGGCATGCTGGTCTCACTCTCGTAAACCTGAAAGTGAAGCTGCTTCAGCGCACCCTGAATTTCATCCTTGCGCCCCTGCTCTTTGTAGGTCCTGATGATCTCATCACGCTTTTCCAGATAGTCTCCGTAACCTCTGTTCAGGTTAATTGCCAGTCTCTGATAAAGCTCTGCCACCTGCTTGCCGAGATTGCGGGATCCGGAGTGAATAACAAGATACTTTGTTCCGTCCGCCGCTTCATCTATTTCTATGAAATGATTTCCGCCGCCCAGAGTCCCCAGGGATCTTTCGAGCCGCTTTGCATCCTTCAGATCCCGATAGCACGCAAGTCCGGTGAGGTCAAATTTTTCCTGACGGCCTTCCCAGACATTCATGCCCGAAGGAATAAAATGCGCCGCCTCATCTACTTTCTCAAAATCGACGGCGCCTCTGCCCAGATTGACTGTATACATGCCGCAGCCGATATCGACGCCGACCACGTTGGGAACAGCCTTATCGATGATGGTCATTGTGGTACCGATGGTGCAGCCTTTGCCGGCGTGAACGTCCGGCATGATTCTGATCCTGGAGCCTTCTGTCATTGCATAATCACACATACGTCTGATCTGCTCAATTGCCTCGTCTTCGATGACTTTTGCATAGCAGATGGCTGTATTCACTTTTCCTCTGATCTCTATAACATCCATTGCCTTTTTCTCCGGAATATTCAGGAACGCCCTGGCGCTCTTGCCGCTGCACTGCCACAGCAAAAAACCGCCTGCCTCATACAAGGTAAGCGGTTTGCAAAATATGTCTCTGCCCGATCTGATCCGTTGCTGCTATGACATTCTATCCTTTCCGTGAGCACACTTTCGCTCCGCCTATCTCTCTTCCTGTATCGTATAATAATACTGATCGATTAAATTGTCAGTAAACTTGTGGTATAAGGGGAGTCAGGGGGACAGGTCCCGTGACTCATTTTGCGCGATGAGTCACCGGACCTGTCCCCCTGACTCCCCCCAGGTCACTTCTCCACCTTGGCATATGTGAATGTATTTAAGAATCTCTGTGCCCGCTCTGTCTTCGGATGGTCAAAGAACTCGAGGGGCTTTCCTTCTTCCACGATCTCGCCGTCATCCAGGAAGATCACCCGGTCCGCCACGGCTCTGGCAAAGGACATCTCATGGGTGACGATCAGCATGGTACGGCCCTGCTGTGCCAGAGAGAGCATGACGTCCAGCACTTCGCGGACCATCTCCGGGTCCAGCGCCGCGGTTACTTCGTCGAACAGCAGCACGTCCGGGTGCATGGCCAGGGCGCGGACGATTGCGACGCGCTGTTTCTGGCCGCCGGAGAGCTGACGGGGGTAACTGTTCTTTTTCTCTTCCAGTCCCACTCTCTCCAGAAGCTCGAGCGCTTCCTTTTCCGCTTCGCCGCGCGGGATTTTCCTGACCTTTGTCGGCGCCAGTGTGATGTTCTGCAGGACGGTTTTGTGGGGGAACAGCTCGTAGCTCTGAAAGACCATGCCGATCCGCTCCCGCAGCCCGGCGATGCCCTTCCCACCGCTTTCAACGGTCTCCCCGTCCAGGGTGATCTTCCCTCCCTGGATCGTCTCCAGGCCGTTCAGGCACCTGAGAAATGTGCTCTTTCCGCAGCCGGACGGGCCGATGATCACGATGACCTCACCCCTTTTCACGGAAAGATTCATGTCCTTCAGAATGACCGTTCCGTCAAATTCTTTATGCAGATGCTCTGCCGTGAGCAGCACTTCCTGATTGTCCATCTCTTCTCGCATTTTCAAGCATCCTTCCAACGTTTTTCCAGCTGCTTTGCCAGCAGACTGATCGGCCAGCAGGCGATAAAATACAGGGCAAAAACTGTCGCAAACACGCCGAATGCGGCGTTGGGCGACGCCTTGCGGTTCGCCTCGATGATCTGCTGCCCGACCTTCAAAACCTCGACGACGCCGATCATCATGACAAGGCTCGTCGTTTTGATCATCCGCGTGATCAGGTTGATGGAGAGCGGGATCAGCCGCCGCACCGTCTGCGGAATCACAATATACCGGTAGATCTGCGGCAGCGTCATGCCCAGCGCCGCGCCGCTCTCATACTGGTGCCTGGGAATGCTGATCAGTGAGCCTCGCACCAGATCCGCCATCTCCGCGGTTCCCCAGAACGTGAATACGATGACAGCGGACAGCTCCGCGGACAGATTCCAGCCGAAGATGCGCGTCGTCCCGAAGAAGACCAGAAACAGCATCACCATCTGGGGCAAAATCCGGACGATCTCCAGGTAAACCCTCGTAACAGCTTTGATAACCGGATTTTTCAAAGTCATGACCGCCCCGACGATCAGCCCCAGTCCGATGCTGAGCGCGACCGAAATCAGGCTGATCCGCAGGGCCACCCACAGGCCCTGCAGCAGACGCAGCATATTGCTCCCCTTGAAGAGCACGTCGAAGCCAAAATTCTGCAAAAGTCCGAATTCAACCATCACTCACCGAACCCGGCAAAGCGGGCTCTCCTTTCCAGCAGACTTCCGAGAACAGAAGCCGGAAGCAGCATGATCAGGTAAAACACAACCAGCAGGAAAAGACATTCCGTCGTCCGGTAATAAAGGCCGATCAGATCTTTTGCCGTGAACATCAGATCCATCAGACTGATCGCCGAAAACACGCTCGTCTCCTTCAGAAGGAAAATGATATTGGCCACAAAAGCAGGCACGCTGACCGAGACAGCCTGCGGGAGGATCACATAGAAAAAGGCCTGTCTCTCCGTCATGCCGAGGGACAGTGCGCTTTCCCGCTGGATCACTTCCACGGTCTCCAGGCCGCTGCGGAACGCCTCCGCCATGTAGGCACCGCCGAGCAGCCCCAGGCCGATCATGCCGCAGTGCTCCGCATCCACGGAGATTCCAAGTTTTGGCAGACCGAAATAAATAAAAAAGAGCTGCACCAGAAGCGGGGTGTTGCGGAAGACCTCGATATAGGCCTTCACGATCCCGGAGAGAACCGGGATCCGGAAGCGGATGGCCGCCGCGCAAAGCAGCCCGATCAGGATTGCGAGGAAAATTCCCATCCACCCGATCCGGACTGTCAGAAGCAGTGCTTTTTCATACAGCGGCAGATATTTTGCAATCACACTGAAATCCATACCACGATTCCTTCTTACAATTCCTTCTTACATGGAGCAAGGCGGGACTTTGTTCAGAAGCCCCGCCTCCTTGTTCAGATCCTGATTTTGCTTACTTCTGATAGAAGACGACAGCGCCGTCATAGGTCTCTTCAATAAATTTCTGAATTGCTTCGGAGCGAAGGACGGCTACCAGTGCCTGGATCTTCGGCTCGGTCTCATTTCCTTCATAGACCGCCACAATATTCACGTAGGTCTCAGCCGCCACGGAATCGGAGGACTCGTATGCGATGGAGTCGCGTCCGACGGAATAGCCAGCTTCCAGTGCGTAATTGCCGTTCAGTACTACGAAAGCTACCTCATCTGCAACACGGGCTACCTGTGCAGCTTCCAGCTCTACAAACTCGATCTCGTTCGGATTCTCCACGATATCATTGACCGTTGTGGTCAGTCCCGCTCCGTCCTTCAGTTTCAGCAGGCCGTTGTCCTGAAGCAGAAGCAGTGCGCGCGCCTCATTGGTGGTATCGTTCGGGATGGCAATGGCATCGCCTTTTTCGATCTCATCCAGAGAAGACTTGATTCCCGGATAGATTCCGAAAGGCTCATAATGGATATCTCCCGCATCTACAAGGTGTGTGCCCTTTTCTTCATTGAAGCTGTCAAGATAAGGGACGTGCTGGAAATAGTTGGCATCATATTCGCCGGACTCAACTGCCAGGTTCGGCTGGACATAGTCGTCAAACTCAGTGACCTTCAGTTCATAGCCGTACTCCTCCAGGATCGGCTTCGCCTGCGCGAGAATCTCGGCGTGCGGGGTGGGAGAAGCGGCGACGGTAATCGTCTCGCCGCTGCCCTGCGGAATTTCGAGGGAAGCCGCAGCGCCGGCAACGACACCGCCTTCCACCACAAGGGTGTCCTCATAATCTTTGCCGTAGGTGTCCAGAAGCGTCGCCTCGTAATCGGCGTGGAAGAAGTTCTCATCGCCCAGAGCAACGATCTCGTCATTCAGCCAGTTGAGCAGGGAGCTGTTGCCTTTGGAGACCGCCGGTGCGATCGTGTCCTGGCTGCCGAGGGAAGGAATGCCTACCACATAGCCCTCGTTCTCCAGAGAGAACGCGATGACTTCGGTATTGTCATTTGCCCAGGCAACACCGGTTCCGTTTTCGAAAGCCGTTTTGGCTGCCGCATAGGTGTCAAACTTCTGCAGCTGGATCTCCGGATTGTTTTCCGTCAGATAAGTCTCCGCGGTCGTGCCGGAGATAACGATCACCTGGTCGTCCGCGCTGATCTGATCGAGGCTCTCGATCACGTTGTCCTCATGGGAGACAACGCCCAGCGCCACGTTCATGTAAGGAAGTGCAAAATCAACCGACTTCGCCCTTTCTTCCGTCACCGTGAAGTTCGCGAGGATGATATCGACTTTGCCGGTCTCCAGATACTCTACGCGGCTCGCAGCCTCCGTGGAAACATAATTGATGTCCACGCCCAGGTCCTGTCCGATCCGCTCTGCAAAATAAACATCGTACCCCTGGTACTCGCCGTTCTCATCTACATAACCGAACGGATTCTTATCGGAGAAGACACCGATGTTGACCGTGCCGCTCTCTTTGATTTCATCGACAGTCCTGAAAACCGCATCGGAAGCAGCTTCCGCCGAAGCCTCTTCTGCTGTTCCGGCAGGTGCACTGCCTGCCGCCGGAGCACCGCATCCCGTGAGAAGGCCGATTGCGGTAACTGCTGCAAGTCCAAAAGCACCAATCTTTCTGACATTATTCTTTTTCATAATTTTTTCTCCTTGTCCGGTATTGCGCGCGCCGGCTCCCTGTGCCGCCGCCCGCTGTGTCTTCTGTGTCTTGTTCCTTTTCCCTTCTCAGCGACAACAGCGACACATTCGGCCGAATCTGTAATTTGCACGGACACGTGCTTCAAAATCGTACTGCATAGGCCTTCTCCTTTCCTAAGTTGATTGGTATGTTATCGTGTATTTCCTACTTTGTCAATAGGAATAATATAATTAAATATGATTTATGCCGCCGGATCATTCCGAAGGATTAATTAATGGCAAACAAAAAAGTCTTGTGCCGCAGCAGTCACTGCAGCACAAGACCTCTGAACCCACCGGCTCTTACCGGTTCTTACCGCCTCTTACTTATCCTTGAACTGTTTCCCGGTAGAAGCTCCGCCATCAACCAGAATATCGACTCCGCTGAGATATCCGTTTCTCTCATCGGCGATCATCGCGATCGTGAATCCCATTTCCTCTGCCGTGCCCATTCTGCGTTCACAGGTGTTCTCGATCATTTTCTTCGTATAATCCCATGCCTCTGCTTCGCGTGTCCCCATCTCCGTCTCGATGAGGCCCGGGCTTACGGAAACCACGCGGATCCCTTTCTTCGCGTACTCATGGGCACATTTTGCAGCATACCACACGACAAATCTCTTGCTGAGAGTATACGCGAATCCGGCGTCTTTGCCTTCGCCGGGCACCATCCTGGCTTCTCCGACCATGTGCCTGACAAAATCCGCTTCCTGATACTCCGCCTCTTCGAAAATCTGGTGCTTCACGAGAATACCCGGCGCATCATAAGCGGAGCTGGAGGCGATGTCCACAATCACGCCCCCGTCATTCATATACTTATAGAACTCCATATTGACGTTCTTCGTTCCTACAGCATTGACCATAATGATTTTTTCAGCATCTCCCATGGTCGGAGACAGTCCGGCCGAATGGATCACTGTCCTGATCGTACCCAGGCTGGCCGCAAGCAGGCACAGTTCATGCACGTCCCTCCTCACGGAGACGTCACAGGCTGTCAGATGGACTTCGTGGCCCTCTGCCTCGAGGATCTCTTTCGCGTGTTCCAGCTTCGAGACTGTCCTGCCGGTGAGCACCAGGATGACGTCTTTCGGTATATTTCTGGCCGTTTCCAGTCCCATTCCGCTTCCGCCGCCGGTTATTACGCATACATTCGCCATTTTTCTTCTCCTTTCAAACTGAAATCAGGCTTAAGACGCCTCAGGATTCCGCCTCGGATTCGTCTTCCATTTTGATGTAGCCTTCCGAGATCAGCCACCCAACCATATCGTGAATCGTCTCCTCATAGGATCTTGTCGTGTAGCCAAGCTCCTCTTTCGCTTTTGAGGAATCATAGTGATTGTTCTTTGTCAGCATGAATACGTTAAACGATGTGAGAATGGGTTTTTCACCTTTTTTCTTCGCGATCGTCTCCATGACACGTCCCATAACGCCTGCCGCCCAGCCGGGAATGAATGTTTTCACTTTTTTGCCGCCGCTCTCGTCAGTGACCATGCGGCAGAATTCTTTGAACGTAAGGACTTCGTTAGCAAGGATATAACATTCTCCGCTTCTTCCTTTGTCTGCCGCGCTGATCAGAGCAGCGGCCAGGTCTCTGACATCGCAGATATTGAAGTTGCCGTCGATTCCCGCAGTCAGCTCACCGTTAATGATATCGATCAGGTTCTTTGTCATCTCTCCGAGCGCATAGTCGCCGGGGCCCATAATGCCGCTGGGATGTACGATGCAGGCATTCAGGCCTCTGTGATGGCACGCGTCCAGGACTTCCTGTGTCGCCCACGCTTTGCTCATTGCATAGCAGCCCATGACCTTCGTCTCGTCAAAATAGTCGATCTCTTTCATGACAGCGTCATCGCCCGGCAGATCCGGAATCGCTCCGGTACTGGAGCAGTATACCAGCTTCTTCACGCGGGGAGTGCTGAGGCAGAGTTCGATGATATTTTTGGTTCCTCCGACATTCACATCTATAATCTTCTGGTTGTAATCAGGTGTCGAAGTGACGATACTGGCGATATGCAGCACGACCGCCTCCCATCCTTCCGGTATATCGAAGAAGGGCCGGAGGCTGTCCATGCTCGTCAGGTCGCCTTCCACGATTTCCGCTTCTTCCGGGACAAATTTCTTCGCCGGATCATTCGGAAGGATAAAAGCCCTCACTTTTTTCCCCTGATCTACCAGCTGACGGCACACTGTGCCGCCGAGAAAACCGGCCGCCCCGGTCACCAGGTATAGCGTGTTCTGATTCATTCCTTCTGCCATAACAGGTTCTCCTTTCAATAATCAAATATGAACGGCAAGCAAAATAAGGCCGTTACCGATAATCTGATTATCAGTCAGGCAGATGAATTTCGCAATATTGAATTGTCTTCATGGATTCTGATTAGTTGTCTTTGGGATTTGCTATTCCGAGTGCTTTGGGAAGATTGGCAAAATCATGAAAGAACGCCGCGTGCTCTTCGATCTGCTCCCATGAAAAGTCATGACGAAACGGCTCGAAGAACAGTGCCCAGATTGAGGATGTGAGAACGTGCATTTCTTCGCGGCTCAGTTCCCGGTTCGTCATTCCCCGCCTGCGGGCCTCCAGATACCATTTATAATTCATCCTGTTCATGATCACGGCCCAGTCGTGATGAAAGTTTTCATACCGGGTTCCGGAAGCGCACCTGACCAGAAGGATAAATCCGTCCCTGTGTTCCTCCAGTATTTTCATCCACTTTATGATCGATTCCGACGTCATGGAAAGCGAATCGTACAGTTCCTGATCCGAATACTTCTGAAGGTCTTCTTCGATTCCGGCAATATGCTCCTCCATATCCCGGATCGTGCCGGCAACAAGTGCGGAAAACAGCGCTTCTTTTCCCTCATATCGCTTATACAGCGCGCCTGTTGTCACGCCGGCAGCCCTGCAGATCTCCGCAAGCGAAGCCGCTTTATAGCCTTTCCGCAAAAACTCTTCTTTCGCGGCAGATAACAGTCGCGGATCAATACTTCTGTCAGGGACAGACATCCGTACCTCCTTCTTTCAGCCGGCAGCTGTCTGAAACCGGTCAATTATGCTGTCAGTGGTAAACATACTGGCCATTCTCATCATATTCGATCCAGCCGTCAAGGACTTTCTGATAATCGTCAGAGTACTTGCCTCCATCCACTTCAAAGACCTGAAATCTGTTGCCCCTGGAGTCGGTGACCACCTGCCGGATCAGATATCCCTCGTAATCCGGCAGTCCGGCCGGGCCGATATCCTCTCCGTACTCCTGCCACACCTCGACGGTAAAGGTTTCATCCGGATAAGTTTCTTTTAAATAATTCTCGTATGCCGCCTTTCTGTCACTCAGCACTTTCTCACTGATCTTTCTGTCCGATTTTATTGTACAGGAACACAATGACAACAGCAGACATATGCAGACAACAGAAATCAAAGCCTTTGATCTCATATGCTTGTCCCTCCGAATCCGTAATCCGTCTTCGTCATCATTGTATCTGTCTGTCAGATGAATGTCTACCGGCAGTCCCATCGCCTACTTCCTCCCCACAAGAATGGCCGAGCCGGAAAGTCCCATCCATACTGACTCCCATTTACTCATGAACATTCCGTCTGTTGTATCTATGAGCCTGACTTCACTGTACCCCATATCATTAAGCTTCTTCACAAACGCCTGCATATCGCCGTATTTTGCTTCTGACATGATGTCATGTATCACAAAAACACCGCCTTTCTTTAATGTGCGAAGTGTCTCAAGAAGGATTGCCTGCCTGTCTCTGACAGGAATATTGTGATATACGTAGTTGCTTGTCACTGCATCAAAAGTCTCATCCTCAAAAGGCAGCTTACATGCATCTCCCTGCATAAAAGATGTATTGCTGACGCCTTCCGCTTTTGAATTGTTCTCGCAGAGGGCTTTATTAAAGGAGGCATATTCTTTGCCCCATCTGTCGATCCCGATAAAAGCTGCCCCCGGGTTCTTCTTTGCGCAGGCTATGGTGAGCGCTCCGCTTCCGCATCCGACATCCAGACCTTTTCCGCCATCAGGGACGTTTACGTAAGACGCAACGCCTTCAATGATCTGCCTCGACATCTGCCGCTTTCCGTTGTAGGAGAATGCACTGTACATCAGGTACATCCATACAGTAACCGCAATGAATATAACCGCTGCGGCCAGCAAAACCGGCAGGAGAACCTTCTTTACAGGCGCTGCGACCGGTGCCGCTGCAAACACCGCAGTGAGAATCAGAAACACCAGCGCGCCGCACGCTGTGCCTGCCACCATTCCTTTGGGCATCCAGTTTTTGTAATCTGCTTTCATTTTTTCCTCCCTCTCAAACCGGATTGATCTTTATGCGTTAGTTTTAACTAACCACAGGACATTATAAATGTCCGGGCGCAAAATTTCCAGTATCTTTTCATGAATTATTCTGTGAGGAAGATCATCCTGCTTCAGGCCGGACTGTCCCCGGCGGCACCGGTCTGAATCCCCGCCATCCTTGCATAGCTCCCGCCCAGGGCGATCAGCTCGTCGTGCGTCCCGGATTCAACGACCCGTCCCTCCTCGATCACCAGGATTTTGTCCGCATTGCGGATGGTGGAGAGTCTGTGCGCGATCGCGATGATCGTCCGGGTGCCGGCGATACCGGCGATCGCTTTCTGAATCTGCTGCTCGGTCTCCACATCCACGGATGCCGTCGCTTCGTCCAGAATGATGATCGGAGAATTCCGCAGCACAGCTCTCGCAATGGCGATCATCTGCTTCTGCCCTCCGGAGAGCTTGACGCCGCGTTCCCCGACCTGCGTCTCATAACCGTCTGCCATCGCCATAATATCCGCGTCGATATTCGCTGCCTTTGCTGCGGCACGGATTTCCTCAGGTCCTGCGTCCGGCCGCGCATAGCCGATGTTCTCCGCAATAGTTCCGTTAAAGAGGAAGGTGTCCTGGAGCACGGGCGATATGTTTTTCCTGAGACTCTCGATCGTGACGTCGCGGATGTCCCTGCCGTCGATCAATATTTTGCCTGAAGACGGCTCATAAAAACGCGAAATGAGCTGGGTCAGCGTTGTTTTGCCAACGCCTGTCGGACCGACCAGCGCGACCATCTGGCCGGGCTCGCAGCGAAAGGAGACCTCCTTCAGAACAGGCTCGTTTTCATTATAGGAAAAACTCACTTTATCGAATTCGATGCTGCCCTGTACGTCCTTCAGTTCCACCGCGCCCGGTCTGTCCTGGATTTCATAGGGCGAGTCCAGTATATACAGTACACGTTCCGCGCCGGCCATGGACTGCTGCATGTTTTCCAGAAGCGTCGCAAGCCCTGTGACAGGTCCGTAAAACAGCGAGAGGTACAGAAGAAAAGCAACGATATCTTCCACTCTCAGGCCGTCCGCATAGGCGAGATAACCTCCGAACGCCACAACAAGAATTGTTCCCAGCGAAGAAACAAACTCGACCGACGGATGAAAGACCGCGCTGATCTTAAGTGCCTGCAGCATCGCGCGCACATGTTCAAAATTTCTGTCATTTACGCGTCCGGTCTCGTACGCTTCTCTTCCGAAAGACTGGATCTCGTGAATGCCGGAAAGGTTGTCCTGAAGCTTGCCGTTCAGCTCTCCCATTTTGGTCTGGGAGATGCGGAAAAACGGCCGTACCTTTCTGGCAAAAATAATTCCGGAAACCAGGATCAGCGGAATCGGCGCGCAGGTGATCAGCGCCAGCTTCAGGTTGATGAACATCAGCACGATCAGAACCCCTGCGAAGGTCACAAGATTCGTGATGCTCTCCGGAATCATGTGTGCGTACAGCAGTTCAAAATCTCTTGTGTCGTTCACGATGCGGCTCATCAGATCACCCGTCTGCTTATCGTGAAAAAAGCCAAGATGCATATGCTCCAGCTTGTCATAGGTCCGGGTCCGCAGATCGCCGACCAGATACCAGGCTGCTTTGTGCGCAAGATAGTTGCTGAGGAAGCGGAACAGCACTCTCAGAAGATATAAGCCGATCAGGACAGCCGTCAGAACATAGATTCTTTTCAGCCCGGCTTCGTCCACCCCTCTTTCGACGATGCCTGTCATGGACGAGAGCACCTTCGGGGCGGCGAGGTTGACCAGGGTCAGGCCGAGCGTCGCCATAATCGCAATGATATACAGACCTCTGTATCTGATTGCCTCCCGGGAAAGGCGCCACAGCATTTTCATGTACAGACTCCCACTAATCTTCAGGTTTCCGCTGACGTTCAGACTCCCGCCAGCAGGCTCAGGCTGATCGCGATGAGCAGCTGACCGATATAATACAGAGTAAGGTTTACGACTCTGAGCCGGAGTCTGGATTCCGAGCCAAACGTATTCAGGATCAGAATGATGTCACTGACCAGGAACAGCAGCGCCCCGATCATGAAACAGACAGTGAAAGGCGACCTGTGCTCGATCAGGTTAAAGAGAGCCACGCTGTTCAGAACGATGATGGCTCCGACGTAAACAATGCCGAAAGCTTTGAACACTTTCTCGGCTGTGACCTTCGTAAAGATCCATCTGATGAACAGCGCGGTTAGAACAACGCCGGTCAGAACAGCGGCAGGCTTATGATCTGTAAGCGGCAGAACAGCAGTCAGATACAGAATATGTCCCAGCAGGAACACCAGGATCCCGACCAGAAAAACAAGTTTTGCCTTCTCTTTCAGAATGTTGCGCAGATTCAGCAGAACATCCGCAATGGCGCCCAGAATAAGGCCGGCTATGAGGCGGTCAGCTGTTCTGCCTCCGGGCGTGCATATAAATCCGAGAATCACAAAGCACAGAGAAGCAAGCCCTTTAAAGACAGCTGCCGGTACATAGTGCTTCTTTTCTTCGCTGAAAAGTACCAGAGCTGCAAAAACAAGACACAACGGAATCAGAATAAACATAGGACACCACCTCGCATGAATAATTCATTGCTCCATTGACCTTACAAAAAGTGTACCACGTTATTGTTCAAAATATAATCAGTTCCCATTCTGCGGCGACAAGCATCGGCAGTTCCCGATACTTGAAACATTTCTCCAGTTCCTCGCGGACAAACCAGTCTTTCAGATCCTCGTCAAACTCTTCCCTGGAATATTCCGTCATGTTCTCACTGCGCCATTTGTCATTTTTGATATAGAAGAACACATCGTCACAATACTCTTCAAACGTCGGATTCTTTTCGAAGTAGCTTCGGCGCTTTTCCCCAAAATCTTTCATTGTCTCACTCATCTCTGCACCTCCTTTTATCGGCCCGCAAATCCGTCCATAAAAAGAGGCCCATCGACTGATGAGCCCATTTTTGCATATAAGACCCATCATACAAGCTTTCGCACCTTACCTTGCCAGCAGGTTGCGGAGGGGTCACTGAGCTTGTCTCTCGCCCTCTCTTTATGGTGACTTCAGTATATTGTTTTCTGATGTATCCGTAAAGTGCTTTACCGGTTTTTACGGCGTCGCAGCCACAGCGTTCTCAGCAGGCGCGCTCACCGCCGGCTGTGTCTGTGTGCTGCCGTCGGATTGCGGAACATACATTGTGCAGGCTGTCAGGCAGCTCAGCACCATCGTCAGTACAAGCAGGCATGCGATCCTTTTTTCATTTCTGTTTCTCCTGTTTCTGCAGTTTTTGCACTTTACCTCTGTACTGATTCACTTTCTTACAATTTCCCGTGTGTGCAGTCCGCATACGGCATCGATGTCAGCGCCCGGATAGGAACCGGTGGCATCTTCATTACAATCTGTCAGACGGACATATTGGAAGGATCTGCCTTTGGGAACCTGGCCGGAAAGATCCACACCGGCAGTCCGCCCCTCGGCGATGCCGACCTCATACCAGGTCGTGAGATTGCTGCTGACTTCCACTTTTGTTGCTTCAACATCGGGGCCGACTTCAAAAATATAAATGTCATTTCCCTTGCCGTCATAGACTGCCTCACCAAGCCGGACAGTCACTCTGCCGCCGCCGCCGAGATTGAGATCACCGGTAGATTCAGCCGCGTTGCTGGAATCCGGCAGGCCCAGGACAAGGTCCGGATCCTGATTGTCCTTATCTTTCGTCCATGATTTCCCGTGTTCGAAATCCATGACCTCCACTGCGAAGGCGCCGACCGGAACCGTAACCGTTTCACCGTCCCGGTCCT
>JAFRIW010000062.1 GCA_017432565.1 Lachnospiraceae bacterium
ATAGATTCACTAGGGCAGGAACTGCCCGAAGTCAACGCCTGTGGAGCCGATGGTCACTGCCTGGCAAAGACACGTCTTGGCCGGCAAACTATAGCGATGAAGCAGGAATCCCCCGCCTCTGCAGGCGGTGGGAGGTTCAAGAGAGACGGGTTTGATAAGACAAAATGAGGAGCTGACCATGAGTAATAATCCGGATGTATACCTGCTGTATGAATACATGAAGAAAAACGCCTTCACTGTTCGTATCAAAGTGAACATGACAGAGAAGGTTGATGAAGAGATCCTGACGCAGGCGGCAGGAGAAGCAATAACCAGATTCCCCTATTATTCTGTCCGGGTCGGACTGGACGAAGGTGAGAACTATGTTCTTTTGCCGAATGACCGCCCGATCGCGGTTCTGCCGGAGACGGACAGGCGCCTTGTGCTGGGCTCCGAAGAAGTGGGGGAGCATCTTTTTGCCATCACATATAAAGAGAACAGCATCTGGTTCAACTGGGCCCATTCCCTGTGCGGCGGCTTCGGCGCGATGTACTGGGTCAAGACGACTCTGTTCCAGTATCTGACTAAGAAATACGGGAAGATCAAACCGCCTGTGGACCTGAAAGCAGTCGGCTCTCCGGTTGACGAGGCAGAGTATGCGTATCCTGACCCTGACCAGCTGCCGGTCGAAGATCCACTGAAGCGATATGAAGAAGGAGACAGCAATGTCGGGATGGAGCAGGACCTGTTCTACTTTATCAATCCGTTTTCAAAGGATGTATATTTTTATGAGGTTGAGCTGGACAGCAAAGCGTTTATGGAGTACGCCAAAAAGATCGACGGCACCCCGAATACCGTTCTGTCAGCGATTCTGATGAAAGTGGCAGCCCGCTATTTCCCTTACCAGCAGGGTCAGCATATATCTGCGAAGATCGCTGACGACTATCGGAAGGATATCGGATGTCCGGTGTCCTACAGGGATTTTGTGCGGTTCATACACGTCAGGTATGACTGGGAGATGGAAGAAGAATCGATCGAGAAGCTGAATCAGCGTGCCCGGGGCGCGGTCCTTTTGCAGATGCAGCCGGAAAACAGCTTCGAATGGTTTCGGAAGGTCTGCGAAGCGAGGAACGGGATCGACAGTCAGCCGAATCTGAAGGCGAAGATCAAATACGCCAAAAAGCACAGTTACTACACGAGTGATACAAGAGATACCTATATGGTGAGCTATGTCGGTAATATGGACTGGGGCGGTATGGCGGAGTATATTCAGTCCATCTACAGCATCACCGACGGAAATCTGATGCTGGAAGTAAACGCCCTGCCCGGAAAATTCTGTGTGTCTTTCCAGCTGCTGAGCAAAGACAGAAAGGCGCTTGACCTGTTCTGCGATATTCTGAAAGAAGAACAGCTGCCCTACACAGTTTCGGAGTGCATGGTGCGGAACATGCCGGACCTTCTGCTGCCGAAGCCGGAGAAAAAGTAAAATACAACACCGGGATAACCGGAGTGAGAGTCAGGGGGAAAGGTTCAGTGAATCATTTCGTAAAATGAGTCACTTAACCTGTCCCCCTGACTTACCCTGTGTTACAATAGGCACGAGTTGCGGCTGTTTTCAGGAGAAATTCGGAAATGAGACCTGTCACAGTATTTATAACCGAAGATGAAAGTATCGTGCGGGAGGGCCTCCGGGATATGATCCCGTGGAGCGAGTACGGCTTCGTTTTTGCGGGAGAGGCTTCCGACGGCGAAATGGCGCTGCCCATGGTGCGCAAAATCAGGCCCGACATCCTGATTACGGATATCAGGATGCCGTTTATGGACGGGCTGGTCTTCAGCAGACTGGTCAGCAGGGAACTGCCGAAGACGAGGATCATCATTCTCTCGGGATATGACGATTTTGAATATGCAAGACAGGCGATCGAGCTCCATGTGGACCAGTATCTTCTGAAGCCGATCACCAAGGCGAACATGATCAAAGCGCTGGAGGAGACCAGAAAGCGGATCGAGGAAGAGCAGGAGCAGGAAGAATACCTGCAGCAGTTCGTCCGGGAATCCAAGGAATATGAGCATTACGCCCGCCGCGTTTTCTTCGAGAAAATGGTCAGCGGCGGACTGAGCATCTCCGAAATCTATGAACAGGCGGCAAAGCTCGAGATCGAGCTGGATGCGGAGTGTTATAATATCGTGCTTTTCAGCCTGCAGACGGCGGGCGAGAGCATTGCCTACTCGGAGCAGACAGCGGCACTTCAGGACCGGCTGCTCGAAAAGCTTTATCAGGATCCGGACTTCCTTGTCTTCCGCGGCGGCGTTTTAAATTACGCGGTTCTGATCAAGGCATCTGCGGACAGAGTGGAGAATCAGTCCGAGCGGTGCATTGAAATCATCCGCTCCCACTGCGAGCAGGCGGAAGAGAAGACCATCTGGTACGCCGCGGTCGGCACACCGACAGCGCGGCTGAGCGGACTTCCGCAGTCCTACAGGGCGGCGGGACACGCGCTGGCTTACCGTCATCTCATCCCCGGACAGCACATCTTCAGAGCCGCTGAAGTCGCGGACTATGCGGCGGAGCAGGGGAACATGGACGTGGTGGATGAAGAGACGGCGGATCCGATGCTGATCCGGAACTTTATCCACAAGGGATCCGAAGACGAGATCGACGACTTTGTCGAGGAATATTTTGCGAGCCTCGGCAGTGCGGCTGACTCGCTGATGTTCCGGCAGTATCTGCTGCTGAGCGCCCGCATCAACGCACTGGCCGCCGCCAAAGAAATGGATCTGGACCGCGCCCAGCTGGCCGCGCGGCTTCCGGCGCCGGAGATGGAAGAGTCCGCAAATCTCCGGAAATATCTGTCCGATGTTCTGCGCACGGCGATCGCATTCCGGGACGAGGAGGCGAAGAAGCAGGGCAGTCAGCTGGTGGAAAGCGCCCTTGCCTACATCGACGCACATTATACGGATGAAAACATTTCGCTCAACTCCGTGGCGAAGGCGATCAACATCAGCACCAATTACCTGAGCGCCGTCTTCAGCCAGACAATGGGTCTTTCCTTTGTGGAATATCTGACACAGAAGAGAATGACACGGGCCAAGCAGCTTCTCCGGCAGAGCAGAAAGCGGACGAGCGAGATTGCTGCCGAGACAGGATATAAGGATCCTCACTACTTCAGCTTTGTTTTCAAAAAGACGCAGGGGTGCACGCCCAGGGAATTCCGCAGCTCGGACAGCGTATAAAAGCCATATAACTGTAAGAACCGTTTAAAAGAGACCTGGTCAGAATTTTGCCCATGAAAATAATGAACGCTCTGAAAGACAGGAATTCCATCAGCGCCAGAATACGGCAGCTGATCATTTATCTGACAGTACCGCTCTGCGTGCTGTCCCTGTTCATGCTGCTGGTTTTTATCATCTACAGCGTGGAATACACGACTGTCAGCAGAAATATTTCCACCGCCTCCCGTTTCAACCAGAATTTTAAAGACGAAGTCGACCTGAAGATGTATTACTTCGTGACCGGCAGCGAGGACGAAGTCCCCCTCGGGGAAGTCACGACAGCAAAAGAACTCGCGGCGGAGCTCCTTAGCAGCACAAGAAATAAAGAGAGCCGGAAGGCAGCAGGCAGTGTTCTGAACCTGTGCGACAACCTAAGTGACTGTATCGCCTCGATCGAAAGTATGGAGGGGTACGACAGCCGGATGCACAGCCTGGAGACCAATGTTTACGTGCTCACGGAGCTGATCCAGGAATACATGTACACCTATCTGTACCACGAGGCGGGCGAACTGGCTGCCATGCAGGACCGGATCTGGATTCTGCTTCTGGGCGGCGTCCTGATTTCCGCCGCCGTGATCATCACAGTGGTCGCGCTTTCCCTGCGGCAGAGCTTCCGGATCTCTCGCAGCATCACTCGCCCGGTCGACGAGCTGTACAGCCGGGTGGAGGAGATCGGCCAGGGCGACCTGACCGCCAGGCCGCCGGTCGAGGCACAGGACAGCAAGCTGCAGGCGCTGGGCGAGGGCCTGGAAGAAATGGTCACGCGGCTGAATGATCAGATGGAATTAAACCGCCAGGAACAGATCCGTCTGCGCGGCATGGAGCTGGCGCTGATGCAGGCACAGATCAACCCGCACTTTCTGTACAATACGCTGGACGCGATTATGTGGCTGATTGAGACCGGCAAAAATGATCAGGCTGTCGAGATGGTCTCGAGCCTGTCTAATTATTTCCGCTCGTTTCTCTCAAACGGAAAAGATATCATCACACTGCGCGAGGAAGAGCTGCATGTGCGCAGCTATCTGGAGATTCAGCAGGTCCGCTACAAGGATGTGCTGCAGTACGAGATCGACATGGACCCGGCGCTGGATGAATGCCTCGTCCCCAAAATGACGCTGCAGCCGCTTGTCGAAAACGCCATCTATCACGGGATCAAGTCAAAACGCGGCGGCGGCAGTATTCTGATCAGCAGCCGCAGAGAAGACGGCAGGGCTGTGCTGACCGTGAAGGATACCGGGATGGGCATGGATCCGGAGACGCTGGAGAAGCAGCGCCGATCGCTGGAAAACAGCGAGGGGTCGGGTTTTGGCATGCTGGCCTCCTACAAGCGCCTGAAGCTGGTCTATGATCAGGAGCTGGATTTCAGACTGGAAAGTGAAGAAAACGTGGGAACGACGGTGACGATCCGCATCCCTTTCAGAACAGAGGAAAACAATCAGAATGGAGACGAACAATGATTAAGAGATCCGGAAAATGCCGCCCTCTGTGTGCCGTGCTGGCAGCCCTGATTCTGCTTATCAGCATCTGCTGTGCCGGGTGCGGGCAGAAGGACGTGCCTGTGCAGGAGGAAGACCTGATCCGGGTCGGCTTTTCGCAGGTGGGCTCGGAGTCGGACTGGAGGATGGCCAACACAGCCTCCATGATCAGTGCGCTGAGCGAAGAAAACGGCTTTGAGCTGATTTTTGACAATGCCAAGCAGAGGCAGGAAAACCAGCTCCTCGCGATCCGGAACTTTATCCAGCAGGACGTGGACTACATCGTGCTCGCCCCGATCGCGGAATCGGGCTGGGACGATGTGCTGCAGGAGGCAAAAGACGCAGGGATTCCGGTTATTATTGTCGACCGGCAGATTGCGGTCGGCGACGAAAGCCTGTACACCAGCTGGGTGGGCTCGAACTTCCTGGAGGAAGGACAGCGCGCCATAAGGTGGCTGGAGGGAACCGTCCAGCAGCAGGGAAGACTGAATCAGCCGCTGCGTATCCTCCATATCATGGGAACGGACGGAGCGACGGCCCAGATCCAGCGGACCAAAGCGCTGAACGATGCGGCGCGGACGCACCCCGGGTGGAAAATTGTATCCAGACTCAAGGGCGAGTACACGGAAGCAAAGGCTTATGAACTGGTGCGCGATTTCCTGCAGACAGGGGAGGAGATCGATGTCATTTACAGTGAAAATGACAATATGACCTTCGGCGCGATCCGCGCGCTGGAGGAGGCGGGGATCCGCTGCGGAACGGACGGAGATGTGATGATCATTTCCTTTGACGCGGTCCGGGATGCGCTGAAGCTCTGTCTGGAGGGCAAAATCAGTGTCTGTGTCGAGTGCAATCCGCTGCACGGGCCGCGTGTCGCGTCACTGATCAGGCAGCTGGAGGCGGGCGAGACGCCTGCAAAGCTGACCTATGTCGATGAGACCTTCTTTTCCCCCGGTGTTTTAAGTGAGGAACTGATCAGCGGACGGGAATACTGAGAATGCGGCAGCCGGCTGTCATGTGCCGCAGTTACCCGCTGGCCCGTTCCCGGAGAGTCCATGAAAGGCGCGCAGACCGCGCGCTTTTTTCGTTGATCAGATTCAGGAGCGCTTCCGCCGCAGCCCTGCCCGGCTGGTGCTTTTCGTGGGTGAGGGAAGTGATGGACACGGGACTCAGGAGACAGTAATGACTGTTGTCGAAGCTCACGACCGCCATGTCCTCCGGGACCCGTACGCCCGCCTTCAGAAGGTGGCGGATCAGATGATAGGCGATCTCGTCATTAGAGCAGACGAGGGCATCGCAGTCCGAAAGGCGGGACAGATTAATCCGCTCCGGCAGCCGGTCCGGCTCCCGCAGGAGCTGCCTGTGATCTTCCGTATCGAACCAGAGAATGGCATTTTCATTCACGGGGCAGCCGCTGCGGATCAGCTCGCTTACAAATCCATGATAACGCTCTGTGCTCTGCAGTTCATCGCTTCTGAAGATGCCGCCGATCCTGCGGCGGCCTTTCTCCAGCAGATAACGGACCAGCATCCCGGCGCCGCCTTCATTGTCAGCGCGGATACAGGGCGCGCCCCCGGGGACCGGAAGAGGAGCCGACAGGAAAACCAGCGGGATCCCGTGCCGCTCCATCGCGGAAAGCAGATCCAGGTTCGGACTGGGCAGTGCACTTTTTGCAGCCTCCATCAGAATTCCCGCGGGCTTGTCCTGCAGCAGTGATTCCAGAATCCCGCGTTCTTTCATGACCTCGTTCCCGGTGGAAAAGACAGCTGTCTGCAGCCCTTCGGTCTGACAGACGGCCTCGATATCCCGGATCAGCTGCGGGTAAAGATATGTATCGGCACTGCTTACAAGAACAGCGACCCGTGCAGCTTTTTTTTCCTTTTCATCGGACAGATAAGTCCCGCTGCCCCTCACGCGCCGGATCAGACCTTCTTCTTCCAGCATCCGCAGCGCGTGCCGGATGGTCTGGCGGCTGTTTCCCGTCTGTGCGGCAAGCTCGGTTTCACTGGGGAGTTTTGTCTCCCCCCGGCGCTTCATCCGGGTACACAGACGCCGCAGCTGTGCCGCCAGAATTTCATATTTTGCCGCCATAAAAAATAGTCCTTTCCGTGCGGAGCGGGGGTTATTTCCTATCGAATTTTCCGGACGCGGAATGAAAAAACTTAATCGATTGCTCTGCTTTTTGTTGATTTTTTCGGAGGCGGAAAAGGTAAATCAGGCGGCCGGAATCGTAGAAAATCCCCCTTTTTTTGTCCAAAATCTGAAGAAAAACCACATTTTGCCCAAGTTGTATTCTTTTTTATTATAACATACAAAGTTGTATTTGTTCGCTTTCACGTATTTGCCTTTGGAGGGCTCCGGCGCATTGACCGCGGACGTCCTTAATGGTTTGATGGATGCAGGGGAAGGAAATCCCCCGGAACGATCATTCATAATTGATGAATAGGAGGAAAAAAGATGAAAAAGTTAATCGCTCTTTTGCTGACTGGCTGCATGGTAGCGTCGATTGCCGGCTGTGCCGCTGCTCCCGCAGCTCCCGCAGCTCCCGCCGCAGAACCCGCCGCTGAAGAAGAGGCTGCTCCCGCTGAGGAGGCCGCTGCAGCAGAAGGTCTGATCAAGGTCGGTGTCGTCAACAACCCGCCTTCAGAGTCCGGTTATCGTGAAGCCAACGTAAACGACTTCATCAATGTTTTCACAGCAGACAACGGCTATGATGCAAAGTTCTTCTACAGCATCAAGAATGATGAGCAGCTCTCCGCTGCCCGCCAGTTCATTACAGACGGTATTGATTACCTCCTGATCTCCGCCGCTGAGACCACCGGCTGGGATGCAGTCCTGAAAGATGCGCAGGACGCCGGCATCAGCGTTTTCCTGTTTGACCGTATGATCGACTGCGATCCCGAGCTGTTCGAGGCCGCTGTTGTCTCCGACATGGCACAGGAAGGTGAGACGGCTGTCAACTGGCTGCTCTCCCTTGATCTTCCTGAATACAATGTCATCCACATCCAGGGTGCGATGGGCAGCGATGCTCAGCTCGGCCGTACCGGTGCTCTGGACGCGCAGTTCGAGTCCGGCAAGATGAACAAGGTTGTCCAGCAGACAGCGACATGGGATGAGGCGGAAGCGAAGAAGATCGTTGAGTCCGTCATCAACTCCAAGGAGCCCTTCAACGTAATCTATGCTGAGAACGACGGCATGGCGAAGGGTGCTGTCGCAGCTCTGGACGAAGCCGGCATCACACACGGTGTTGACAAGGACGTCGTCGTCATGGGCTTTGACTGCAACAAGTGGGCACTTCGGGAACTGCTGGCAGGCAACTGGAACTATGACGGACAGTGCAGCCCGTTCCAGGCACAGGTCATCAGCGACATGATCCAGACGCTTGAGAGCGGCGGAACGATCGAAGGCCTGAACGATGCGAAGCAGATCATCTCCGTTGAGAAAGGCTTCGATGCCCGCGAGATCACTGAGGAAGATATTGCGACCTACGGACTTGGCGAATAATCCGGACAGTGAAACAACAGTCTGAATCAGCAATTGTAAAAATGTAAATCAGAGAGCGCGGTGTGGATGAGTAGAGAAATCTGCGGTCCGGACCGCGCTCTTTCAAGGTACAAGCTACAGGAGAAGAGCGGATGGAAAATGATATCGTTTTGACAATGCGGGGGATCTGCAAATCCTTCCCGAACGTAAAGGCACTGGACCATGTGGACTTTACGCTCCGCAAAGGAAAAATCCACGCACTGATGGGAGAAAACGGCGCAGGAAAATCCACGCTGATCAAAGTACTGACCGGTGTCTATACCATGGATGAAGGAGAGATCCGCATCGACGGCACAGATCACCCGATCATGATCCGCTCTCCGCAGGAAGCGCAGAGTTACGGAATCAGTACAGTTTACCAGGAAATTACCCTGTGCCCGAACCTGACGGTCGCCGAAAATATGTTTATCGGCCGCACGCCGGGAAAGACCGTGGACTGGAAAACCATGGAGCAGCGCGCCGGCGAGCAGCTGGAAAATCTCGGCATCCCGGCAAGACCCAGGCAGCAGCTGGGCAGCTGCTCTCTGGCGGTGCAGCAGATGGTTGCCATTGCCAGGGCAGTGGACACGGACTGCAAAGTTCTGATTCTGGACGAACCGACCTCATCTCTGGACGACACGGAAGTCGCCATGCTGTTCAAGCTCATGCGCGATCTGAAGGAGAGGGGTGTCGGTATTATTTTCGTCACCCACTTCCTGGAACAGGTCTATGAGGTCAGCGATCAGATCACGGTTCTCCGGAACGGCGAGCTGGTCGGCGAGTATGAAGTGAAGGATCTGCCGCAGGTTGAGCTGGTCGCGAAGATGATCGGCAAAGACCTCGAGGAGCTGTCCGTCATTAAGAAACAGGAGCGGACAGAGGATCAGAAGCAGGAGATCCTGTACGAGGCGGAAGGCCTCTCGAGCTCGGAGAGCAAACCGTTTGACTTCCACATCGCCAAAGGAGAAGTCAACGGCTTTACCGGCCTTCTGGGCTCCGGACGAAGCGAGAGTGTGCGCGCGATTTTTGGCGCGGACACGGTGACGGGCGGAAAAGTCACCATGAAAGGAAAGAATGTCAAAATCAGCAAGCCGCTCGATGCCATGCGCAGCGGGATCGGCTATCTCCCGGAAGACCGGAAGGGCGACGGAATTATTGCGGATCTGTCCGTGCGGGACAACATTATTCTCGCCCTGCAGGTGATTCAGGGCATGGGCCATCCCTTCTCACGTGCACAGGCGGAGGCCTTCGCTGACGAATATATCAAAGCGCTGGAGATCAAGACCGCATCGCAGGAGACGCCGGTCGGCTCCCTGTCAGGCGGCAATCAGCAGAAGGTCATTCTGGCCAGATGGCTTCTGACACACCCGGATTATCTGATTCTGGATGAGCCGACGAGAGGTATTGACGTCGGAACCAAGACAGAGATTCAGAAGCTGGTGCTGAAGCTGGCGGAAGAAGGCATGAGTATTACCTTCATCTCTTCCGAGATCGAGGAAATGCTCCGCACCTGCTCCCGTCTGATCGTCATGCGCGACCGCAACATTGTCGGCGAGCTGAAAGGCGATGACCTGACGCAGGACCGCGTGATGCGCACCATTGCCGGAGAAGGGCGCATGGAAACAGCCGGCGCTTTGGAGAAAGAGGGGGCCTGACATGAACAAGAATAAACAATCCGGATTCCTCGCGAATCATTCGCAGCTTCTGATCCCGCTGATCGCCATTGTGATTCTGGTGATCTTCAACCTTTTCCGGGATCCGTCCTTTTTCTCCGTCAGCCTCGCTTCCAACAATAACGGAGAACCGGTACTGCAGGGCAATCTGATTTCGATTCTGAACGGCGCGTCCGAGCTGGTGATCCTGGCGATGGGCATGACGCTGGTGACAGCGGCCTCCGGCGGACAGGATATTTCCGTCGGCGCACTGGCAGCCATCGCGGGCAGTGTATTTGTCAAAGTGCTCAAGGGCGGTCCTTCCATTTCGGCCTTCACCGTGCTTCTGGCTGTGATTTGCTGCTGCATCGTCGCCATGATCTTCGGCTCCTTCAACGGTGTGCTGGTATCCGTCTTCGGAATCCAGCCGATGATCGCGACGCTGATCCTGTTTACCTGCGGCCGCAGCATCGCCTACTGGATCAACGGCGGCGCCACGCCGACGGTTGAAAGCCCGATCATCAACGCGATCGGAAGCTTCATCCCCGGCATACCGGTACCGACGCCGATCCTGATCGTGATTTTGACCGGTATCCTGTTCAGTGTCCTGTTCCGTCTGACCACACTCAGACTCTATATTCAGTCGGTTGGCATTAACCAGCGCGCGGCCAGACTGAACGGAATCAATCATGTGGGAATCAAGCTGCTGGCATTTATGATTCTGGGTGCCTGCTGTGCCATCGCCGGTGTGATCGGTGTGAGCCGCCTGAGTCTGATCAACCACGAGACGCTGCTCATCAACATCGAGATGGACGCGATCCTGGCGGTGGCGATCGGCGGAAACAACCTCGGCGGCGGTAAATTCAGAATGATCGGATCGGTTCTGGGTGCCTATGCAATCCAGATGCTGACCATCACGCTGTACGCCATGAAGGTGCCGTCCACAGACGTCAAAGCCTACAAGGCAATTGTCATCATTATCCTGGTCGTCATGGGATCTCCTGTGGTGAAGGAAGCTTTTGACCGTTATCTGAAGAAATTCAGAGAGAAGAGGGAGACACTCGCCGGAAAGGAGGCCGCATAACATGAAAACGGAAGATAAGAACCTTCTGGGACGCAGAAGAGAACCGATCACGGATACGCAGCTCCTTCTGACGATCACGATCTGCATTTTCGTGTTCATGTATGTGCTGGCCATGGTGATCTGGGGCGGCGGCTTCTTAAAGCCTCAGATGCTGTTTGACCTCCTCAACGACAATGCGTTTCTGATTATCATTTCCTGCGGTCTTACGATTGTCATGATCACGGGCAGCATCGATATTTCCGTCGGCGGTGTGACCGCCCTCGTAGCGATGACAGGCGTCATGATTCTGAACGGAAATCTGCGGCCGTTTAACAAAATCGAGGCGGCGCTCGGATTGTCCGACACGTCCAGAATTCTGTTTGCGCTTCTGACGGCGCTTCTGATCGGCCTGGCCTACGGACTCGTTCAGGGATATCTGATCGCCTATCTGGAAATCCAGCCGTTTATCATCACACTGGCAGGCATGTTTTTTGCCCGCGGCATGATTACCATTATCAGCGTGGATCCGCAGAAGGCACCGCAGAATCTGATGGACATTCTCCAGACCCGCATCGAGATCCCGTTCCTCGGATCGCCCAATAAAAAGGGCGTCATGATTCCTGCCCGGATGGAAATCGGTGTGGTGATCGCGCTGGTGATTGTTGTGCTGGTCTTCTTCCTGCTTCGCAGGATGCAGCTCGGCCGTCACTTCTACGCAGTCGGCGGAAACCGGCAGAGCGCGCTGATGCTCGGCGTGAACGTACGGCACACACGCTTCATGGCACATCTTCTCTGCGGCATCCTGTCCGGCATTGCGGGTTTTGTCTTTATGATGCACACCGGCGCCGGCAACGCGACCAATGCGACCGCCGCGGAGATGAACGCGATTGCCTCCTCCATCATCGGCGGAACGCTTCTGACCGGCGGTGTCGGCAACGTCATCGGCACCCTGTTCGGTGTTCTGACACTGAGTACCATCAAATCCATCGTCACCACCTCCGGCCTCCGGGACCCGTGGTGGCAGAGCATTACCACAGGCGCGATGCTGTGCTTCTTCATCCTGCTGCAGAGCGTCGTCCTCATGCGCAGACACGCAGGAAAGAAATAAGTTCAGGGCTTAGTCAGGGGGAGTCAGGGGGACAGGTTCAGTGACTCATTGTACAAAATGAGTCACTGAACC
>JAFRIW010000063.1 GCA_017432565.1 Lachnospiraceae bacterium
GCATGCCTGAAAACGAGAAAAACTGCCTCTGGCAGAGATGATTATAGTATAAAAACAATCACAAATGAAGAGGAAAACAGAAGTTAATCCCGCATAGAATATAGCTTTATCCCTATGCGGAACTAGCTTTAACATTCAAGTATTCATCTCACCGCCTGCAGAGGCGGGAGTCTTCTCGACTGGTCGGATAAATTACATTGATCTCGCGGTTCTTCCCGCAAAAAAAGAACGGTCTGTGGTGTTCCCACAGACCGCCCTCGAAAATCGCGTTACTGAATTGTGACTGTCAACTCTCCTGCCTCTTCTGCTCTGACACGGACCAGGCAGGCCTGATCAGTGATCATCTCCGTTCCGGAAGTGACCGGGCCGCTGCCCTTCACTTCACTCGGGCAGAACGGGCAGTAGACGGTCGTCGTTCCGCCGGCTTCCGCCGTATAACTGAGGTTCAGTGATTTTGCATCCGCATCATAGTGATACGCTTTCAGGGTACCCGCCGTTAGCATGGGATAGGCTCGGCCGAGCTCCGCATAGTTCGGATCCGTATCCAGTCCCGGAAGATACTGCCAGTAAGTGGAACTCCAGAGATACTCTTCCAAAATCCCGTTCATGTGGCGGATCAGATCGCCGGTAAAATCTTTAGAAGGGAAAGCGCCCCATTCGCCGACGATGACCGGCAGACCCAGTTCCAGCTGGCTGCGGCGCTTGTCCGCAAACAGCATCTCCACATTGGCCTTGTTGAAGGACTCATACAAGTCCGAATCCACCACAGCGTCATAGCCGTGCGGAGCGTAAATCTGTCTGCCCCGCTCATCAAGACGAGCAATGCCGGTCGGAATCGTGCTGCTCAAGTAGATATTTCCGCCGGTCACAAGCGGCTTGTCGGAAGCACTCTCCACAGCCTTCTGCATACGGCGGTAGAAGGGCATCAGCGTCTCTTTGTCAAAATCCGTCAGCCGCTCCGAAACAATGCCCATGAAGAAGGCGGCCTGTTCGGGCTTCATGGCTGTAAGGTCCGCAGGATTGTAATCCGGGAACTGTGCGGCGGTCTTCTGTGCCGCTTCACCGAATGCCATCCGGGCAATGCTTCCCATGAAGGGCTCGTTCATCGGCTCATAGCCGATGATGCTTTCGCATGAGTCAAAATATCCGGCCAGCATGGTCCACATGGCGGCATAGTGATCCAGCAGTCCCACACCGTCCGCAGCGGGTGCATTTTTCCAGAAATTGTCCGCAGCGCGGATGATGGCTTCGCTCTGCAGATAAGCGTCGTACCACATGGTGCAGGATTCCGGATGCGGCATTCCCTCATCCAGTGCAGCCCATGCAGGTGCGCCGTCGCCCCACTTCCGGGAAAACAGATCCTGATGCATATCCAGAAGCGTATACATTCCGTACTGTTCCGCGAGCCGGACGGCATCTCTGACCCGTTCCAGATAAGCCGTGTCATAGACACCGGGCTGCGGCTCCACACCGTCCCAGAAAATTCCGAGACGGATCAGGTTGAAGCCCATTTGCGAGAAGTTCCGGAATACATCCTCAAGTCCAGGGAACAGGTAGCCCTGGTCCGGCTCTTTGCAGACGACATTGATACCGTTAAGCAGGACCTGGTGTCCGCTCTCGTCAACAAAATGATTGCCCTGAATCAATATCTTTTCCATCTCGTTCTCCTTGATCTTGTTCTTCCTGATTACTTCCCAGGACTTCTCAGGACTCCTGTGCATTCATCGCCGCGACGATCGTCTCAAACAGCGGCTGAATCTGCGGCGCATAGGAAAGCAGCGCAGTGATCGGCTGATCGATGACATATTCGAGCATTTTGTTTCCTTCCATCTCCGGCGCATACTGCGCGAGAAGACTCCTGCCAAGCGGGTGCTCCATCAGCACGCGCAGCGGCATTTCCATGCTGTAGCGGTCGAGGTGCAGGTTCGTTTCCGTGGCGTACTCATAGACATAGACGCCGCTGCCCAGTTCCAGAGACTCATCCTTCTCCGGCAGTGTCACGACGGCTGTGGTATTTGCGGGAACTTCGATCTCCACCCGGATGACTTTGTTTTCGCAGGACCACTCCACCCGGATCGGCCCGTAAGGACTCTCGTATCCAAGCTTCACCCACTCGATGCCCTGTATGAACTGCGGCTTAACGGCAAAGCGTCTGTAACCCGGCTCCAGAATCTGCAGGCCGGCCAGTCTCGTGTAGAGCCAGTTTCCGATCGATCCGTAAGCATAGTGATTGAGCGAGTTCATATTGGCGGGATTGAAACTGCCGTCCGGCAGAATCGAATCCCAGCGCTCCCAGACTGTCGTCGCTCCCATTTTCACTTCATAGAGCCAGCCCGGGTTTTGCTCCTGCAGAAGAAGCTTGCCCGCCAGGTCATGCATGCCGTTGTCAGAGAGGGTCAGGCATGCGTAGGGCGTTCCGATAAATCCGGTTACCAGATGTGTCTTGTGCGCATCGATGCTGTTTCTCAGCATCCCGGCGATCCGCGCGCGGTGCTTCTCCTCCACCAGGTTCAGATGCAGTGCCAGAATCAGCGCAGTCTGCGTCTCACAGACCAGGCGTCCCGTCCTGGTCACATATTCTTCCCGGAAGGCGGCGAGGACCTTCTCCCGCAGCGCGCGGTAACTGCGCTCGTCTTCCGTCTCCTCCAGCAGCTGCGCCGTATCGGCAATGATCTGCAGGCTCCACAGGTAGCAGGCGTTGGCGGCAAAATAGTCATCCGTTGCACCTTTGCGAGGCTCGCCAAGCCCGTTCATCTCCGCGTCCAGGCCGAGCCAGTCAGCGTACTGGAAGCCGGTCTGCCACAGCCCGTTCTCTCCGCACTGTGCCGTGATGAAGTCTACCCAGATCTTCATGCTCTCATACTGCTCAGCCAGGATCCGCTTGTCACCGTAAGCCTGATACAGTGTCCAGGGCAGAACCGTCGACACATCGCCCCAGTAAGCCGCGCCGCTCTGGCCCACGCCCATGATATTCGGCACGACCTGCGGCATTCCGATTTCGGCCGTCTGCTCGCTGGCAAGATCCCGAAGCCATTTCTTCATGAAGGGAAGAATGTTTTCATTGAAAGCTGCCGTCGGTCCGAAGGCCGTCGCATCTCCGGTCCATCCGAGCCGCTCGCTGCGCTGCGGGCAGTCCGTGGGAACGTCCAGATAATTGTCCCGCTGCCCCCACAGGATGTTCTGCTGCAGGCGGTTGACCAGCTCATTGGAGCAGGAAAAGCTTCCGGTATGCCGCAGATCCGTAGAAAGATGGCAGGCGGTAAACTCCGCCTCCTGCCCCTCCTCGAGGCCCTCCACCCACAGATAGCGGAAGCCGTGGAAGGTGAAGTGAGGACGAAGCACCTGTGCGTCGCCGTTCAGAACATAGGTGTCCGTCGCTTTGGCAAAGCTCAGATTCCCGGTGTAGAAATTGCCGTTCTCGTCCAGGCTCTCCGCGTGATGCAGCGTCAGCGTCTGGCCGGGACGTCCGCTGATCCGGACCTCCACCCAGCCTGTGAGGTTCTGCGCAAAGTCATAGACCGATTCACCCGCCGGCGTCACAAAGGACTTTTCCGCCGCCAGCCGCACAAGGCAGCGGACGGGCTCATTTTCCTGGCCGATGATCGTGTCAAAATCATGCTCGTACCGAAGTGCCTTTTCCGGAGCGCTCTCCGGAAGCGTCGTGTCCTGTGTCTCGCCGTCGTAGATCTCCGAAAAGCGGATCGCTCCGGTGGTAACTGCCCAGGACTCGTCCGTGCCGATCACCTCGGAAGTACCGTCAGCGTAATCGATGACCAGAATCGCCAGCAGCGCGGTACGGTCGCCATAGTTGTCCGGCGTGGGATTGAATCCCAAGGCACCGCAGTACCAGCCCCTGCCCAGCGTGATGCGCAGCTCGTTCGCCCCTTCCTTCACTTCGAGCGGATAAGTCTGATACTGAAGCCGCTTATGATAGTTCGTCCAGCCGGGAGCAAAAAAGACTTCTCCCTTTCCGTCACCCAGCGTCTCGCCGTTGAGTTCAGCCTCATAGAGGCCCAGTGCCGTTGCGTACAGTCTGGCGCGCCGGACTTCTTTATCCGCATGGAAGGATCTGATAAAGACCGGGCTTGCTGTCTCCTCTTTCGGGAACGGATGCGTGATCCAGGCCGCGTGATCCTGAAAAGCACTTCCGTTCAGGAGACCTGTCTCAAACCGGGAGGAAGCTGCAGCGCTCTCTCCGCAGTTATCCCAGACGGTGACTTCCCATCTGTACTCCGTCCGGGGGGCGAAAACCGCTCCCAGATATTCAATCAGCGTGCTCTGTCCGCTCTCAACCCGGCCGGTGTCCCACATTTCCTCACCGTTTGAGACAGTCAGCCGGTAAGCTGTCTGGACAACATTCTGATGGCCGCTTTCAAGCTTCCAGGAGAAGCGGGGCTGGAGTTCATCCAGCCCGAGCGGCTCTGTCTTCTGTTCTATCGTAAGGTCGTATACTTTCAGCATCTTGCTTCTCCTATGTGTGATCTCCCGGATTACTCCACAGTTTTCTCAGTTGCTGCTTCTGCTTCGTTGCGGGCTTTGATTTCAGCCATCATCTCAGGATATTTTGCTTCCAGATCAAACTTACGGATCATCAGATACAGACCAACCATCATCAGAAGCGGCAGATAAATCGAAAAGCCGTAGATTCCGTAGCGGACAGAAGTAGTGGCTGCTGCTGCAGATGCATCATAATGCACGGCGGCCAGGATCCAGCCGATCAGGGAAGCGCCGAGACCGCTGGCGATCTTCGCACCGAAGCTGGTCGCGGAAGCGGACATTCCGACAATTTTGTTGTGATACAGATAGTCATTGTAGTCAATCGCCATGCTGTTGAGTGCGCCGCCGAGGCACATCATCGGAATGGTGGAAAAGCCGGTAAACAGTGCGACACCCAGTGTCACGGGCAGGCTGGCCGGGAAAATGCAGCGGACGATGTTTCCGATAATACCAAGAATGAAGCTGATCTTCAGTGTCTTGACGATACCGAACTTCTTTGTCATCGGACCGACAATGGAGAAGCCCACGAAGGTCGGAATCAGGCCGACGGCACCCAGAATACCTACGATATTGTCGTCACCCAGAATCCACTTGGCATAATAGGTTCCCGAGGAACTGGACAGTGCATAAATGACATTGACAAAGAGGTTGGCGATCAGAACGATGACCCAGTACTTATTCTTAAAGAGCTTACCGATCGCTTCCTTAAACGGCATACCGTCGTCCGGCTTTTCCTCTGCCGCGGCAGTCTCTTTACTGTTGAAATAAAGGATCAGGAGGAAGACTGCACTCAGAGCGCCGACCACAACGGCAAACTTGATATATGCGGCCTGATCTGCCACACCGTTCGGACCGAGCAGGTTCGTGATGGGAACCAGCGCGATGGCAATGATCATTCCGATTACATAACCTGCTGCCGCACGGAAGATGCCCATCGTACTTCTCTCTTCCAGACTCTTGGTCCGCATGACCATCAGCGCGCCGTAAGGGATTGAAATCGCTGTGGAAACGATCGCCGTCAGGAAGATATTCGTCAGGAACAGATATGCAATCTGGGCAAAACCGGTCAGGCCCTGCGGGACCATGAAAATCGCCACGATTGCGACAAAGGCCGGAATCGCCATGCGCAGGAACCACGGACGGCACTTACCCTTCGGGCTGTTTCCGTTGTCCATGATCTTGCCCATGATCAGATCCGTGAAGGCATCACAGATTTTGGCTGCCAGAAGGACATTTGCCGCAGTGGCCGCCGCCACGCCGACTTTGTCCGTGTAAAAGTACATGATCGCCGCGATCAGTCCGCTCATCGTATTGAGTGCAAACTGACCACCGCAGTCCGCCAGATAATCTTTGAAGCGCATTGTCTTCTGGATTCCCATCTTATCAACGCCCAACGGTTTGTTCTTCATTGCTTTCTCTCCTCTCATAAGTGCTCTCATAAAGCTCCGTTGTCGGGTTTCTGATCATAGGATAGCAATCTGCGCCAGGGGAATATATAAATATTCGGATCTGTTTATTAAATTTGTGATATAATTCAGATAATTCAAAGAATACTGAGCGAAGAGATTTTCAGGAGGCGGAAGAATGCACAGAAAAGAAGCCGCAATCTGCAGCCGGCTTTATACCCTGCACCGGATCCCGATGTCGATTGTTGACCATGAAGGGAATATTCTTTATTCCTGGCCTGCCGTTGCGGGAGACATTATCATGCCCGGAATGACAGGGCTCCTGATCGAGGAATTCAGACAGCTGCATTGCGATCCGCAGCACCCCATCATTCATTTTTTTGATAAGGGATATTTTTATGCACTGAGCGAAATCGCTGAAGAGATATATCTGATTGTCGGGCTCTGCAGCCCCTATCCGCACACGCGGGAAGAGCTGATGGAAATGTGTTCCCAGATTGTCTTCCCGGAACACCTGCAGCTGTTCTGCGACCTGATGCTGCAGGTCCCCATCGTGACAAGGCCTCAGATCTTCGCTTTAACTGCGCTGGCGGCACAGCTCTTTTCAGGAGAAGAGATTCCGGAAGAAAATATACTGTATCAGGATATCGCCTTCCACACACTGGCCCGCACGGAAGAGCTGGACAGGGCAAGGTTTCAGCAGCGCGAAGAGGCGGATGAACACACACCGCAGGATTATGAGAACGGTGTCTGTCAGGCGGTTGAACTCGGCCGGACGGATCTTCTTACAAAGGCGCTCTACGCCGCACCTGCCGGCCGGGTCGGCACCATGTCCGCCAATGCCATGCGGCAGATTCGCTATTCTTATATCAGCTTCGCCACACTCGTTTCCCGCGCAGCCATCCGCGGCGGTCTGTCTATGGAGACCGCTTTTCTGCTGAGCGACCTCTACTGTCAGCGCATGGATGTGCTGACAGAGCGCAGCGATATTGAACGTCTGGTGGTTGATATGACAATGGATTTCTGTGAGAAGGTTGCGAAGAGCCGGCAGCTCGCAGATCTCTCTCCCGTGATCCGCACGGCGCTCGACTACATTTCCGTACATCTGCACGAGAGCTTCGGCATGGAAGAACTGGCAGACCACTGCGGGCTGTGCCGCCGCAGTCTGTCCATTCGTTTTAAACAGGAGCTGGGAATGGGGATTGTGGATTACATCCATCGGGAAAGGATCAGCGAGGCACAGTATCTTCTGGAGCAGACGGATCTTTCTCTGCCTCAGATCTCAGCCAGCCTGGGCTTCTCCTCCCAAAGTTATTTCACACAGCTGTTCCGAAAACACACCGGCCGGACGCCGGAGCGCTACCGCTCCGGACATCGCAGCCGGTGAATATGTGAATCTCTGATATTCTTTTTTACCGGCAGAGCTGCTCCGCCATGTGCAGGACTCTGGTCGCATTGATCTCAAGCTGACGGCGTGTGACGGAGCCGTTCGCAAGACCCGCTTTCACCAGATCATAATCCTGCTGACCGCCGGGCATAAACAGATCGCCGCCAGCCATGCACACATGCGAGGCATCAGAGACCGGGTAAGCGCAGTCGCGTTCGTTCTCATAGCCTTTGATAATCCAGTCGGTCATCACAATGCCCTTGAAGCCGAACTCATCGCGAAGGATGTTCTGAAGAAGACCTGTCCGCTCGTTGGTGTGCTGTCCATTGACCAGGTTGTAGGATGTCATCACCGCCTTCGGCTGTGCCATTCTGACCGCGATGCCGAAGCCCCTGAGATAAATTTCCCGCGCAGCGCGCTCGCTGACCTGTGAGTTGTTCTGCGTGCGGTTGCGCTCCTGATTGTTGAAGGCATAGTGCTTGATCGTCGTTCCCGCGTGCGGGTACTGCTGCACGCCCTTTGTGATCGCTCCTGCAAAAATGCCGCTGACCAGCGGGTCCTCGCTGAAATACTCGAAGTTTCTTCCGCAGCGGATCGAGCGATGAATATTTAGCGCCGGTGCCAGCCACAGATGAACGCCAAAGCGCTCCATCTCCTCTCCGACAATCTTACCGAAATTCTCTGCGAGATCCGGATCAAAACTCTGGGCAATGGCCGTTCCGATCGGAATGGTGGAGGCGTACTGTTCGCCAAGTCTGTCATTTTTCTTCGGACGATAGCTCATCAGCTTCATGATCCACTTGAAAATGCCAGGCATGAAGTCATTCAGGGAGGCAGGTATACTGGACTCCAGCGGGTGAACCTTCCCATTTTTGTCCACAGCGTAGGTGCGCGACAGTCTCAAGCCGGCAGGGCCGTCCGACATGACCATGGACGGAAATCCCGGCACTTCCATACAGGTCTGGCCTGCCGCACCGGCGACGGAAAAGCCGGCGGATCCGATCATGCTGGCCACGCCGCCCTTCGGGTCATAGGCACCCAGGTTCATCTTGATCAGCTGATCCTCAGAGAGCGCTGCCACGCGCGGATCTACTTCGTCCGAAGAGGTATCTTTTACGGTCTCGGTCACGATCGCGGCGGGATCAAGTGTCAGAACCGGAACATTCTCCGGCACCTCGAACTGCGCTGCCGGTGCCTTCCAGTCGGCAAAATCCGGCTCGCCCAGCACATTGGCAGTCTGCAGGACCGTCAGCGTCTCCGGAAGCCGGACAACCGCGCAGATCTCCGTATCCCGGCTGCTCGTGCCGACACGCAGCAGATAGTCTCCGGCCTCCAGAATATAAGCAGCTGCCTCCGGATCATACGGTGCGATGTCTCTCAGCCGGAATGTGATCTGAACCGTCTCCTCCTGTCCGGGCGCGAGAAGCCCGGTCTTCCGGAAACCGGCAAGGACCTGGTAAGGCTCGTCCAGTTTACCCGTCGGAATGGAGACATAAAGCTGCGTGACTTCACGTCCGTCGCGGGCACCACTGTTTCTGACCGGTACTTTTACAGTAACCTCATCGCCGGAAAGATCTGCGACAGCGCTGCCGACTGCAAAGTCCGTATAGGACAGGCCGAAGCCGAAAGGATACACGGGCGTTTTTCTGACGGAGTCAAAATAACGGTAGCCCACATAGATTCCCTCTTTGTATCGGGTGTCGTCCTTCCCGCCGAAATCGATCATGTCCGGGTAATCCTCCCAGGCTGCCCAGGTGGTTGTCAGCTTTCCGGAGGGGTTCTGCCGGCCGAGGAGAATGTCTGCCAGGATCCGTCCGGTCTCCGTGCCGAGCTGGGAGAGCACCAGAATGTTCTTCACTTCGCTGACCGGTCCGAGGTCCACCACGCCGCCCACATTCAGTACCAGCATGAACTTCTTATATTTCTCATTGCAGGCCAGGATGTCCCGGATCTCGGTCTCCGACAGCAGAATGCTGCCGCTGACGGGATCTCTGTCCGCACCTTCACCGGAGATGCGGGACAGCACATAAACAGCTGTGTCCCCCTCTCCGTCCAGCGGCAGATTGTATTCCGGTTCATCGGGCGTACGCCCCATCACGATCATCATGACATTCTGGTGACGCTGCTTCGCCTCCGCCTTCATACCCTTCATAAACGCAGTTTTCGCGTCGGCTTTTGCCCGGTCATAACCATCCATCCAGGCCTTTGTTGTCACGGTAAATCCCTCTTCCGCAAGTCCCTGTTCGATATTCACGGAATATCTGGAGTTGACCTCGCCCGAGCCAGTGCCGCCCTTGATGGTGAGCCTTGCACCGCTGCCGTAAAGCGCGATCCTGCAGGGGCCTTCCAGAGGGAATGTCCCGTCGGACTTCAGCAGTACTGTGCACTCCCCGCCGTGACTGCGGACATATTCACTGTGTTCTCTCTCGTAATCGTTCATCTGCATCATCTGCTTCCTCCCAACTTCCTGTTGTTCGCTGACTTCTCGATGCATCATGTTCAGTCAGACCACTCATCGATCTGCTGCGCAATATCCGGAAAATCAATCATGCATTTCTCATCCCATATACTGACCGGTACAGCATCAGAGAATGTGTAAACTTTCAGTATAACGTTGCCTTCTTTATTTCTGTACACAAGGACCTGTCTGTTTTCCGGATCAACGATCCAGTACTCTCTGACGCCGGCCTTCATGTATTTATACAGTTTCAGCGTTGCATCCAACCGCGCTGTAGACGGAGACAGAATCTCAATAGCAAGATCAGGCGCACCATACACTCCTCGGCTGTTTATTTTATTCTTATCACAGATCACCAGTATATCCGGCTGCACCATTGTCCGCACGTCCATGTCCAGCTGCACATCAAAAGGCGCCATTATAACACGGCACCTTCCCTTGTGCTTCTTCAGATGATCATGAAGCTGACTGAATACTTCGCCGGAAATAAGCTGGTGCTCATACGACGGAGCCGCCATGTCATAAATCACTCCGTCGATCAGTTCCACGCGCCGGTCCCCGGGCATGGCGTAATAATCATCTACTGTGTACTCCCCCTGTCTTTTTTCATTGACAAAGGAGGAGGCTGCCTGATAAGCCGGCACCGGTTCTGCGACGTGATTCGAGGACATTCTTCCACAGTCATAATCATCCCGTGACTTCGCAGGCCCAAGGAGTTTTTCAAGTGCAAGAATCGTTTCCATGCGTGGAGCTGCTGTAACCCCTCCGAATATTTTCTGTACCGTACCGAGCGGAACACCGGACTTTGCTGAGATCTCCTTATTGCTCAGCCCCAGTTCCCGTTTTCTGGCCTTCATTTCTTCCAGTGTCATACTACGCACCTCTTTTACAGGACACTAAGCCGATTCCCGATTCTCTTTTATCAGGATGGTTCTCTGAAATCAGTATACTCCTTCTCTCTTGTCCTGAAAACATCATTTGACCGTTTTTTAACCGTTAAGCAACCGTCACGGTTAATATTTGGTTTCCTTGAGGTGCGGGATGCCGTTTTCTTATAAACAGTTAAATTCACCCGTATATTTCAGCGGAATGAAGTTTGGATGTTCTTTCCCGAATGTGTTCGGATAGTGGAGAACCAGTTTATATTCTCCATTCATATCCCGGAAAATCATGCCGTGGCCGCCGTCATGATCATAGAGCAGCTTTTCTTCAATTTTCCAGTTCCCGTCCAGTTCATCGTTGTCCGAATGAGCGATCGCTTCGACATAGCCGGTCTTCGCGTTCGTTGACCAGAGCATGTGCAGTCTGTCATCCTCTGTGCGGATCAGAAACGGGCCGTCTGTCACATAATTCCGGAAAAAAACTTTTTTAACAAACGGCTTTGCGGCGGACGCCGCAAACAGCTCCACCGGTTCCCCGATGCTCTGTTTCAGATCATCGGACAGGCGGACCGCGCAGACTGTTCCGTCGTGAATCTGGCGCCATTCATGGCAGAAAACCATGTGGGGGATGCCGGATTTTGATATATACAGCGTCCCGTCCAGACAGCGCCATCCGTCCGGCGTGACATATTTGTCAGACCACATGGTAAACGGGCCGAGCGGAGAATCCGCCTTCAGGACAGCCGTGCCCAGACCTTTCTGCTGATCCGCGAATGTCGCAAACATGAAAAATTGATCATGGTAAAAGTAAACTTCCGGCGCCCAGTAGCTTTTCCTGCTCCAGAACCCTTCCGGTCTGCGGAACACCTCAACCGGCCCTTCCCAGTTTTCCAGATCTGTCCCCGTGTATACGTCAAATCCGTATGCTTCGCCGTAAAAAGCAGTCTCGCTCCGGGTTCCGTACAGGTAATACCTTCCGTCATGCACCAGCACAAACGGATCTCTGATCCTGATTTCTCCTGTTTTCATTTCCTTTCCTCCGGGGCTGCTTAGTGTTCCGTCTGCAGACGCAGAAGCACGATCTCAAGCACGCGCTCCGCGCAGGCCTGCAGCTCGCCCGTTGTCAGTTCTTTTCCGACGGCGGAAACGATTGCATCCACATCCTCCTGGCAGCCGGGCATGGTCAGGTCGTTGCCGGCTTTGACGCACAGGGCCGCATTGGAGCAGCCGTATTTGAATCCCGGCTTATCCTCGGTGGTGCCCCAGTCTGTCATAACCAGTCCTTTAAAGCCCCACTCACAGCGCAGAATGTCGGTCAGCAGTTCTCTGTGGTTTGCCGTGTGGATGCCGTTCAGCAGGTTATAGGAAGTCATCAGGGACAGCGGCCGGGAATTCCCGACAGCGATCTCGAAGCCTTTGAGGTAAATCTCCCTCAGTGCCCGCTCCGTGCAGTGAGAATTCGAATGCTGGCGGTTGTCCTCCTGATTGTTCAGTGCAAAGTGTTTGATGGTTGTTCCACAGCCCGCGTGACGCTGGACGCCGATGGTATCCGCCGCGGCGCACAGTCCGGAGACCAGCGGATCCTCCGAATAGTACTCAAAGTTCCGTCCGCAGAGAGGATTGCGGTGAATGTTCATGCCGGGCGCAAGCCACAGGGTGACGCCCATCTCTTCCATCTCTTCGCCGACAATATCACCGGCTTCTTCGATGGCCGCAGGGTCCCATGTCTGTGCCAGCAGTGTGGCGATCGGAATAGCCGTGCAGTACTGGTAGTGATCCACTGCGTTTTCAGGGCGCTCCACCGCGGGCACACCCAGCATCTCGAAAAGATTTCCGAAAGCGGACTCTCCGAGGCCGGGGATGACATTGCCCTGTCCGTCCGATACAAAGATTCTGGACAGGCGCAGTCCCGCAGGGCCGTCCGCCAGGACAGCATTGATAATACCGCGGCTCTCTGCCAGATCAGAATTGGTGTCGCCTGCCGCACCGGGAACGGAATCGGAAGCCGCGCCGACTGTGGAAATTCCGCCGAAGCCGCCTCTCGAAGCACCGACTGTCAGAGCTGCCAGTTCTTCAACCGTGAGCTGCGCAGTCAGATCCTGCAGGGTGGCCGATCCGTTCAGCACGTCCTTCATTGTGACCGGCGCCGTCTTGTCCGTCTGCAGTTCCTGTGCCTGTGCGGTATAGTCCGCCGTCCGGGTGGGAATAGTGGACGGAATGATCTCCAGCTTCGGGGCCGCCGCTTTCTCGGCTGCCTCAGAGAGATAGGTATAGAAAGCCGCAGGGTCTGCGTGCAGCACATTCAGCTCGCAGTCCGGTCTGACTTTGTTCTGAAGCTGTTCCGTGACAACCGTCTCATCCAGCTCCAGTGCAGCGGCGATATGCGTATTGCGGGAGTGTGTTCCGACGCGGACAAAGTAGCTGCCCGCTTCCAGAAGATAAGCCGCCTGCTCCTCGTCATAGGAAGCCAGCGAGCGGACAGAGAACTTCACGGTCACTGCCTCTTCCTCTCCCGGCTGCAGTGTCCCTGTCTTCGCATAGCCCGCAAGTACCTGATACGCCTTGTCAAGTTTTCCCTGCGGCTGTGAGACATAAACCTGCACTGTTTCTCTTCCGGCAAACTCTTTTCCGATGTTCTTTACACTGACCGTCACCAGAATGTCCTCCCCGCGGATTTCCGTGCGGATGACATTCAGGTCAAAATCCGTATAACTCCGGCCGAATCCGAAAGGATAGGCAGGAGAAACGTTGAAACTGTCAAAATAACGATAGCCGACGTAGATACCCTCGCGATAGAACGAATCATCCAGATCTCCGCTCAGATAGCTGAAGGTGTCCGAAAACGGATAGTCAGAATAATTTTCCGCCCAGGTGGTGGTCAGATGTCCGCAAGGCGTCACCTTTCCGGTCAGTACGTCCGCCAGGGAGTGACCGCCCGCGCAGCCCGGCTGACTCATGAGCAGAACTGCACCGATGCCCTTCTGCGCGCGGAGGAATTTCGTGTCCACGACGCCGCCTGCGTTAAGGATCACGACAACGTTCTCATAGAAACCGGTCAGCGTCCGGATATTCTCCATCTCCCGCTCCGACAGTTCATAATCACCGCCGGCCAGCTTACGGTCCGCTCCTTCACCCGAGGTGCGGGCGATCACATACAGGGCGACGTCCTTTCCGGTTCCCTCCATATCTTCCGGTGTGATCTCCGGCACATCCGGATCGCGGTACGGATTCTCCAGTGCAAAATTAATACCTTCCCAGCCTTTTTCCTTCAGAACAGCCTGAAACTCAGCCATGTATTGTGCCATATACGCTGTACAGGCCGCATCGAAGCGGTCCAGCCACGCACGGGTTGCAATCGTAAAGCCGGCATCCTCCAGTCCCTGCTCAACATTGATCACTGTTCTGGAATTTACATCGCCTGAGCCGGTGCCGCCTTTTACCATACGCCGGACACCGCTGCCGAATACGGCCAGTGCTCTGCCGTCTGCTTTCAGGGGCAGAACTCCGTTATTCTCGAGAAGGACCATGCCCTCCGCGGCGATCCGCCTCACTCTCTCCATATTGCGTGTTTCGCGGCTTGAGACTTCCGGGTTTGTGGGAGCGAAAATTCTGGCCATCTTTTGTTCTCCTTTGCTTGATTTGAATAAAAATCGTGAAATAAAAAAGTAAACCTGTCACTGCAGAGATTCCAGTTACAGGTTAACTTTAACAAAGGAACTGATTTCGTTTCTATAAACGATGTGCCAATTCTGTCAATGATGTGAGAATCTCAATGATGTGCCTTGCGGTATGCGCTGGGTGTCATACCATACCATGTCTGAAAGCAGGCGCCGAAATAGCTTTGAGAAGAAAAGCCGAAATACTGGGCGATCTGCGAAATGGAATAATCCGAGTACTGCAGCATCTGCGCAGCATGGCGGCACTTCTCCTTCTGGATATACTGCTGAACGGTGATCCCTTCCGCCTCATGGAACAGCCGGGAGAGATAAGTGCGGCTCAGGCCGATCGCAGGTGCGATGTCGCTGACCTGAAGATTCTTCCGCAGATTTTTCTCGATGTATTCTTTGCAGGAATCTACGTGAGAAAGACTGCTCTTCTCTTCTTTGGCGCGTCTGACCAGCTCAGTGAATTCCATCATGGCATTATAGGAAAGGCCCAGAAAATCTTCTTTCTGCAGCACAGCTTTCGCCAGACGCTTCAGATATACATCTCCCAGCTCATGTGCTGTCTCCGCGGCGACACCGCCCGCTACAGCCGCCCGTGTTACCAGCGCAATCACAGAGACTACCAGGTATTCCTGCTCTTTCCTGGTCTCATCGGACAGATCAGCGATCTCCGTGTAATCCGGGGTGGGACCGAGCATCATTGCTTTCATTGCGGCAATATCTCCGCTTTTCACAGTCTGCAGAAAACGGTTCTCAAACTCTATGCCTGCAAGATGACTCCGGTCGTTTTCAGACTGATCCAGCTGATATTTTTCCAGTTCGCCGTCGCGCTGCCAGTTTTCAACGATCTCGGAAGTGACCGGTATTTCCTCCTGAGAAAGTGCCGTCCCGGTGAAGTGTATGTATGCCAGTTCCAGAAACCGGCTCATCTCACCGAGATTTTTCTTTATGATCCGGATCGGCTCTGCCATTCCGTGGCTCCCGGCATAATACTGTTCATACGTCTCCGTTACGGGCCAGATGGATGCAGGCCCGATGGAAAGAAAAAAAGAACCGATGCGCATGATCCCGTAGATGATCTGATCATTTTCAAAGAAAATACCCGGCCGGTCGACGCGGCAGTATTCCTCGAGGGAAAGCCGCAGCAGTTCATGAGAAAAGCATGGACACAGCGCGCGGTCACAGCTGCTCCAGCTGCCTGACAAATCAGGCCTTCCGGTCCGCCACAGGGCAACCGGAAGGCCTGCTAATTCACTCAGGGTCTGAAGAAAACTGATATCGTTCTTCCAGACCTCAGAAATATCATCATACATAGACGACATGTGCGATCCCCTCCGATATGCTTCCATCAAACGATATCACATTCGGAGGAGAAATTTCAACGCTCCTTACTCGACCTCTTTCTTCGTCTGGTGCGTGCTGATGAACTGCTGGATGTCCTTACGCATATCCTGGTCAATCGGGTAATTTCGGATGATAAGAATACCGATCACTGCAAGGATTGCAGGAACCAGGCCGATGATGACGATCATCCAGGTCAGCAGAGTGGGCATCTTGGCGAGATCGCCGATATAGTTGCCGGTGACGGAGTCAACCTGATAGCCGATGGCGATCAGTACAGCGCCGACGATCGCGGAAGATACAGCGGTCTGCGCCTTCTCCAGGAATTTTTCCAGCACGCCGGTGAGCGCGGAACGATCCTTGCCTGTCTTATAGATGGTGTAATCCATGATCTCCATGCTCAGGTTGGATCCGGGGACGAAGTCAATGCCGATAAAGAACGCCAGCAGGAACATGGGGACGAAGAAGAACACCGGGCTGGTGGGCAGCAGACCAAGGATCTGCATGATGAACATCAGAAGTCCCGAAGCGCCCTGCATGGCCAGATCGAAAATGTGCATTTTCAGGAAATTACCCTTAAACGCCTTCAGCAGCGGGTTGGCGAAAATCGTGCCGAGAATGAGCGGGAACAGCATCATCAGGGAGACAATCATGGACAGAGTTGCGAAATACTCCATGTTGACTTCGCCAGTCGTGAGGTCTGCCGCATAAGCATACTTGACATAGTAAACAGGTGCCGCGAAGAGGAAGGTCCAGATAAAGCCTGTGAAAATGCACTTGAAGAAGTTGAGCATCATCGGCTTGTTGGTGCGCATCAGATCAAAGAAATCCGTGAACTTGACCTTGTCTTCCGGATCCTGCTCCACGACGTGCTTTTCCTTGACCATAAACCAGCCGATCACAGAAATGACGAAGGAAATCCCCATCGCACCGAGTGCAAGGAGCATGTAAGCAGTCTTATAGCTGCCGGTAGCCGCCTGAATGGAAACCGCAATCGCCGCCATCGCCGAGCCGATCATACCCAGAATCATGACCCACAGACGCGGACCGATCAGCAGCTTGGAGCGCTCAGCGGGGTCATTGGTCATCGTACGGAAAAGCAGGTTCTGGTTATAGAAGGATGCACCGATATCATAGACCAGGTAGAAGAAAATGACCCAGACTGTGACCAGAACGGCTTTAGTGGTGATGCCGTTCGGCAATGCATAGAGAGCTATGACGCCGATCGTCGTCATAAAGATGGACAGCAGAAAGAACGGCTTATACTTTCCGTGCTTTCCGATTTTGCCGCTGTCCATGATGAATCCCTGGATCGGATCGTCCACCGCATCAATGACACGGGCTGCCAGCAGCAGTACCGTTGCCAGTGTCGCACCCATTTTCCCCAGACCTGCATAGTCGGTCATAAAGGTCATGAACATGGCGGACATGAAAACCGCTGCAAGACCGTTATTGGTGGAAAGAGCAGTCGTTCCGAATATTTCTTTAAAACCTACAGCTTCCGGATTTTTTTCCTTCGGTGCTTTAGCCATTGCCTGTACTCCTTTTCCTTCTTAATTGCTTTCATTTTTTATCCGCAGGCTTATCAGCCTTCGTACAGAATTATAGAAAAGGAGTCAATGAAAAAATATCAAAGGTGTATGAATCTTGACAATGATGTGTGTTTTTCTGAACATCCTTGTTACTTCGATGTTTTCTTCAGTGCTCTGTTCACGCGTGAGAAGTCGATCGCACATTCTCCGTCGGAAATACAGATCGGAATGACCGCGTCGAAATCATATTTCTCGGGAATGAACGTATCCGTGCGCAGATCGTAGACCAGAACCTGGCGCTGATCAGGATCAACGATCCAGTACTCTTTTACGCCGGCGTTCTGGTATTTGTAAAGCTTCAGAAGCATATCCTTGGCGCGGGTGGAAGGCGACAGGATTTCCAGCGTGAGGTCGGGTGCGCCGTCAAATGCCCGGATTCCCAGGTCATACTCTTTGCAGATCACAAACAGATCCGGCTGAACCATGGTCTTATTGTCCATGTCCAGCCTGACATCGCAGGGAGAAAGGAAGACCTCGCACTCCTGCCCGTGCGCATCCACACACTCGCGGAAAAGCAGATACAGTTCACCCAGAATCTTCTGATGAATGACAGCCGGTGCCGACATGTCATAGAAAACACCGTCAATCAGCTCAACTCTTTTCTCATCCGGCAGAGCATAGTAATCATCCAGTGTGTACTCTCCGTCTTTCTTCCCCATCGGATCTGAGGTGCTATATGCTGCTGCAGGTTCTCTCAGAACTCCCGGCCTTGCAGCATGTTCCCGGCGTGCTTCCTCTGCATAGAGTACGCGCTCGATCGCTTCCAGCGTACTTTTCCTGGGTGCCTTCGTTGTTCCGCTCAGGACCTTCTGAATTGTGCTGAGCGGAATGTCAGATGCCTGTGCAATCATTTCATTTGTCAGGCCCAGTGCTGTCTTTCTGTTTCTCAGTTCCTCGATTGTCATGGTATCTCATCCCCTTTCTGAGACCTGCTGCACAAATACAGACAGTATTATTCTTTCCATAATAATATCTTTTTTATGCAATTATGGCAATAGTAGAGGGACGCTTCATTCCGTTAAATTTCCATATTTCTGCTGCTTGGTATGCAGGAACAGTCATTTTAATGCTTCACTCAGAGAATGAGGAATACCGCGGGGGCCGCGAACGGCGTATATGCCATATTTTGCCTTCAGGACATCAAAGGTGAACGCATCCGGATCGTAGCGCTTCTGCAGCCTGATCTTCATCAGGGCTTTGATGGTGAGATGTTCATTGGAGAATCTGTAAGGGATGTCGGTTTCTGTCACCAGACATCTGTAAAGCACGGCCGAGACCGGCGCGCCGACGTACATGTAAACCGTATCGCCTTTCCGGATCCCGGTGCCCTGCTTCCAGTCGATGAGATCTGTATCGTCAAAAGCATGCACGATGTCGTAATATTTCGGATTGGCCGGAATGATCCATTCCTTCGGAGCACGGATCTTCTCTTTCTTCTGAGCGGACGCGGTCGCAAGAAAGCTCATGTCGATCAGGTCAAAAACCCGCGCTTCCGGCACAGTGCCGTCCAGCAGAACAGAGATCCAGTGCATCTTGTTCATGTGATAGGCCGGCAGGATGCCGTCTTCCTGAATAATCAGGTCTCGGAAAAACAGGTCGTCCACCTTCAGGTTGATTACATCCACTTCTTCTGTTCCGGTCAGACCGACCCGGTCGCCCTGTATGGTCATCACCAGGGCAAACCATTTGTTGTTATCCGCGTGCCGGAAGACCGCATTGCTGTCGTATCTGCGCCAGGGATATTCCGGCAGTACTTTATATTTCTTTTTGATATAGTCACAGACTGTCTGACGGTTCATAGCATCCTCCGGGGCTGTAAAAAAGAGAGTGAGAAGACCTGCAGAATTATTGAAAAACCGCCATCCGATAACGAATGACGGTTACTCATAAACTTAAGCAGGGGAAGAGGGATTATAGCCCACAAACGTTGAAATATCAGCATTCATGGGCTTTTTACGCCACTACTTACGCCATCATCTGAAATTGACAGCAAGCAGATGCTCTCGAATCTGTTCATTATCACTATGAGCATATAGTCCTAATGTCATCTGCACATCCTTATGTCCTAATATCTTCATCAGTTCTACTACTGGTATTTTTCCTTGCTGTACACATCGACTTGTAAATGTTGCTCTGAACGCATGACAGGAAAACCGCTCAATACCTGCTTCATCGCAGATGTGCTTAATATCATCATTCACACGGTCTGGTCTAATGATTCCACCTTTAGGAAGTCTGAATATAGGCTTGCTGCTGTTCTCTTTCCTAAAGACTATTCTGTTTATTCTGCTCTGCTGATTTACAGCATTCCACGCTTCTGGCAGCAGGGGAACTATTCTTGTACCTGCTTCTGTTTTTGCCTGTTTTGAAATCTCATATCCAATTTCTGTACGTGCTACAGTTTTGTTAATGCTGATTGTACCGTCTTTAATATCTGTTGCTGTGAGTGCAGATGCTTCACCAATACGTAAACCAGTATTCAGCAGGAACTCATATAGCCAGTAGTACCAACTATTCTCTGCAGCTTGAAAGAAACTATCTACCTCACTGCTCGACAATGCCCGGTGAATTGTATCTCTTACCTGTACTTCTGTACGCTTTACACGCTCAACACCACTGGCAGGATTATAGGGCAAAATACGATCGTCTACAGCCGCTGTAAGCGCCTTTTTAAGAAGTGATATGCAATCATTCGCAGTTCTGGTTTTGACGTCCTTTAAAATCATATTCTGCATATCTCTTATGTTGTCCGCTTCTAACTTCACCAGTTTGATTTCTCCAAACGTACTACCTACTTCATCAATTCTCTGCTTGCACATTCGGTTTATCAGTTTCCTGTACACTCTTATGGTCTGGCTTTTAACTTTCTTCTCCCGGCGATCAAGCCACCGCAGCAGCCATTCCTGTACGGTCAAGGATTTACTGCTCTTGTATATTCCGTTCTTTAACTGCTCTCGCTTTTCAGTTTCTTTCTGCTTGCACTCTTTCTGAGTTGCACCATACACAGAAAACCGCTTGCCTTCTACAAAAAACCGATACTCCAGTTTTCCGTTGCTTCGTCTTGTAAAACCTATTGGTAAAGGTTTCTCTTCATTCTTTCTCTTTCCCATGTTCGCACCCATCCTTTCTAATCTGGTATTCCGTACCTTGAAAATTCAAAAAATATAAAATTTGTTGGGGCAGGTATAATAAGGTTCATTCACAAGAGCCGCCCTTCCCGGTAGGGGGTAGGGGTAGGGGCTTGTATCTCTGTCGGTATGATCTCGCCAAATCAAAGAACCGTTTCCAGAAAACAAGTACCTTTGGATCGTTTGCCGTAGCTGCACTCTCTAACATTTCCTCTTCCATACGGCAGAAAGCAATGTAACTAAGCTGTACGCAGAACCAGAAATCCTTGCAGAACTCTATGTATTCCTTTGTGTACTCTGTGTTCTTATCTTCCATTCCTTTGATCTCCTTTCTTTTCATCCGTTTGCATGTCGTTGCATCTATATAGTATCTGTTGCAGTGAAATTTTACAATCCATCTTTTACAATCTATACTTGTGAGCATGAAAGAAGAAACTACAGAAAAGAAACTGAAAACAAGAACTGCTGATGATTCGACCAGAGTAGTAATTACAATCAAGAAAGCGGATCAAGAAGTACTGCAAGCACTTGCGAAAGAAGATGATAGGTCACTGGCTTACATCTGTAGACGGATTCTGCATGAGTATGTCGAAAAGATAACTGCAGAGAAAAAATAATTTGCAGCAACAACATGCAACAATTCGTTAAATGACCGTTTAACGAACCGCTCTTTCAAGGGTAGAATTGCCAGAAACGTTGATTTTACAGGCTTTTTTCGATTGTCAGCGAACCATGCACAAGGTTTATGCATTTATTCAATCCGGGTTTATGCATAAATCCTGTATATTGTGTGCATAAAATTCGATTTCCTGCATATTCATTCACTCATCAATCTGTTCATGCTCTGGCTGTTTTACCACCTGCTGCCCGGATCAATCCCGGCACATCCTTAATCAGAACATGCTCTCCCTACCGCCATACAAGCCCCGACAAGCCGCTTTACACTCTATCCCGGTACTTTCTACCACTCTGCCCTGTTAGGGGCTTGCGTACCGCCTCCGCACGCTTACGGCACTATCTCCGCACCACCTGCTGCCAGTATGAGAGCATCAAGCTGATCTGTACTCATACAATGCCCTTTCTACCACGCTACACGGAGCATACAGACCGTATTTGCATCTGCCCGGACATTGTTGCATCCTTTCCAGATTAGCGCCCGTATGCCCCGTTTTCCGATTAGTTACCAGTACTGTTAGACATTGCGCTCTCACTGCGCTTAGTGTGGCTACTGATCTTTGCGCTATCTTTGTGTTCAAAGTCCAGATGGTAAGACTTTGCTGCCGCTTTGCTTAGAAAGATAGACTCTGCTTTTGCTCAGCTTGCACAGCTATTCACTCCACGATGCTTATATCCTTGCTTGCTTCGTGATCTACCATGCTCCCGGACACTGCTGTCACTCTGCCGCTTGTGTCGGATCGTTGGACGTTGTGCTCCCGTTGCGTATCTCGCTGATCTTTTTTCTCTCCTCAGAAGTACGCAGGTAGTGTTCCCTACCCCTTGTATTCATTACTGACTTAGTTTCACTCACTATGTCTTTAATATGATCAAGACATGCTGCTATTTGATCGCACATTTCGACAAGCATTTCCAGTTCCCCTAATGTAAAATCATAAGTCCCGGTTTTATCAGCAAATACCACAGCCCATTTCAAGTACTGCTCTGCCATGTCCACGTGCTCCAATGTCCTATCTGCTATTTTCCGGGTTTCAAGTTCAAGCACCGCTGCCTTTAGATATGCACCATCATTCCAAAGTTTATTATTATCAATCATATTCATATCTCCTTACTATCCGTAAACTAAATGGTCAAGCAAGCAGGAAACCCTTTAAAATCAATGCTTTGCTTTACTTGCTATGGTGGTCAAGCAAGCAGGTTTACTCCCCTTTACTCGACCACCCCTATCAAGCAAGCAGAACCCCTATAAATAAAGGCTTTTTCATTTACTTAACCATTTGTAAAAAATTGGTAAGAGTTACTTGTTTGCCAGACTAGCAAAATACTGTTTGCTTCTGCCGTATCCCCTGCTTATAAGAATCATTTCTCCGTCTTGTTTCAGTTCTGTTTTTGCACGCCGCAGCGCTGAATCGGTTATTCCCTGCGCTTTTGCCATGCCGTCCAGTTCTGAAACAGATTTCTCTCCGTCTTTAAGGAACTCACGTATAAATACCTTCGCTTCGTCCCTTGCAGGGGCTTGCCGAATACTGTAATCACGATCCTGCACAAAGTCTTGATCCTTCTGGTGTGTGTATCCCCGGAAGACGATTTCATCGTCTTGATTCTCAAACAGAACCGTTTCACCCTGCCGCCGATAGTTTGACTTTTCCTGTGTTAGGTATCGGATGCCCGGCTCGTTTGTTTCACCCACCATTAGAACTGATCGTGCTATATCCCAGATATCAGAACTATCTGCAATGCGTTTTCGTCCCCAGACACCAGATTGTTTATTAGCATGGACAACAATGATAAACGTAGTCCCCACGCTTTCACCTATGCCGATCAATGGCTGCAAGCATTGTCTGATTGCGTTTCGTTCTGCCATACGAAAAACAGGTGGGATAAACGATTGTATCGGATCGAAAATACATAGTCCCGGATGAGTATAAGCAAGCAGGTCATGCAGGTATTCACTGTTAAACTTGATATCAGTGAATTTTTCGTCACTTGTTCGGATTGTCTGAATGTTTTCAAGTGCTGCTCCGTTCTTCCGTAATTTCTCTTTCAGAACATACTCAAAAGTATCTTCACCAGAAAACACCAGTACCTTTTGCGGTTCTGCTTTATACCATCCACCCGGTAATATCTCTGGCTGAATCATGAATGGGGCTTTCCCGGAACTGACGGCAGCAGCGACAGCGCACCAGACAGAAGTTTTTCCTATGCCACCTTCACCTGCCAAGATTGTAATTGCTCCCTTAGGTACATAGTCTGGGATCAAGAACTCTTGCTCTTTCTCCTCAATGTCAGCAACAGAAACAAGCTGCTTCTCTAATTCCATTCCACGCATTAAATACTTGCCGTATTCATGTGTGAAGTTTTCAAAAATGCCGCATTTATTAAGCTGTGCTTCTATGCGTTTCTTGTTCTCTGGCTGATCATATAAGGTTTCAACACTGTTAAGCAGGATATGATCATACTTACCTTCACCACGGCTTAACCGCTCTATCCGTTCAAGTACCTGTGAAAGACTAAGCATATTCATAAAGGCTTTACTCCTTTTCTGATACCACCTGCCCCGGCGAAATCAACGAATCAATGTACATATCCACCTTTTCCCGGTCATACAGCACCCTGCTGCCAATGCGAACAACTGCCCCGGCATCCATTGCGACTTTAAGCGCAGACACCCTGCCCAAATTCAGATACCGCTGCAGTTCAGCATTTCCGAGTAAACGTCCCGTAGTATCACTGTTTTTTCTAAGATTCATTCCGCTTTGCTCCTCTCTATGTGTTGTCTGTAAGTTGCCATGAGTACTCATCACTGGTATTATTGCATTATCGTAGTTTTTACACATCAATCGTAATTATTATCTTTTAGTCGTAATTTTTACGATTACCAGAATAGGGGGCATCATGAGCGAACTAAAGCAATTTGACGGTAACACTCTTGCTGATCGACTAATGGAAGTGTCTGGTTTGAATCAAGAGCAATTAGGGGCAAGTTTAGAAGAATATGGAATAAACAAAGATAAAATATCTTTATGGCGTAGGGGAAGAAGTCTACCAAAAGCAGACAAGCTATTTACTATCGCCAGAAAGTTTAACTGCAGCATAGATTATCTCATTGGCATTTCAGACAAAAACCCGAATAGTACAGCTACGCAGTATACCGCCCGGGACGTTTGCCGCATGCTTACCGAAATAGATGAACAATATCACTTTATATTCGATTCAGAAGAAGAACCGTTGAATGATGAAGATATAGAATTGCTTGTCCCCTCGCCAGAGCAAGAACAAATAGATTTTCTAAAAAAATTGACACGAAAGAGAATTATTTTTTCCTTTATTACTCATGCGCAAAGAATATATGGTGACGAAATAGACACCTTTAATACTGCTTGCCTACACATAAATAATTATCTCTTAAAATATAAACCACTTAAAGAAAGCCTAATATTTTTTCCATCTGAAAAGGATAGACTTTATACAAGATCGAAAATTGAAGAATTGCTACGGCGTGTTCCAGATGAACTACCACCCGGCTAAACTGGTAGCAGGATTATGATTGATTATCCCTTGAATTTACAGCCTTTTTCCCTTGTTTTTTACGCCATTTTTTACGCCACTTTTTACGCCATTTTATGTCAAAATGATAGTTTTTGGATGGATTGCAACAGAACGTGACAGTACAGAAAAGTGTTAGAAAAGCCTATAAAATCAACAAAAACCGCCACCCTATAGCAGGTGACGGTTACTCATAAACTTAAGCAGGGGAAGAGGGATTCGAACCCCCATGAACGGTTTTGGAGACCGTGATACTAGCCATTGTATGATTCCCCTGTACGCAGCCGGCTTCTGCTGCCGACTTGACGAATTATAGCACAATGATCCGATCAGTTCAATACATTTCTTTTCTTCAATTGTGCTGTCGATCCGCAGGCACCGGCTGCTTTTTCCCGGTAATCACTCCCCGGGAATACAAATGCGGTTTATTATAAAGTCAATCGAGTACGGCGTGCCGTTTCCGACATGCAGCGCCTTTCCGCCGGATTTTTCCTGGTTGTGTCTGGAAGCTTTCTGAGTATAAATGGCGCAGTCGGGTTCATCAATGTACTCGCTGATTTTGCCGTTCTGCCGCCAGCTCTCGGTTCCTGTCGATGACAGTTTCATGAGGTCCCCGTATTTTCCGTCATCATCCGGATCCCCTGTAAAGGTCATTGTGATCTGATACTCCTGTCCATAGTCGGGATCGCCGTCAGCAAAAGAGGTCTTATAAACGGTTTGTGCGCCGGAGGTCAGATCGATCACGAAAGTCTCTTTGTTCGTGAAGTCGATCTCGTTTCCGCTGCTGTTGCTGTAGCAGATGTACGGTGTGACTTCCATCGCAGTCGGGTGAACCTCTCTCATAAACCTGAACAGCTCAACAACATCGGATGCGCCGGAGTACGCATACGGTTCCACCCAGTTCTCCCCACCGGCAGGCTTTTCTTCCGCTGTCTCTGTCTTGCCCTTCGTGAGAGTCTCCAGGAAAGTCTCCATCCCGTCTATGAAATCGTCCAGATCGATGTATGTGCTGCCCGGGGCGATGGCCTCGTTATCTTTCAGTGTCTGTTTCACCGTGTTTTCCGGCAGATCGGCGGCCGGATCGAAAGCCGTCTCTTCAGGCTTTTCTCCGGATTCCATCAGTTCCACGCCGTGCTGAACTGCCGCATCCGCCTCCGCTTCCGTATAGCCTGAATCTTTCAGAACCGTCTTCATGGCTTCCTGCTGCTCAGGAGAAGTTCCGGCCTTCGTGTCCTGAATATTGAACAACACGCCGTTCGGGGTGTTATCCACTTTGATTCCCATCACAGTGCCTTCTGACGGGTCGATGTTGCCCAGGCCAAAAGACAGAATGCCGAAGAGGTTGGAAGCTTCCTTACCGTTGTTCGTGGTCAGAGAGGTAAGCAGCTTCTCGTATTCCTCAAGCTTCGTAGCATCATCGATCAGTTTATTCACATCACTGATCTGGTTCTTGATATTGTATCCGACACCGGCTATGCCGACGATCATGTTCGCCGTTTTCATCACACTGCTGTCTGAGATTTCATCTGCCCTCTTTGTGACTTTGTTTTCATCCGTACCGTAATACAGCGTCGCTCCGGTTGAAGTAACCTCCAGAGTGCTGTTTACCGCTCCCATCACGATACCGCCGCCGGTCGCGATCAGCTCACCCGTCGCCATGGTCGCGACAGCCCCCGTGGCAACCGGAGCCGCCGCGATCACCAGACCGGCCACTGTCCCGGCTGTTTTCAGCGTTTTGGCCACTTTAATGCACTCTGTCGCCTGGTCTGCGATCTTTGTCGCATCAGCGCCTTCCAGTGTCGCCTGAGCTATTTTCAGTTCCGCATAGGCGTGTTTTGCATCCGTTCCCAGCAGCTCGGCGAGGGCCTTGATCTTCTGGCCGTTTCTGGCCTTGTCATAGGCGTCCACGATCTCCTGGGCTGTCATTTCGGAAGCCGACCTGTCTTTGGCATACGCTGTCGTGACAAACAGGCCGCCGAGGGTTGCCCCCGTGTCCGCACTTGCTGTCTGCAGCACTTTGATCTCCGGCGGATCCCGCCTGTCATCCGCCTCCATCCACAGATCCACGGACCTGCCGAGGCTCTCACTGATCTTGTCCGCGTTTTCAAATGCCGTGAGGGCATCGTCAACCAGCTGTCTCAATTCCTCCGGGTCGGCATTTTCCGCGTCATATGTACTCAGCAGTTCCAGATACATCCTGGCTTCGATGTAATACTGCAGGGCGATGTTTGCTTCCATGCCCACCATTGCCTCCGGGCCGGTCGGATTGGGAAGAATGACCTGGACACGGTTGACCGCGCCGCCCGCATCCTGTGCCTGGCTTCCCGGATTTCCTCCTTTCTTCAGGAAGAATCCGGGCTTTACAAAGCCGGTCACGACGATGCAGACGACCAGGATCATCGCGATCAGACTGAACATGCCTCCTTTGCGTTTTCCGGCTTTTTTCCCGGCAGGTGCTGACATCTGCTTTACCCGGGCCATGTTCTGCTGAAACTGCGCAGCATTCCACTGCGGCTGCGCCATGTTCTGCTGCGGCTGTGCCATGTTCTGCTGCGGCTGTGCCATGTTCTGCTGCGGCTGCGCTGCATACCGCTGCGGCTGTGCGGGCCGTCTCTGCTGCTGAGGAGCAGCCCCGGTCGGCGTACCGCAGAATCTGCAAAATACGGCAGAAGCGGCAATCTGCCTGCCGCAGTTTTCGCAATACATCATTTTCGGTGCTGTCTGCTGCGGCTCCGCGTCAATCCGGGACCCGCAAAATGTACAGAAATCAGTGCCCTCTTCGAGCGGTGCTCCGCATTTGCCGCAGTATTTCATTTCAGTTGCCATCGCAAACCCGTCTCCCACTTTTTATTCTTCAGTAAGCATTTCAATCAGAGTGAACTGCCCGTTTGCATCCTTCGTGACCGGGAGTCTGATGGCCATCAGGGAATCCGCGCCGACATAGTACTCAAGCCTGACGTCGTACGCTCCGTCTTTGTCCTCCCGTTCCTCTATTGCAGCCAGTTCGCAGGGCCCTCCGACCGCATACCGCATCCCGGAATTATCCAGCCATGTCAGAAACTCCTCCGGTGTGATCCCCTCTCCCAGGTTCATGTCATCGTAGAGTTTCAGGAGCGCGTCGGCTTCCGGGGACTGTTCTTCCACAGAAAAATCATCGCCGAAGACCACACCTGCATTCACCTGATACATGTCATCCATGATCGTCGTAATGTAGGCATAAATCTCCGTCTCCCCCCAGGTTTCAACCAGGGTTTTCTGGTCCTCTTCATATTGTTTCCAGGCGTTCTCTGTCCGCGGTCCGATCATTTTCTCCCCTCCGCACCCTGCAAGAAAAGCAGCTGCGGAAGTCAGAAGGAGTATGCACAGAAAGCGGATCGGTCTTTCCCATAGAAAATGCATGTGTTTCATCTCATTCTCCTTTCCGGGCCGGCAGGTATAAGACGGCCCCAGACTTTATCATAACGTTCTGCCGACCGCCTCGGAATATGTGAATACTCATCTGTCAATGACACTTTATTTGTCACGCTTTGGGAGGATACTTTCTGCCGGGGAATGGCGGAAATTTACAGACAGAAAATCCCCCTGAAAGCCAGTGGCTTCAGGGGGTTCAGATCACAGCTCAATTTCTTCGAAGTCTTCGCCGTCAAACGGTCCGCCGGAAGAATCTGCAGCGTTGTCTGTACTCTCTTCCTGCTCTTTCCTCTGCTGGGCGAGGTACTCGGCGGCATCATCCGGAATATCGTCGATATCGTCTCCGATTACGACATTCATGGGCTGTCTGCGGAACAGCATGTCGTAGACGACCGGAACGATGAACAGGGTCATCAGGGTCGCATAAATCAGGCCGCCGGTAATCACGATGGCCATGCCCCGGCTGAGCTGGCTGCCCATGCCGTCGCCGAAGAGCATTTTGCCCATCGCGAGGACCGTTGTCAGCGTAGTCATGAGAATCGGCCGCATACGGGTTTTGCCTGCTGCAATAAGCGCATCCCGTCTGGTCAGGCCGCCGGTCCGGAGCTGATTTGTGTAATCGACGAACACAATGCCGTTATTGACGACCGTGCCCATCAGCACTAGAAAGCCCATGAGGGACAGCAGGGAGAGCTGCTGCCTGGTAAAGATCAGACCCAGCATGCCGCCGGTGAAGGCCAGCGGGACGGTGAACAGAATGATAAACGGTGAAAGCAGACTCTGGAACTGCGCCACCATGACCAGGTAAATAAAGGCCAGTGCGAGGGCAAGCATCTTGGACATCTGCGTAATCATCTCTTTAACCTGTACGGTCTCTCCGCCGATCTCCGCCGTGTAGCCGTCCGGAAGTTCGCGGTTGATCCGGTCGAGCTCTCCTTCCAGACTGCGGGACAGCAGGGTTGTGTTGTAGCCTTCCGCCGTATCCGCAGTAACCGTCATGTATCTGCGCTGATTTTCCCGGTTGATCTGTCCCGGGGCTGTGGTCTCTTCGAGCACGGCGAATTCACCCAGCTTGTGGACCTTTGGCTCGGAGGAAACAGTCGTGCCGGGGAAAGCGAAGCTGCCGGATTCATCCTCGGTTTCTTCGGAAGCATCGGCATCTTCGGATCCGTTCTCTTCCGCCGACGTACTTTCCCCACCCATCATAGCAGCGAACAGATCTTCCATGCTCATCTCGGAGTCGCCGCTAAGGCCCATGCTCTCCAGGTCCAGCCCGCCCATGCCGGACATTCCGCTCATCCCGCCCATGCCGCTCATCCCGGACATTCCACTCATTCCGCTCATCCCGGACATGCCGCCCATGCCTGCCATGCCGCCGGCGGCCGCGCCGCCCATGGAAACTTCTTCGAATTCCATGTCCAGCAGGTTCTCGCGGGTCAGAAGATCCGTCTCGTCTTTGATGATGACCTTCAGGGTGATGCCGTCCGCCGTGATGGTGGTGGATGTGACATCCGTCTGCATCCGCGCGGCGATCTGGGAATAAATCTGAGCAACGGTCAGGCCGTAGGACATGGCCTTGTCCTTATCAATCACGAGGTGCAGCGTCTGTTCGTCGTTCTCCGTTCCGTTGGAGATGTTCTCGAAGCCTTCGATCTTCTCCGCCGCGGCCATGACATCCTCGGAGATCTGTGTGTCCTTCTCCAGATCCTCGCCGTAAACATTGACAGTCAGTCCGGAGGACATGAAACTCTGAAGATCGCTCATGCCGCCGGAGGAGACGATGACGGTACTCTCGAGATCTTTTGTCGCCTCGCGCAGTTCATCCGCCAGAGCCTGAATCTTCTTTCCGGAAGCACCGTCCGCCGGTGACACATAGCAGATATAGTTTCCGTAGACATCAGCCGAAGTCGTAAAGGAAGCGACCAGTCCGAAGGTGCTGCTCTGATCCATCGCACCGATATCGCCGACGCCCGATACCTCCATCAGCCTCCGGATTGCTTCGTCCGCCATCTCATAGGATTCGCTGCGGGTGACGCCCTCAGGTGTACTGATCGCCACCTGGATGCTGTCCGAAGCCATTTCCGGCAGCATGACAATGCCCATCCTGATCAGCCACAGAATCGCCAGCACCAGCAGCGCAACCGCGCCGCCGAGCGGCACAGCCTTATGAGCAAGGCACCATTCAAGGGCCCGGCCGTATTTTGCCAGAATCCGGTCGAACAGACTCTCCTTCTTCTCCCCGCTCGTGCGCAGAATCACGCTTGCGGAGGCGGGCACGACGGTCATGGCTGTCACCAGGGAAGCGGTCAGGCAGTAAGTGATGGACATGGCCATCGGGACCAGCAGTTCGCGCACGGTGCCGGTCGTGAAGACCATCGGTACAAAGACACAGATCGTGGTGAGTGTCGATGCGACGATCGAATTCGAAACCTGTTTTGCGCCCTGGACGGCCGCACGGGCCGGCGCGACGCCGCGCTGGCGCAGGCGGATGATGTTTTCCATGACGACGATGGAATTGTCCACCAGCATGCCGATGCCGAGCGAGAGGCCGGACAGCGTCATGATGTTCAGAGAGAGGTCCGAGAAATACATCAGAACCAGCGTAAACAGAACCGAGAGCGGGATGCTGATGCCGACCATGATCGTCGGACGGATGTCCCGCAGGAACAGTGCCAGAACCAGAATCGCCAGCAGTGCGCCGAGCAGCATGCTGGTCAGAATATCCTGCACGATCAGGGCGATGTAGGAGCCCTGGTCCATCATCGTGACAATGTGCAGGTTCTCGTCGTCCGCCATCCGCTGTTTAATCGCCGCGCCGCAGTTTTTCGAAACCACGCTGGTGCCGGAGGTGGAACCTTTGAAAATGGCCATCACGACGCTGCTGTCTCCGTTCAGCTTGGCGTAGCTTAAATCCGCATTGTCGATGACGGTAATATCCGCCACATCCTCGAGGCGGATGGTTCCGATGCCGTCCACGTCGGCCAGCAGCGCCCCCGCGATATCCAGGTCGCTCTCATACTCATCGCCGATTTTCAGGAGCCATGAGTTGTCGTTCTCATCATCGATGTAGCCTGCCGGCATGGAGAAATTCTGCGCATAAATCAGCTGTGACAGCATCGGAGCCGTGACGAGCTGGTCCACGTTTGCGTTCTTTAAGGCCTGTGTGCGGGCAGTCTCGTACTGCGCCGTCGCCTGCTGCAGATACTGCTGCATCTGAGTCAGTCCGGAGGAAGCCTGCATGAAGCCGAGAGATGCGTCCAGCTGGCCCTGCGTCATGCCTGCCACACCGTCCTCCAGTCCGGACAGCAGCTCCGGCATGCGGTTCATGTCAAAATACAGCTGTGCCAGCGAGACGTTGATTTCATCAACAGAGTTCTTCACCTGTGCGTCCGGGTTGGTCGCGCGCAGTTCATCCATCAGCGACTGGATCGTCGCCGCAACCGCCATCAGCTGCGTGATGCCGGCGGACATGCTGGAGATGGAGCTGCTGTTCTGAATCGTCGCCGCGGCACTCTGCAGATTTTTCACAGAGTTCTGGAGGCGGTTCCTTGTCTGCTCCGCGGTCATGTACTCGATGGTGCCGGCCGTGTTCTCCGCCGCCTTATTAATGGCTTCGCTCAGCTCCTGCGCCGCCTTGTCCAGGTTCTGAAAATCTTCCGAGATCTTCTCTTCCGGCGTCTGGGCTGCGGAGCCGCCGTCACCGGGTTCCACAGGATCACCTGCGATGCCGCTGTCACCTGGTTCCACGGGATCGCCGGCGGTGCCGCTTTCGCCGGGTGCCGCAGGATCAGCCGCGGGTTCTGTCCCCGGATCTGTCAGGACCGGCGGGTCAAAAGCCGGCTGTTCGGGTGTCTGGTTCTCACTGCCGGGCAGCTCGTCCGGAGCAAGCCGTTTGACAGGATCTGCGCGAAGAAGTCCGGGTGTAATTGCTCGGCCGCCCGTTCCGATTTCGTCAGGTGAAGAAGGCTGGTCCGGGTTCTGCGTGCCGGATCCGGCTGACGGATTGTCCGTGCCGCCGGTATTGCCGGAATTGTCCGTGCCTCCCGGATTGTCGGAATTGCCCGGATTGTCCGGGTTGTCAGGTGCGGGCTGCGGATTGTCCGGGTTGTCGGGTGCGGGCTGCGGATTGTCCGGGTTGTCAGGATTTGTGTCGGAAGGAATGAGCTCCTCCAGATCTTTTTCAAGCTCGTCAAAGGCCTTCTCGACTTCGCCGACCTTGTTGCCGATATTTTCATAGGAGGCGCCGGTCTCGTTTGCTTTCTGTGCCCCTTCCCGGATCACCTTCTCGGCGTCGCTCCTCGCTTTGTCGAGGTCTTCTCTGGCCTTCTTCAGATCGGTGCCGGCGGTCTTGTAGGCCTCCTGGAAATTCGCCATTGCACCCGAAATATTGTAGGCCATGCTGTCGCCCGGCGAGCCCATCTCGTTCAGACGCGCCTGCAGCCTGTTCAGTTCGGAGATGGTCTTGATGATCTCCGTCTGCAGATTGATTTTGATCTCGTCGGCTTTCGGCTCGACCTGGCCCATCAGCCCGCCCGCCACCAGGGAACCGAACTGCTGCTCCTGAATTTCGAGCTGCCGCTGTCCCTCGGCGACCTGCGCTTTCGCGTCGTCGAGCTGTTTTTTCGCGTCGCGCAGCCCCACGTTCGTCTTGGAGAGGATCTCGTCGTTCAGGTCATTGATTTTGTCACCGTTCAGTTCGACCTGCACGCTCTTCTCCACCGTGCCGATGGTGACGACACTGGCGACACCTTCCTGCCGCTCAAAATACGGCACGAGCTCGTCGTTTACATATTCGGACAGTTCATAGATGTCATTGCCGTCCCGGCTCACGGCCAGGTACATCGTGGCAATCATATCCATGCTGATTTCAAGAATACTGGGAGTACCCACCATGTCGGGAAGTGTCCCGCGCGTCTGCTCAACGGCGCTCGAGACTTTGACCATGGCGCTGTCCATATTCGTCCCGTCCTCAAATTCCAGCTGCGTGAGAGAATAGTTTTCCGCGCTGACGGAATAGACATTTTTGACATGCGAAATCGTGCCCAGCGCCCGCTCCATCGGTTCGCTGACAGCCTGCTCAACCCGCTCCGGGCTCGCGCCGGGGTACGGGGTGATGACGATCATATAGGGCAGATTCATCGACGGCAGAAGGTCTGTCGTCATGTTTGAAACAGACACAAAACCGAGAATAATAACTGCCACAACCGCGACCAGAATCGTAAACGGCCGCCTGACGCTGAATTTTTCCATGCAAATCCTGTTTCTGTATGTATTTCCGTCCGCCTCACTTACACGAATCGCATAAGAGAGCAATATATATTATAGATAACAAACCGGCGGCGTACAACGTATCAGTTTCCGGGGTTTGTCCGTCACATCTGACTCTTCTCCCACAGCTCTTCCAGCTGTTTTTTCGTGATACCGAGCCGGTGGCGTGCCGCCAGTTCTTCTGTGTAATCCTCCGGCAGCCGGGCGGAATAATCTCCGGATTCCTGATGCGTTATGACCGGTAACAGTTCATAGCCGGCAAGCAGCGGCGCGCCGTTCTCATCCCGCTCCCAGGTTACTCCGGCCAGCCCGCCCAGAATCCGCTCCGGCGCATCCTGTGCCGAGACCAGGTTCCCGAGAGAATAAAAGACCGGCATGACATGTCCGTTCATATCCATGTAAAGTGCTGCCGGCTGGAGTACATGCGGGTGCGTCCCGATCACCAGATCAACGCCTTCCTCAAGGAAAATTCCTGCCCAGTGCTTCTGGAAATCATCCTCGTCTGCGGAATACTCTGTTCCCCAGTGAACGCAGACGATGACCAGCTCTGCCGCCTCACGGGCAGAGCGCAGCTGTTCCCGCACCGTCTTCTCGTCCGAGAGCGTCTCCACACAGCGCGGCGCCTCCTCCGGGAGCGGTTGTCCGTTCGTCATCTGCGTGTAATTCAGCAGCGCAGTCCGGAAGCCGGCAGCTTCCGTCAGTACATAATCAGACGGCGTGCGGTCTTCCGGTTTCTGCAGATCGTGAATTCCGGCATACTGAAGGCCGGCACGGTCCAGCACTTCGGCTGTATCCAGCACGCCCTGCAGGCCCCGGTCCAGCATATGATTGGTCGCGCAGGTCACGACATCAAAGCCGGCATGCGCATAAGCGTCCGCCAGTTCCGGCGGCGACCCGAAAGGCGGCCGGCCGGAGATATTTCCGTTCAGGACAAGCGGCGTCTCCTGATTGACAATCGCAAGATCGGCACTGTCCACAATATCTGCCAGCCCGCGGAACAGGAAATCATAATTCCCGCCCTGCTTCTTTCCGATCTGCAGGATCTGGCTGTGTGCGATCACGTCGCCTGCTGCCAGTACGGTCAGCCGATTACTCCCGTCAGACTGCGCTTCCTGCGCATCTTCCGCCCCCTGATCCGCTTCCGCATCCGGCAGCGGCGCCTCCTTGAGGCCGAAATACTCCCAGCGCCAGGCGGACCGTGTGCCGTCCGGCTCCGTGATCACCAGCGTGTGCCGGTCATGGTCGAAATTCCAGCTTTTGACCGACATGGTTAATGCCGAAGACATCCACGCAGGCCGCAGGTCCTGCCTGCCGTCCCGCTCCGTGAAGCGATAGATGAAGATGTGCTGAGAGAGCTCGTCCGAATCCTCCTCCACCCAGAAGGGCCTGTACTTCCCGAAACTGCCTTTTTTCAGGACCAGCAGCGCAAGCTCCTTTTTTCCGTCCCGGTCAAAATCCGCAAGCAGCGTATCCTGTACCGTCCAGTCGGGATCTGAGACATAGAGCTCCTGGTCCCCGCACAGAACCTGCACCTGCTGATTCTGAAGGATGACGCGGATCTGCTCTGCCGCACGGACGGTGAGGCCTGCTGCGCCAAAGAGCAGAAGTGCCGCGGAAATCACAAGGATTTCCGCGGCAGTTTTCAGTAATCTTTCAGTCGCTTTTTTTAGCAGTTTTTCAGTCACTCTCTTCATCAGTAATTCCATACTGCACGATAGTCCATCGTCCAGTCGGGCTTCTCTATTTCACACTTTTCGTAGGTATTATCATCATTCAGCTCGGCGCCGATCATCCGCCGCCACTCCGAATCCGTCAGCCGCTCATCGATCGGCTGGACAAATTCATAATAATTATAGACGCTTCCGGAGGCGATCCTGATTTTGCCGTCCACCGGGACTGCCACGTAGATGGTGGAAGGATTGCCGCAGGCGACCTCCAGCACACTGCCGTTCGGATCGGTGGCGACATCCACGACGAGAGCCGGCGGGAACAGACGGCTGTCCGGACGCGTCTCATCATCCTCCATCTGATCTCTGATGCTGTCTGCCCACAGGTGCTCCAGCTGTCCGCCGTAGGTTTTGATCAGTTCAAATTCCTCTTCGGAAGGTGTGATGTCCTGCAGTTCTTTCTCGGCAATGATCTGCAGTTTTCCTGCCAGCTCGGCGAGAATTTCCAGATTTGCCGCATCCTCCTCGGAGATCATATCGTAGTACTGCAGGCCTTCGCAGGTCTTCTGCGTGAGCGCGGCCAGCCTTGCATAGACTTCCGGCTCGGGTTCAACGTAACCGCGGTCGTCCACTTCCTCTTCCGGTCCGCCGCCCATTTCTGCCATGAACTGCTTGGAATACAGAACCGTATCATGCTTGAGCTCTGTCCAGCTGCCCAAATAGGTCTCCAGCGTCTTCTCGGTCCAGGCCGTATTCTGCATGAAGAACGGATAGCCCTCACCCTTCTCCGTCAGAAGCGGCGTGAGCGTGTCGAGCCAGCCGGCATACAGGCTCACCTGATGAGATTCCTCCGGCGCATTGCTGATTCTTTCCCGGACAAAATCGAGCTGCTCGTCATAATTCGGATAATTGTCCATGCCCAGATAGCGGATCAGATCCAGCGCTGCCTCCGATCCCATGGCTGCCGGAATGTCCAGCGCAGTGGGCAGCAGGCGTTTTTCTTCGTTTTCATTTTTCTTGACCTTGCTGTAGCACAGCTGCTGGAAGATGGCCGCATCCAGCGTGAAGCGCTGTCCGATGAATCGAAAGCCCTTGTTGACTTCGGCTTTATCCGTCTCACCGTCGTCATCCGCCATCGGGACAGAATTGATCGCCGGCGGCTCCAGCTCTCCGGTCAGCTTGTGGAAAGTCCTGAACTCTTTCTTCGTGCCGGGCAGATCTCCGGTCTCCGGGATGCTGCCGTAAGCTTCCTCGATCAGCGGCAGATATTCGAAACAGCCGCTGTCATCGCTGGTTCCCGCGAAGAAGGAGGTGACGGTATACAGTGCCTCCCAGTCTTCGATCGGCCCTTCATTCAAAGCAAGGCACATGAGCAGTGCGCTGCGGTCCTTCAGTTCGTCAGTCTGGATAAAATTACGCCGCCCGTACCACATCATCGCCCGGAAGTACTGCTCGAGCGTCTCATCGCCCTCATAGTATCCGCGGGGCTTGTACTGAGAGTAGTCCTCAAATTCCTCAAACATCGGCGACATACTGATGCCGGCCTGTTTCTCAATCAGAGCCAGCTCGTCTTCCGCAATGACACCGACTTCCTTCGGAAGCTCCGCATCCGGATCGAGGAGCTTTACGCCGACGGCGAAGAAGGCTTCGTTCAGGAGAGCCGCATCTTCCCACTCGGTGCCGGCGAGCTCCTCAGCCTGCTGCGCGCTGATCTCCAGCATATCCTCGCCGATGGCCTGCAGACGGTAGACCAGATCATTTTTCTCGGTCTGCCTCAGCAGGTGGGCAAAATACAGATGATAGGTGTGCAGCATGGAATCGACCGTGATGAAATTCGGCCGCTGCAGATAGCGGTTGTCCTCATATACTTCAAAGAACTCGCCTCCGCCGCCTCCGCTGCCCATCACGAAGAAGCCGTTTTCCACGAGCAGTTCCAGCGCTTCCTCCGGGAAATAGGAGAATTCTTCCGCATTGATCACATTAGAAAGATCTTCTTCCACAAAATATTCGGGAACGCAGGGAGCACCTGCCTCATCCGGGTTTTCGTCCGGATTCTCGTCAGGGTTTTCGTCCGGCTCCGTGTCCGGCTTCTCATCCTCTCCCTGACTGTCCTGTTTGTCCTTACTCACCAGGCCGAGCAGCGTCGGACGCGTGAAAGCGGAAGTCTCCTCCTCTTTCTCTTCTTCCTGCTGACCGGCTTCCTTTCCGTCGTCCTGCTTTTTGTCGTCCTTCTGATTATCCTTCTTCTCTTTTACGCCGGAAACCAGCCCCCGTGAGGCGGCATCCGCCTGTAAACTGCCCGCAAGGGGCGCCGCGCAGCAGCCGAGAATCAGTCCTGCACACAACACAATTGCCAGCTTCTTTTTCATCTGCCTCCTCCCTTCCGTAAATCACCCTGAGTTCTGTCTGATTCTGCTTATGAATCCAGCAGATCGTCCATATCCGCGTCTTCCAGATGCGCGCCGATATTCTGCATGTTGATCGTGCGGCGGCGCAGCTTGCACTCCTCGGAAGCTTTATAGATAAAGTCCTTGATCTTCTGAGAGTGTTTAATGTTTTTTATAACCAGTGTCTTATTCGTGACATCAGAGGTGTAGCAGGTAATGGTGCCGAGTCCGAATATGCGCTGAAACAGTGTCCGGCTCAGCGAGATATCGCTGATGCGGTACATGTAGCAGTCCTGTTCCCTGACGTTGAACAGGCCGGATGTGATCTGAAGATCATTATCATAGAACCGGTAGACCGTGAAGGTAAACGGGAGCCCGAAAAGCGCCCAGCGCTTGCGTTCCTTGTAGCGCAGAGTCCCTTTGCCTCCGTATTTATCCTCTTCCCGCTCGTCTCTCATGCTCTCGACTTCCATCGCCGTTCTCCTTTCATTCCAGCACTTCCAGCACTTCCTTCATGCCGGCCACACCGATCAGACGGATACCGCCGGCATTCTTGACATTTTTCAGGCAGCTCTTCGGGAGAATACAGGTCTTAAACCCCATTTTGGCCGCCTCCTGCACGCGCTGCTCTGCCATGGAAACCGCCCGGATTTCGCCGGACAGACCGATTTCTCCGAACGCTAATATTGTATCATCTATTGCGCGGTTGCGATAGCTTGAAAGAATCGCCAGTGCAATGCCCAGGTCCAGTGCGGGCTCGGTCTGACGGATGCCGCCGGCCAGGTTGACATAGGCGTCATATTCCGACAGCGGCATGCCCAGTCTCTTTTCCAGCACCGCCATCAGCAGGCTCACGCGGTTGTAGTCGGTTCCGATCGCCTGGCGCTTCGCAAAACCGAAGGCGGTTTTGGTCACCAGCGCCTGCACTTCCGTCAATACAGGTCTGGTACCCTCCATGGAACAGGTGACCACCGAACCGCTCGCGCCGATGGGACGCCCCGCGAGCATATACTCCGACGGATTCGGGACCTCGGCGAGTCCCTCCTGCCGCATCTCGAAAATACCGATCTCATTGGTTGATCCGAACCGGTTTTTCACTCCGCGCAAAATCCGGTAAGACGCGTAGCGGTCTCCCTCGAAGTAAAGCACGGTATCCACCATGTGCTCCAGCACCCGGGGACCTGCGACGGTTCCCTCCTTGGTCACATGACCGATGATAAAGAAAGTGATGCCGGTCTCCTTGGCGAGGCGCATGAGAACGCCGGTCGTCTCCCGCACCTGCGAGACGCTGCCGGGCGCCGCCTGCACGGTGGAATTGTACATGGTCTGGATGGAGTCAATGATGACCATCTCCGGACGGACGGACAGGAGCGTCTCGGCAATGGCGTCCAGATCTGTCTCGCACAGGAATTTCAGGTTGTCCGAAATGGTTCCGATTCGCTGCGCGCGCAGTTTGATCTGATGCAGCGATTCCTCACCGGACACGTATAAAAGGCTGTGCCCGGCGCCCGAAAGATTGCGGGCTGTCTGCAGCAGCAGCGTCGACTTGCCGATGCCCGGGTCGCCGCCCACCAGGATCATGGACCCGGCGACAATGCCGCCGCCGAGCACCCGGTCCAGTTCGGCAAAACCGGTCGGAATCCGCTTTTCACGCACATCCTCCACAGCGGAGAGCGGCACGGGCTGCAGTGTTCTTCCCCGCCCCGCGCCTGCGCCGGAAAAGCCGCCCGAGTAGGCCGCGGACGCAAGACCTGTTCCCGCCGGCGTGATCTTCACCGGCTCCTCCACCATACTGTTCCACGCCTTGCAGGCGGGACACTGCCCCACCCACTTGGCCGATTCATAGCCGCATTCCTGACAGAAAAAAGCGGTTGTCTTTTTCTTCATACTCTTCTCACTTCTTGTCAAAAGTGACCTCGCCGCCCTTGTACCCGATGGTGACGACGTCTCCCTCTCTGATCTCCTCCGCGAGAATCCGCTCGGACATCGCATCCTCAATAACGGTCTGAACCGCGCGCTTTAAAGGTCTTGCACCCATCTTCTCATTGGCGTACTTGTCCACGATATGCTTCTTTAAGGCCGGCGTCATCCGCAGTGTGATGCCCAGCTGCTCCTTCGCCCGGGCGCTGACCTGGCTGAACAGGAGGGTCGTGATCTGCAGCATCTCATCCCGGGTGAGCGGATGGAAAACCTGAATCTCATCGATCCGGTTGATAAACTCCGGCTTGAAGGTTTTCCGCACTTCCTCCATGACGCCGTCGCGCATCTTCTCATAGCTCTGCTGCGCGGTCGGTTTCGAGGAGAAGCCCAGCGTCTTGGGCTCGATGATCTTCATCGCACCGACGTTGGAGGTCATGATGATGATCGTGTTCTTGAAATTGACCTTGCGGCCTTTGGAGTCCGTGATATGACCGTCGTCCAGGATCTGCAGCAGAACGTTGAAAACGTCGTGATGCGCCTTTTCAATCTCATCAAAGAGGACGACGGAATACGGATGTCTTCTCACCTTCTCCGAGAGCTGGCCGCCCTCCTCATATCCGACATAACCGGGTGCGGAGCCGATGATCTTGGAGACAGCATACTGCTCCATGTACTCGGACATATCGACCCGGATCAGGTTCTTCTCGGAGCCGAACACCGCAGCTGCCAGCGCCTTGGAGAGCTCGGTTTTACCGACACCGGTGGGGCCCAGAAACAGGAACGAACCGATCGGGCGGCCCGGATCCTGCAGACCGACGCGCCCGCGGCGGATCGCTTTGGCGACAGCCGCTACCGCATCCTCCTGGCCGATCACGCGCTGGTGAAGTTCATCCTCCAGACGCATCAGTCTGGCGGATTCTTTTTCCGTGAGCTTGTTGACGGGAACCTTGGCCCAGCCGGAAATGGTGGTTGCCACGTCCTCTTCCGTGACCAGTATCTGTTTCTTCTCCTCGCGGCTCTGACGCTTTAATTCCGCATTCTGCCGGCGCTTTCTGCGGCGGGCGAGCTTCTTCTCGAGCTCATCCTCCTCATGACGCAGTTTTGCAGCCAGCTCCCAGTCCTGCTGTTCCACGGCCTGCGCCAGCTGCCGGTCGATCTCCAGGAGCGCTTCCTGCTCTTCCTCCGGCTGGTCCTTGCCGGACTTCAGATTCCGCAGACGAACCGCGGCACAGGTCTCATCGATGACGTCGATCGCCTTGTCCGGCAGATTCCGGTCATTAATGTAGCGGACGGACAGATTCACCGCCGCCTGCAGTGCTTCCTCCTCCACCTTCACACCGTGATGCTCTTCATATTTTGACACCACACCGCGCAGAATCGCCAGCGCCTCCTCCGGCGTCGGCTCCTCCACCGTGACCGGCTGGAACCGGCGTTCCAGCGCCGCATCCTTCTCCACATATTTCTGGTATTCACTGATGGTCGTCGCACCGATCAGCTGCAGCTCGCCCCGCGCGAGGGAGGGCTTTAAGATATTCGAGGCATCGATGGCGCCCTCTGCGCCGCCGGCGCCGATGATGGTGTGCAGCTCGTCCAGGAACAGGATCACGTTGCCGCTCTCGATGACTTCGGCGATCACGCGCTTGATCCGCTCCTCAAACTCGCCCCGGTATTTCGAGCCTGCGACCATGCCCGACAGGTCCAGTGTGAGGAGTCTTCTGTCCTTCACGGTCTGCGGCACCTGGCCGTTCACAATCCGCTGTGCCAGGCCTTCCACTATGGCGGTCTTTCCGACGCCCGGCTCGCCGATCAGGCACGGGTTGTTCTTGGTTCTGCGAGACAAAATCTGGATCACCCGCTCAATTTCCTGTTCTCTGCCGATGATCGGATCCAGTTTTCCCTCCGCGGCCAGGGCGGTCAGATCTCTGCTGTATTTCTCCAGCATGCTCTGGCTTTCCTCTTCGTTTCCGCCGCCGCTGTTGTTTCCCAGCGCCTTCAGATCCTGCTGGTATTCCCGCGGGTCCAGACCCATGGCTGCAATCGTCTCCAGATAGATTTTGCCGATGTTGGCGCCCATGGCCTCCACCAGTTTGATGCCGACGTTGCTGCCCTCCAGAATCAGGGCAAGCAGCAGATGCTCCGTTCCGATCAGCGCGCTGTGAAAACGCTCCGCCTGCTGATCCGCCATCTCAAGCACATAGGAAAGGCGCGGCGTATACTCACTGCGGTCCATCAGTGCGTTTCCGCCGTTCTCGCCATGAATCTGATCCATCATCCGGACCAGCTTCTCATCCGTAATCTCATTCTCCTCCAGCACCATGCCGGCCGCGCCGTTCTTCTCCCGAAGAAGGCCCAGCATCAGATGCTCGGTTCCGATATAACTCTGTCCGCCGCGCTTCGCGGCTTCTTCCATCAGGCGCAGTACTTCCTTTGCACTGTCCGTATACTGTCTGCTCATCGTTTGTCGTCCTTTCAATATATGTTAATCGTTCAGGTCGTAAAGATCTATGATGGCGTCGGCGGCCTTGGTGTTACTCGTTACTTAGGCGCCGTATTTTGGCGCTTTATGTAACGCGAGCAAACACCATGGAGCGAGAGCGCCCGCCGAACCATTGTGGATCTTTACGACCCATAAGGAGATTTACTTATATTCCGCATATACTTCGTCCACAAGGGCATGCAGATCGTCAAGGGTCAGGCTCCGGCACCGCGCCTCCGCAAGAACCGGCCGCAGGTCGTTCCGGATGACTTCGATGGCCTGAGCCTTGTCGCAGGCAGCGGCCACGACAGTTCCGCGGCGGCGGTCCGGCTTCAGGATGCCCTCCTGCTTCAGGATCGTATAGGCTTTGTTGACGGTGTGCATGTTGACACCGATCAGATCTGCCATCTGCCGCACGGACGGAAGGGCTTCCCCCTCCGAGATCCGGGCAGTTGCGATTCCCATGACAATCTGGTTGCGAAGCTGCAGATAAATCGCCTCATCGCTTGTAAAATCAATCTCTACTACAATCATGTGATCCTTTCCGGCACCCGTGTGATCCGTGCGGTCCGCTGTGACGCGGCTTCGCACTTTACCGCAAAAAGCAGGAGTGCCATTGTTATACTCAGTGTATAACACATGACACTCCCGGTCAATGAACGAACTCTAAAGATTTAATAAACAGGATTCGATTATTCTCCGCGCTTGCTGTTCAGGAAGCCGTAGCCCATATCGTCATCCGCGTCCGCGAAATTTCTTGCCTGCGGCTGTCTTCTCGGCGCCTGCTCCGGACGGCCCGCGGATTCACGGCGTGCCGGCTGGATGCCGTCTCTGGCCTCAGGACGGGCCGGTCTGGTTCCCTCGCGGGACTCTCTTGCGGGAGCGCCCTCGGAGGAAGATGCGCGGCGGACACCGCTCTCTCTCTGATCAGCGGAGGAATATTCTCTCTCTGCAGGTCTTCTGACTGCGCCATCCGCGGAGCGTCTTGCGTCCGGACGGACGGTGCGCTCGGCTTCGCCTCTGGCGGATTCGCCGTTCGCGGGTCTTCTGGTCTGGCCGCCCTCTGCGGGACGTCTGGTCTGGCCGCTGCTGCGCTCTGTCTGTCTGACAGCGCCCGTGCCGGTTCTTCTCTCACCGGAACGCTCACCCGCCGGATAAGCATCCGAGCGCTCTCTCGAGCTTCTGGAAGCATCACTTCTGCGGATGGTTACTGCGTCTGCGTTGCGGTTGACCTTGCGCTGTGCGCTGCGCTCTCTCGCCAGATCCACATCTCCGCTCATCATATCGCGGAGCTTGAAGAACAGGAGGATGCATGCGCCGGCTGCCAGCAGGAACAGTACCAGGAACACGATCATCAGAATACGGAACTTCTTGGCGGATTCGCCCTGGTTCTTCTGGGCTTCATCCAGTCTGCCGGCCAGATCCTGAATATCGGAAACCTTCAGGCGCTCGCCGTCTTCCGTGAAATACAGATACCATACATTCTCACCGGTCTGCGGATCGGGAGAAAGAACCAGCTGATACTGATCGGAGGACTGTGTCGATGTAGTCGAAGCCGGCTGTGTGCTCGTCTCAGTCTCGGTCGGTGTGACTGCTGTCTCGGCAGGCTCTGTCTCGGCAGGTGCTTCCTCGGCACCGATCTCACCGGATACACTTAAGAGATCGCCGCGGATATAACCCTTCTGTCCGTTGCTGAGCGTTACCGCATACCAGGTCTGCCCGGAAGCGTCCTGCTCCTCGGCAGTGACCTCAACGGTATCGCCGCCCGAGAGGTTGCCCACAACACTGCTGTCCGTCGACGCGGATGCGCGGACACGCACGCCGCTGCCGGAGACCGTACCTGTTGCAGTCGCTAAAGCTGTGATGCCGGCAAAGGATAATGCCACGGTAAGGCTCACCGCTGCCGCCAGTACTCTGAAACCGATTCTTGTAAATCTTTTCATCTCTAGACCCCGCTTGTAATAATAGTATTCTTTGACAGGCTCCAAATATCAAGATAAATGCCTATTCTTGTACAGTATACCCTTAATCCTTTTCAGAATCAATTGTTTCGGCACATTAAATCTCTAAAAGTTGTATTTTCTGCCCGTTTTTTCCATATATCTTGCGGTTTCCGGTCCGCTGACCGATCCGCCGTGCACATCGGCGTTTCCGCATTCACAGGACCGCGTCCAGCGCTTTGCCGATATCATGACGGAAATATTTTCCCTCAAAAGAGACATCCTCCAGCGCCTCGTAGGCTTTTGCCCGCGCGCTCTTTAAATCCGGGGCGAGTGCCGTGATGCCCATGACGCGTCCGCCGCTTGTCACCACATGTCCCGCTTCGTCAAAGCGCGTTCCCGCGTGGAAGCAGTAGATATCGTCCCGTTTCGCGAGCACATCCAGTCCGGTGATGACCTTGCCCTTCTCATAGTGTTCCGGATAACCGCCGCTCGCGAGCACCACGCAGACCGCCGCGTCGTCCGAGAACTTCAGCTGAATCTGTTCCAGTGTTCCGTTCATGCAGGCTTCCATCACATCCACCAGATCTGTCTCCATCCGGGGCAGCACTACCTGTGTCTCCGGATCACCGAAGCGGGTGTTGTATTCCACCACCTTCGGTCCGTCCTGTGTCAGCATCAGGCCGAAATACAGAACGCCGGTGAAGGGTCTTCCTTCCGCCGCCATGGCGTCCACCGTCTTCTGATAAATCCGTTCACGGCACTGACGGTCGATCTCCTCAGTGTAAAACGGACTGGGCGAGAAAGTGCCCATGCCGCCGGTGTTCAGGCCGGTGTCTCCGTCTCCGATCCGCTTGTGATCCTGAGAGGAGCTCATCAGCGCATAGTGGGTGCCGTCGCAGAACGCCAGCGCACTCACCTCGCGGCCGGTCATGAATTCCTCAATGACCATCTCGCTGCCCGCGTCGCCGAAGTGCCTGTCGAGCATGATCTCTCTGACGCCCGCACAGGCTTCGTCATAATCCTGACATATCAGGACACCCTTGCCGAGGGCCAGTCCGCTGGCTTTCAGGACGATCGGGAATTTCTGTGTCTTCAGGTATTCGATAGCCGCGTCCGCGTCTGTAAACACTTCATAGGACGCCGTGGGAATCCCGTATTTCTTCATCAGATTCTTGGAGAAAGCCTTGCTGCCCTCAATGATAGCCGCATTCGCCCGCGTTCCGAAAATCTTCAGATCCGCCGCCTCGAATGCATCCACGATGCCCGCGCACAGCGGATCATCCTGAGAGCAGACCGCAAGGTCAATCTGCTGCTCTTTCGCAAAGGCAATCAGCTTTTCGAATTCCATCACGCCGATCGGAACGCACTCGGCGATCTCTGCGATGCCGGCGTTTCCGGGCGCGCAGTACAGCTTTTCCACGCGGCTGCTCCTCTTAAGTGCCGCCGCAATCGCATGTTCTCTTCCGCCGCCGCCGATCAGTAATACTTTCATCCTTTTTCTCCTCGTATGGAATTTATTTGATAAATGTCTTTCTTCCTTCCACGCGGACTCTGCCTTCCGCGATCAGTGATATTGCCCGGGGCAGGAGTTCCCACTCCGCCTCCTCCATGACGCGCCGCTGCAGAATTTCGGGCGTGTCGTTTTCCTGCACGGCGACGGCCTTCTGGAGCAGAATCGGGCCGGAGTCCATGTCTTCGTCCACGAAATGCACCGTTGCACCGGTCACTTTGACGCCTCTTGCAAGGGCTGCCTCATGTACATGCAGGCCGTAATAGCCGACTCCGCAGAAGGAGGGAATCAGCGAAGGGTGGATGTTGATGATCCGGGACGGAAACGCCTCGACCATCTTCGGCGGAATCGCCACGAGGAATCCGGCCAGCACCACCAGGTCCGGCTCTGCCTCCTGCACCGCCGCAAGAAGTGCATCATGAAAAGCTTCCCGCTCCGCGTAATCCTTCGGGCTCACACAGATGCCCTCGACACCGGCGCTGCGCGCTCTCTCCAGCGCATAGGCCTTCGGATTGTTGCTGATGACACGGACAATCTGTGTATTTTTAATCGTCCCGTCGGCGACCCGGTCGAGAATCGCCTGCAGATTCGTGCCGCCGCCCGACACGCATACAACCACTCTGAGCATTGCCTTCTCCTTCTCTTCCGCTTTTAAACCAGCTCCGCGCCCTTTTCCCCGCTCACGCAGGCGCCGATCCGGTATGCCTTCTCACCGGCGGCCTCCAGCGCCGCGATGGTTTTCTCTGCGTCCTCTTCCCGGACAGCCAGCACCATGCCGATGCCCATATTGAACGTGTTGTACATCATATGTTCTTCGATCTCTCCGGTCTTCTGAAGCAGGGCAAAAATCGGAGGAACCGGGTAACTGTTCTTTTCGATGCGCGCCAGGATGCCATCGGGGAGCATTCTCGGAACGTTCTCATAGAAGCCGCCGCCGGTGATGTGTGAACATCCCCGGATCACAATACCGGCTTCCTTCACGGCGCGCAGCGCTTTTACATAAATTCTTGTCGGGGTAAGAAGTGCCTCGCCCAGCGTCGTTCCCAGCTCTTCGCGGTATTCCTTCAGGTTCTCCTCCGTGACGTCGAAAACCTTCCGGACCAGCGAGAAGCCGTTGCTGTGCACACCCGAGCTGGCAATGCCGATCAGTGCATCGCCAGCCTCGATCAGGTGTCCGTCGATCAGATCCTTCTGCTCGACCACACCCACAGTGAAGCCCGCCAGATCATATTCATCCTCCGGCATCAGTCCGGGATGCTCAGCCGTCTCGCCGCCGATCAGTGCGCAGTCCGCCTGTCTGCAGCCTTCCGCGACGCCCTTGACGATCGCCGCGATCTTCTCCGGGACATTTTTCCCGCATGCGATATAATCCAGGAAAAACAGCGGCTCGCCGCCGGCGCAGGCCACGTCATTGACACACATGGCGACGCAGTCGATTCCCACCGTGTCATGCTTATCCATCAGGAACGCCAGCTTGATTTTGGTTCCCACACCGTCGGTTCCGGAGAGCAGCACGGGGTGCTCCATCTCTTTGATCTTATCCAGCGAGAACGCGCCGGAAAAACCACCCAGACCGCCCAGTACCTCGGGCCGCATCGTTGTTTTGACATACTGCTTCATCAGCTCCACAGAGGCATATCCTGCCTCAATATCTACTCCGGCACTGCGATAATCCATTCTTCCGATTCTCCTTTCAATAGTTCTGATAGCCCACTTCCGCAAGGCGCGCGTCCTTGGCAATAACCTGTTCCTTCTGCTCTGCGGCAAAAGCCTTCAGCTTCTCCAGCAGCGTCCCGTCCGAGACCGCCAGCATCCGCACAGCCAGCAGCGCCGCGTTCTTCGCGCCGTCAATTCCGACGGTGGCGACGGGAACGCCCGGCGGCATCTGAACGATGGAATAAAGTGCATCCTGTCCGTTTAATGCGCCGCCCTTCAGGGGCACGCCGATCACCGGCAGCGGAAACAGCGCCGCACACATACCGGGCAGCGCGGCGGCCAGACCCGCCCCCGTGATCAGTACACGGATTCCGCGGTCCGCGGCCTTCTGACAATACTCCACCAGCACGTCCGCTTCCCGGTGGGCCGAGATGATATGCATCTCATAATCCACACCGAACGCTTCCAGCGTTTCAGCGGCTTTTCCCATAACCTTGAGGTCCGAGTCCGAACCCATGATGATTCCTACCTTCGGCATTTCCTGTCTCCTTTCCCTGCTGCCGCTCCGGAGGCGGTCACTTCCGGCCGCTCTCTCCTAAGCCAGTCCCTCCAGCGCCTGATTGAGCTCTTCCGTTCCCGGAAGGACAAATCTTCCGCCGCGGATGATCGGAATGATTTCTCCGTCTTTTGTCACCGCATCATAGGATCCCAGTTCGTCGTACGGGATCGTGATATCCATATGTGAGCCGAAATACGCTCTGCCCGGATCCGTTTTGCGCAGGATCGAGCAGGCGTTGTCCTTGGCGACGATTTCCTTTCCATCGGGATTATAAACCCGATTGTCCTCTTCGTGGGAGTAACATGTGTCACCCACGGCAAAATGCGGCCCGGTCTTCTCGGCGATCAGAATCGGAAGACGGTCCTCGATGTGATACCGCTTTCCTTCCGCGTAAGCTGTCGTGTTGGTGCCGATCGCGCACTCGCTCATCGGCAGATTTGTGTGGTGGAACAGAATGTTCTCCTCGATGTACTTCCTGCCCTCCTCCGGATCCGCGAAATTGCCGCAGGAATAATCCGCGACGCGTCCGTCCCTGAAGGTGACGGAGAGATCGTCGAAGCGCAGCCCCTCCAGATAGACGCCGGTCACGTGGAGAACGCCATCCGTGCCCTCCAGCACCGGTGTCGTGAAGACCTCGCCCACCGGAATGTTCACATCGGCCACACAATTCTCGAAAATGGTCTGTTTTTCCGGATCCGTCAGCTCAAAGAGCTTTACCTTCAGATCCGTGCGGTTTGCGCCGCACCCACTGACATGTACATAGTCCGCTCGGTTCAGCGCATCAATCAGCTTCTGCTGAATCCGCTGATAGGTCTGGTAATCCAGCGTGTTGATCCGCACAATCGCATTGAAGATTTCTCCGTAGGAGAAGGACTGTTCCCCTTCCCTGCGGCAGATCGAGGGCAGCGGGAAGGAAATGATCGTAAAGCTTCTCTGCCTGCCGATGACTGCCTCGTTGTAAAGCGCGCCGGCGCGCGTCCGGAAGGAGCCCAGCAGCTCCTGCTGCCGCTTTGTCAGCTGCACACTGTCCGGATTCATCACCGGAGAGAACGGCTCCCGCCCGAAGGTCTCGACCACCGCCGGCCCGGCGTACAGACGCGTTTCGCTGCCAAGCAGTTCGTAAGCCCGGCCAAGCGCCTTAATCCTGGTTCGCACCAGATCCTTATCCAGAAACAGACCGATATCATTCCGATGGTCGTACAGATACTGTTCATTCGGCTCGGAGGTCTCCATCCCGCCGCCCGTCGCCCGCAGCTGCGAGAGTACGGTGTGCTGCATTTTCGGAATCACACAGACAAGGCCCATCTGTTCAAAATTCGAAACGGCTCTGCGCATCATCCGCTCAAAGCCGATGTGCGCATGGATCGCCGTGATCTTCTTGGTTGAGAGGTCCTTTCCCGTCACGATAAATCCGATCCGGAAACCCTCCGTATAAGTATCCGCCATGGCGGACAGCTGCTCCTCCGACAGGGTATTAAGATGGGCAAAGACACCCTCCTCGTCCTCTGTCACGTACTCACCGTACTGATACAGAACCGACGGATCCGTCAGATCCGCCTCCCGGACAAGACGCAGCGTCCGCTCATCTCCCTGCGTCAGGAAATTCCGGATCTCACCCTCGGCTTCCAGCTGAGCATAATCACACAGATACTGATAGAAAATATCCCGCACCCGGGCAAAGGGCGGGTGATCCGCCTCCGGTTCCTGACAGAAGGCGGCATGAATCTGTAAAAACAGCTCATACCGGATCAGTGCACGCTCATCCTCGCCCGCAAAGACAAAGGGGATCGCGCTGCGAAGCTCATAGAACAGACACGATAAAAGCGGCCCGAATTCCTTTCCGAGTTCTGCTGCCGCCCGTGTGGGATTCAGATAACTCTTCTCATAGTTTTCCGGAAGAACATCCCTGTACAGCGCCGCATTCTCTTCCTTCGTGTGAACCGCTCTGTCCCGAGACTGATCAAGAAGGAGCAGGAAGCGCGCCGCGGCGCGGAAGAAGTCCGCAAACGGTTCCCGGACCTCGTCCGCACCCTCCGCGATCTCCCGAAGGCGCGCAAGGGCCAGCTCATATCGCAATTTCAATCCTTCACTCATGTTACTGCACACCCAGGTAAATGATGACGGCACACAGTGCCACCACCAGAGAATTTAAAAACATGCCGACATAGGAAAGCAGATACCAGCGGTCCGGCTCTCTTCTCGAGAGGATCGCGAGAATCAGTCCCGTCAGGGAGAAAAACAGGCAGACCAGAATGACAGCCCCGTCATTCAGCCGGGCCTGACCGCCGCTTCGATAAGTCATGTACAGAACCGCCGCACAGGAAAAACAGCAGATCAGGCCAAAGCTCAGAGAAATCAGCGCCTTGACCGACTGCTTCCGGTTGGTAAACTGTACCTTCCTTTTTCTGCTGTTCTTTTTTACTTCCATTTACTTATTTCGCGCCGTACTGCAGGTAATACGCATCCAGCTTCTGCTTCATCGCATCATCGATCAGCACCTGCCCGTTCACTTCACGGTTATACAAGGCCTCCACCACTTCCTCCATGGTGACGATCGCTCCTGTCGGGAAGCCGTATTTTGCCTGAATTTCAGAAAGAGCGGAGTGCTCAGACTCCTGCCCCCTCTCCATGCGGTTGAGCGAGACCATCAGGCCCAGGATATGCACATCGGCCTGGGCGCGCAGGATCGGGACGGTCTCCGCCATGGATGCGCCTGAGGTCGTCACGTCCTCGATGATGACCACCCGGTCGCCGTCTTTCAGCTTGCTGCCGAGGAGGATTCCGGTGTCTCCGTGGTCCTTGACCTCCTTGCGGTTCGCGCAGTAGCGGACTTCCTTCCCGTACAGGCGGCTGATGGCCATGACGGTGGCGACGGCGAGCGGAATGCCCTTGTAGGCCGGTCCGAACAGCACGTCAAAATCTGTTCCGTACGCGTCGTGAATCGCGCGGGCGTAAAACTCGCCCAGCTTCTCGAGCTGTCCGCCGCTCTGATAGAGGCCGGCATTCATGAAGAAGGGCGAAATGCGGCCGCTCTTTAAGGTGAATTCGCCGAAGCGCAGCACCTGCGATTCGACCATGAACCTGATAAATTCCTGCTTATAGTTTTCCATCCAGTGCTCCTCTGATATCTTCCAGCATATCCTTCACGGCTGCCCGGCTCGCATCTGCGAACCGCTCTGCGCCGTAGCGGCTGTAGCGTTCCTTTGTGTATGCGGCGATGATCCCGCGGGAGGAATTGATAATGGCGCCTTCGCCGTTCTCGTCGAAGAAGGCGGAGAGGTCCTTTGCTGTCGCGCCCTGGGCACCGTAACCCGGCGCCAGGATAAAGGTGTGCGGCATGAGTCTGCGCAGCCGCGCGCCCTGTTCGGGATAAGTGGCACCGACCACTGCGCCCACATTGCTGTAGCCTTCCTCCATGCAGTCCTCTCCCCACTTGCTGACCAGTTCGCCCACATGCTCATAGAGCGGGCGGCCGTCCTGCATCAGGACATCCTGAATCTCACCGCTGGAAGGGTTGGAAGTTTTGACCAGAACGAAGATGCCTTTGTCTTCTTCCCGGCAGATGTCGATAAACGGTTTGATGCCGTCCGTTCCCAGATACGGATTGACCGTTGCCATATCCTCGTCAAAGACACGCAGCCGATGCCCCATGACCACGACCCGTCCGAGATGGGCCCGGGCGTAGGCGGCGGAGGTGGAGCCGATGTCGCCGCGCTTGACGTCTCCGATGACGATCAGGCCTTTCTCCTTGCAATAGCGCACGGTCTTCCAGTAGGCAACCATTCCCGGTACGCCGAACTGCTCATACATGGCGACCTGCGGCTTGACGGCCGGAATCAGATCGCAGGTGGCATCGATGATCTGCTTGTTGAAGCGCCAGACTGCCTCGGCCGCCGTCTCCAGCTCATCATCACCCATGATATTCTCTCTTCTGCTCTTGGCAGCTTCGCTTAAAAGCTGCGGCGGAAGAAAGCTCATGTCCGGATCCAGTCCGACGACGATCGGCGCTCTTTTGACCCGGATCTGCTCCATCAGTTTCTGTATCACGTTTGTCCCCTCCTATCTTGTCTCCAGGAAAATGGCTTCGCGCCTGGCCGCCTCGTCGCCCGGATACTCGGAGAGATAGCTCTCCATCAGCACCTGTGCCCTGCGGAATTCTCCCAGGTTCTCCAGTGCGACAATCTCATTGAATTTCAGGCTCTGCCTGATTTCGTTGTCTTCTATTTCAAGCCCGCGCTCAAAAGACTGCAGCGCAGCATCGTATTCCCCCATGTTCATCTGGCACAGCCCCAGCTGGTTGTACACCTCCGGGTGGGACTGGTCCGTCGAGAGATAGGACTGGTAGACATTCCGGGCGTAGTTCATATCGCCCAGCTTCTCATAGGTCATTCCGAGAAGCACCATGACACGGTAGCTGTCCTCTGCCCGCGCCCGGTCGAGATAGACCCGTGCGCTGTCGTATTCCTCCAGATAATAGAACAGTCGGCCCCGGTCATAGTCGCTGAGGGAATTTCCTCCCTTCTGCATGGCTTCCTGAAGATAGGATTTGCCCGCCTCCCGATAGCCGTAGCGCTCCATGGTCTCATAGATCTGAATGATCAGGTCGTAGTCGCCGGGAGACAGATCGATGGCGAGGCGGAAGTCCTCCCCCGCCTTCTCGTAGTCACCCATCGAAATCAGGACAGTTCCCCGCAGGACGCGCGCCTGCCTGTCGTTGGGCTTTAACGCGAGGATCGCGTCGTAGACCTTCAGCGCCTCCGCCGAATTTCCCATTTTGAAGTAACAGGAACCCAGATAGTAGTTGATATCGTATTCCATGCTGCCCGGCAGGCCGTTGGTCATGGACAGAGCCTTTTCAAAAGCCTCCGCGGCGCCCTGGTAATCGCCCTTTCCCATCAGTGCGATACCCAGGCCCCGCCAGACATTCTCGGATTCTTTTCCCTCGTCGATCTGTTCCTGGAAGGATGCGGCAGCATCGTCGTAAGCACCGCTCTGCAGAGAGCTGATGCCTGTCTGCGCATCCGATGTCCCGAAATTAAACGGCAGCGCCGCACAGCCGGACAGACACAGCAAAAGCACTGCACCGGCAGCTGAAGCCACAGCCCTTGCCGCCAGTCCGCCTCTCCTCTTTTCCTGAGCGTCTTCTTTATTCAGTTGGAAGATTCGATTCAGTCTGTTCATACGCTCTTATGGATCCTGCAGCTCCTTTTTTAACGTAAACTTCCGGACCGGTATCTGTACAATCAGGATGGCCGCAAACATCAGCGCGCACCCCAGGATTTCCCTGCCCGACAGGATCTGTCCCAGGAGAATCATCCCCGCCAGCAGCGAGATCACGGACTCCAGTGACATGATCAGTGACGCGATGGTCGGATCCGCGCCTTTCTGTCCGACGATCTGGAAGGTGTAGGCGATGCCGCTGGAAAAGACACCCGCGTAGATCAGGGGAAACAGGGCGCTGCGGAGATCCGCTGCCCGGACACTCTCCACCGCAAAGCCAACCGCCAGGGACGCCGCCCCGGTCACCAGAAATTCAATTGCCGACACTTCAATGCTGTCCGTTGTCTCATCCGCAAACCGGTCGATGCACAGGATCTGGAACGAGAAAAACAGTGCACATAAAAGAAGCAGGATGTCCGCAAGCTCCAGCCGGAAGCTCCCCGTGATACAGAGGAAATACAGTCCGGCGAGTGCAAGTCCGACACCGGCAAGAACCTGCAGAGAGGTCTTTCTCGTGACAATAAAGTGCAGGACCGGAACCATGACAATATACATGGCGGTCATAAAGCCTGCCTTGCCCACCGCCGCGTACTGCAGCGCATACTGCTGCAGGTTGGAAGCGGCGAACAGGAAAATTCCGCAGAGCACGCCGGCTTTCACCGTATTCTGCAGGCTGTAGGTGCCCGTGCTTCTGTCTCCCAGCGCCTCCCGCTTTACGCGGAAGTGCCTGCGCACCAGGATCAGGGGCGTCAGGACCGCGGTGCCCATCAGGGACCGGATCCCGTTAAACGTAAACGGACCCAGATACTCCATGCCGTTCGCCTGCGCCACAAAGGCGGTTCCCCAGATCAGGGAAGCCAGGAACAGGATCACGGCATTTCTCAGCGGCATTTTCGGCGTGTTCATTCTTCGTCAAACTCCACCTTTACATAATAGCCGCGCTCGTTTTCTTCGATTTCCCGCACAATGCCGGTTCTGGACTTCAGGCGTCTGTTGAACGGCACATTGCCGCTCATCGCCGCATAGGGGTCGATGGAGTAATAGTAGTTGCTGGGCAGCACTCCCTCCGTGATCGTCACTGTCTGTCCGACCTCGACCAGCCCCGGACGCTCCATTTTAAAATCCATCAGCCTCACTTGAATTCTTCCTTTCGTCAGAACAGATCATTTTCCTTCTCCTCCGGTCCCGCGCCCCGGTAATCCTCGTCCGGGTTGCGGACAATGCCGTTCTTCCAGAGGAAGTTGTGCCAGATCTCATAGCCCTTGGCCTGCAGGTGCACGCCGTCGTAGCTGGATCCGTCGATCAGATCGCCGTTCTCATCACAGAAATCCGGGTTCATGTCGATGTAGAAAATATCCCGCCCGTTTGCCAGCGAGGCGATCCAGCTGTTGCGCTGCACAATGTTGGTGTTGTTGAAGGCCGGATCCGTGCTGGATTTATACTTGGAGACATGCATGATGCCCTGGATATAAATGATAGCGTCCGGCTGCAGCTGCCGGATGACGCCCAGCGCCTCCCGGAACCGCTGATAATACTCCACTGTGGTCGGAATGCCCAGCTCGTTGACACCCAGGGAAATGTAGACCTTGTGATAGGTCCGCGTCGCCAGGAGCGTCAGCAGGTTCATTTCGCCCAGATCGTTGCCCAGCTCATAGACGTGCGTAGTCTTGTCCCAAAGATTGTAAATGCTGAGCATCTCTCTCGCAAAGAAATTCGAGGTCTGTTTCATATGGCCGTAGTCCATCAGGCCCACGGTTCTGGAATCGCCGATGAACAGCGCATCCGTGAAATAATAGTCGTTGACCTCGCGCAGCAGATAATACTCCCCGTTCTCGGCAAACATGCCCGCCGTCTCCACCGCGTAGGTTGTGCCCTCCGGTGCCAGATAGCGTCTGGAGGCGACGCCGTAGTCAAATGCGGGCATCACCGGCGAGCAGACGCCCTCCGGCATGGTATCCGCGAGAATATGGGTCGGATTTTCCGGATCGACGCCGTTCTCCCAGACCTCTTCTTCCGGCTGTTCCTCCGCCGGTGCTTCCTCCGCCGGCTGTTCCTCAGTCTGCTCCTGCGGCTGCTCCGCTTCTTCAGGCTTTTCTTCGGCGGTCTCTGTGGCCGCTTCCTGCGCCGTACTCTCCTCCGCAGCCTGCTCCGCCGCAGCCTTTTCGGTGTCCGCGCTCTCCTGTGCAGCTTCCGCAGGTGCCTGCTCCTGCCCCGCCTGCTGCTCCAGGATCTTCGAAATCAGATCCTGCGACTCGCTGCGCTTGGGAGCCACCGCGAAATTCCAGGGGTAAACGCCGTCTCCGATTCCCTCCATCACCGGTGTAAAGAAGGGTTCCCGGACCGGGTCTGTCTCATAGTACATATATAAGCCGCCGCTCTGCCACTGCGCGAAAATCCCGAGCCCGGCCGCGACGACGGCGATCAGGATCAGCAGAGGCAGTTCTTTCAGTTTTCCGGCAATTTTCTTCATCAAAATCTGTCCTTCTATCTTTTTGTCCGCAATTTCCGCACTGTCCGTCCCGTCAGAACGTCAGGTACATGAACGGGTTGGCCGCACTGTTGACGGAGGTGTAAACGCATACCCAGAATAAGACGAGCAGCAGCAGAACCATGTACCACTTCCGGCGGTGATCCACCACAAACTGATACACCTTCGGGATGCACAGGATGACGGATGCAATAAACATCGGCCAGTACTGTCCCGCATACTTGGCAAAATCTGTCGCATTCGCGCCGGCGAAGCTCCCGCCGATGGGGAACAGCCGTCCGAAATACACCGCGAGCTGCTGCAGATCCGAAATCGCGAAGACCATCCAGGTCAGCGGGATCAGCAGGATGACATGCAGATGTGCGATCAGCGGAACCTTCTCCAGAAGTCCGCGCACGGCAAATTTCTCCCAGACAATAACGGCAAAGAGAATCAGGCCCCACAGGACAAAATTCAGACTGCCGCCGTGCCACAGTCCCGTGAGGACCCAGACATCCAGGAGGTTGCGGATCGTGCGGACCGTGCCCTCCCGGCTGCCGCCGAAGGGAATGTAGACGTAGTCTCTGAAAAACGTCCCGAGCGTCATATGCCAGCGGCGGTAGAAATCCGCAATGCCGCGTGCCGCATAGGGGTGGTCAAAGTTCCGGATAAAAGGAAGACCGAGCATCATGCCGATGCCCCCGGCCATCAGGGAATAGCCCCAGAAGTCAAAGTACAGCTGGAAGGAATAGGCGAAAGCGCCCATCCACGCCAGCGGTGTGGAAATGTCCGCATAGCCGATCTTTCCGATCTCGTTCCACAGAATACCGATCCGGTCCGCGACCAGCAGCTTCATGCCAAGTCCCATCACCAGAGCGGTCAGGCCGTCCTCCAGACTCTGCGCAGAAGGTTTGAATCCCGCCTCCTCGCCGAAGCCCTCTTCGAAGCGCATGATCGGGCCCTGCGCGATCTGGGGAAACATGGTGAAATAGGCGGCAGTCGTAAAGAACCCCGGGTTATCCTTGATTTTGCCCTTGTACCGGTCCGCCTGATAGGAAATCATCTTGAACAGATAAAAGCTGATGCCGATGGGCAGGGCGAAGCCCTGTGCCGTGACAGCCAGCACCTTGGCGGCGGCGAGCAGACCGACATCCAGCAGGACACCGAGCGCCAGCACGCGTCCGCGTCCCGGCACTTTCCGTCCAATCAGCCAGTTCACGACCGTCATGGCAAGCAGCAGGGGAACAAACAATAAAACAGGTTCTCCCAGCGCATAGAAGACCATGCTGCCCAGAAAGAGAACCCCGCTGCGGTATTTTGCCGGTGTCAGATAGAAAATAATCAGAAACACCGGCAGAAACCGGAAAAGAAATGTCACACTCGAAAAACTAATCATTCTGCTCCTGTAATAAATCGTTTATCTGTTTCAACAGGTTCTGTGCATCTTCCGCTTCATCGGATTCGGGATCGTTATTAAGAAGCTGCTCCAGCGCCTCTTTCGCGGGTGTAAGATCCTGCAGACTTCCCGCACGCTCCGCCTCAGGCAGGGCACCATACCGGTTCATGACACTGTTCGCGTACGCAAACAGCACAGAAGAATCCGTCTGCCCGGCCTCCGGATCCCGGTAGCTCAGTGCCAGGGCGAGCGCCTCGGCCGCTGCCGCGTAATCCGGTGTGTCGGCGTTGTAGGCATCCATGCCCGTCTTCGTGTAATACTCGCGCAGAGCCGGTCCTTCTTTTTCCAGAAGCGTGTCATACAGAATCCGGAATGCCTCCGAACCTGTGTCTCTCTTGTCGATGCCGATGCCCGCGAAGTCTTCGTTGAAGCTGTCCAGATCATCGGGCTCGGTCAGATACTGATTCGCGGCCAGCATCAGCGCGTCGGAAGCGCTCAGAGAATCCGTCGTGCTCTCGTACTCCGCAAGTCTCTCCTGAAGCTCCGCCTCCTGCGCGTTCAGTTTGCTGATCTCCGTGTTCAAGTCCTGGATCTGCACGTTTCTGGCATCCAGCTGTTCACTGATGGCCCGGACTTCTTCCGCGCCTTTATTCCTGGTCGCCTGCACGCGCGCGGGCAAAATCAGGAAACCCACGACGGCAGCGCCGACCAGCAGGCCGATCAGCAGATTGATCACGCCGGCGGGAATTCTGGACTCCTCCATCCCCGGGCTTCTCGCACCGGAAGGCTGGATGATGGTCTCGTTGCCGTCCGTGTAGGAGACAACACCGCCGCCGAGCTCCGTCACCTTGCGCAGGCCGCCCTGCAGATCCGTATCCGATGAGATCTGCCGCTGTACCTCCTGCAGATAACGAAGTGTCGTCGTGTTGTTCTGGTCCAGCGCCTGGCATTTCTGCAGGACCTTCAGCGCGCGGTTCCAGTTCTGGTCGTGAATATGCAGCAGAGCCAGCAGCTGATGTGCGCGGATATAGTGCGGATTCATCTGAATGACACGGCGCAGCTGAATCTGTGCCACGTCATAATTTCCGTTGTAGGCTGCCTCGAGTGCGGTGTTGTAGCGGCCGATGATCTGGTTGATATTCGTGATCTGGGCCGTCGTCTGCACCTGCTCAAGCAGCAGATCCGCCTTGTTGTCCTTCGGCTGGTAGTTGTGGCTGATAACCCACTCCGAGAGCGCGGCGACCATCTCGCCCATCTCGTAATAGACCAGTCCGAGCAGATTTCTGGCGTCGGTATTGTATTTATTGCACCACAGGCTTTCCTTGAGAGAGACCACCGCGCCGGAGAGATCCCGGACTTTGGCCTTCTCGAGGCCGTCGTTGTAGAGACGGTTCGAGGTGTAAATAATTTTTTTATAAGAAGCGACATTTACCCCGCAATTCGGACAGCGGTTCGAATCGTTCAGAGCACAGCCGCATTGAAAACAGAACATATACAGTTTTCCTTCCGTGGAATGAAACCGTCAGCCGCGCCCGTCACATTCTGGACGGCTGGCTGCCCGGCGTGGACAGCTGATCCTTCATCATGCTCATCATCACATCGACCATATCTGTCATATCCTGGTTGTAGATCGCATTCTGGCCGTCTTCCACCTCAATGCTCGGGTGGAACTTCTTCAGTTCTTCCTCAAAATTCAGCATGGCATTTCCTTCCTGTTACCCTGTAAACCGGCAGGCTCCCCGGTCAGAGACGGGCCAGCTCCTCGCGCACAGCCGCGAGCTGTGTCTCATATTTTGCCTGCTTCGCTTTTTCCTCATCAATCTTGGACTGCGGCGCTTTGGCAAGGAACTTCTCATTGTTCAGCATGCCTGCGCTCCTCTTCAGTTCGCCCACAAGGCGCTGCTCTTCCTTCTCAAGACGCGCGCGCTCCGCCTGCAGATCCATCAGATCCGCGAGCGGCAGATAAATTGTGGCAAAAGACAGCACCACCGAGAGTGCTCCCTCCGGTACGCCTGTATTGTCTGCGCACAGTGTCATCTCCGAGACAGAGCCGAGCTGTTCAAAGAACAGGCGGTTGTCCTCGAAGTTCTTCAGGACCTGTCCGTCCTGGCTCACCACGTACGCGGCAGCTTTTCTCGACGGCGCCACGTTCCGCTCCGCCCGTGCGGCGCGGATGCCCCGGACCGCTTCCTTGATCTGTTCAATGGCCGCTTCCTGCTCCGGGAAGGAGAAATCCGCGCGCCACTCCGGCCACGGGGAGATCATGATCGACTCCTCCGTCGACTGGACGTTTGTAAAGATTTCTTCCGTAATAAACGGCATATACGGATGCAGGAGCTTGAGGGCGCCCCGCAGCACGACCTGCAGCGTCCACAGCGCGGCATCTCTTCCGGCTGTCGCCTGCTGCTCCTCTTTCGCATAAAGTCTGGGCTTGACCATCTCGATGTACCAGTCGCAGAACTCATCCCAGATGAAATCGTAGACCTTCTGCACCGCGATGCCCAGCTCGTAGCGCTCCATGTTCTCGGTCGCTTCGCGGACCACGTCGTTGTACTTGGAGAGAATCCACATGTCCTCCGGATGCAGATCCGCCGGAACCTTCGATTCATCGGCGTCCTCTCCGTTCTCATCCATGTTCATCATGATGAAGCGGCTCGCGTTCCAGACCTTGTTGGCAAAATTCCGGTTGGCCTCCACGCGCTCTGTGTAGAAGCGCATGTCGTTGCCGGGCGCGTTGCCGGTGATCAGCGTCATGCGCAGCGCATCGGCGCCGTAGTCGGCGATGATCTCCAGCGGATCGATGCCGTTCCAGAGGGACTTGCTCATCTTCCGGCCCTGCGAGTCGCGGACCAGTCCGTGGAACAGAACGGTCTTGAACGGGCGCTCACCCATCTGCTCATAGCCGGAGAAAATCATCCGGATGACCCAGAAGAAAATGATATCATAGCCGGTGACCAGCACGTCGGTCGGATAGAAATACTTCAGATCCTCGGTCATTTCCGGCCAGCCCAGTGTCGAGAAGGGCCAGAGCGCGGATGAGAACCAGGTGTCCAGCGTGTCCGGATCCTGTTCAAAATGTGATTTTCCGCATTTCGGGCAGACGGTCGGGGCTTGCATGGCGACGACGGTCTCACCGCAGTCCTGGCAGTAATAAGCCGGGATCCGGTGACCCCACCACAGCTGACGGCTGATGCACCAGTCGCGGATGTTGTCGGTCCAGTTGAAGTAGGTCTTCTCCATGCTCTTCGGGACCAGGCGGATCTCACCTTCCTTCACCGCGCGGACAGCGGGTTTGATCAGCTCGTCCATCTTCACGAACCACTGCTGCTTGATCATCGGCTCGACGGTGGTGCCGCAGCGGTCATGGGTGCCGACGTTGTGCGTGTAATCTTCGATGGAGACCAGCAGTCCCATCTCATCCAGTTCCTTCACGATCGCGCGGCGGGCTTCGTAGCGGTCCATGCCGGCAAACTTGCCGCCGTTCTCATTGATCGTGGCGTCATCATTCAGAATATTGATTTCCGGAAGCCGGTGGCGCTTGCCGACCTCAAAGTCGTTGGGGTCATGTGCGGGCGTGATTTTCACGACGCCGGTTCCGAACTCCGGATCCACATACTCGTCCGCGATCACGGGGATCACCCGGTCCACGAACGGCAGCATGACATTCAGTCCGATGAGATCGCTGTAGCGCTCATCTTCCGGATTGACCGCAACGGCGGTATCGCCCAGCATGGTCTCCGGGCGGGTTGTCGCAAATTCCACAAAGCGTGTGGATGAAACGGTGCCGTCCGCCTCCACGACCGGATATTTGATGTGCCAGAAGTGGCCCTGCTGCTCTTCGTATTCCACTTCCGCGTCGGAGATGGAAGTTTTGCAGACCGGACACCAGTTGATGATCCTGCTGCCCTTGTAAATCCACCCCTTCTGATGCATTTTGACAAAAACAGTATTGACGGCTTTGTTGCAGCCCTCGTCCATGGTGAACCGCTCGCGGTCCCAGTCGCAGGAGCTGCCCAGCTTCTTAAGCTGCTGCACGATCCGTCCGCCGTACTCTTTCCGCCAGTCCCAGCATTTCTCGAGGAAGGCTTCGCGGCCCAGTTCCATTTTATCGATGCCCTGTGCCTTCAGCTCGTTGGTGACGCGGACCTCCGTCGCGATGGAGGCGTGATCCGTCCCGGGCTGCCACAGCGCATTATAACCCTGCATCCGCTTGAAGCGGATCAGGATGTCCTGCATGGTATTGTCGAGCGCATGGCCCATGTGAAGCTGACCGGTGATATTCGGCGGCGGAATCACGATGGTAAACGGTTTTCTGGAGTGATCCACCTCCGCATGGAAATATTTCTTCTCTTCCCAGTTTTTATAAATTCTCTCTTCAATCCCCCGGGGATCGTATGTTTTGGCCAGTTCCTTGCGCATTCTGATTCTAAAACCTCCGATTCAGGAATTTTTCGTACCTTTCATTATCTCTGCCGCAGCCATCTTTGTCAATTTAGGGCGGCGAGAATTTCCTCCTTCGGCGCCCGGATGCTTCCCTGCACCATCTGCGCCGAGCCGCCGCCTCTGGCGTTCAGGCGCTCCTTCAGCAGTGCGTTCACCCTGCGCGCATCGCCTGGCTTTGCAGTGTTTTCCGCGCCGGGGGCCTTCGCGGTGCCTGCACCGATAATATAGAAGTATCCGTCTTCTTCCGTCCCTGCGAAGATTCCGCCGTATCCGGACAGGCTCTCGCACAGCAGATTCACGGCCTCCCGCTGCCGGTCGCGGTCCAGCTCTTCTTCAAATAAAAAGACATCCGGAGCGCTCCCCGCTTCCGATAAAGCTTCCCGGACACGCAGGGTCAGATACCTGGCCTGCAGTCCGATCATCTTAAAGTACTGTGTCTGCTGTTCTTCCTTCAGTTTCACAGTCCCCGCCGCGATGTCCTCCGGAGGCAGATTCAGCAGATGGGAAATCTGTTCGGCTTCCTTCAGGCTGTGCTGCGCATAGGAAAGTGCCCGCGCGCCGCAGACGATGAAGAGCCGCATTTTGCTCTTCTCATGCTGTACGCGCACAATCCGGATCTGTCCGATCTCGCCCGTGCGCGAAACATGCGGCGCACAGCAGGCACAGCAGTCCACGTCTTCAATCGTCACGATCCGCACGTCTCCTTCGATTTCCTTTTTGCTGCGGTATTCCAGCCCGGCGAGTTCTTCGGGTGCGGGGTACTGTGCCGTGACCGGCACATTGCGCCAGACAACGCGGTTGGCTTCCCGCTCCAGTTCATCCAGCTGTCCGCGGTCGAGCTGTCCGTTTACGTCGAGGGTCACATTGTTGTCGCTTAAGTGAAAGCCGACATTGTCAAAGCCGTACAGCCGGTGCATGAGTCCGGACAGGATATGTTCTCCCGTGTGGTTCTGCATGTTGGAAAAGCGTCTCTCCCAGTCGATGCAGCCCCGCACTCTCTGCCCGGCAGAAAGCCGCGCCGCGGCTTCTTCCCGCTCCTGTTCCGGGACCCGGATCGTGTGTGTGATGATTTCGTCCCGGATCTGCACGTCCGTCACGGGATACCCCGCGAGGGTGCCGGTGTCCGGAGACTGGCCGCCCTCCTCCGGGAAAAAGAAAGTGCGGTCCAACACAAGTGCCAGCCCCTCGGGGGCCGGCACTGTGTCAAGGACTGTCGCTTCAAAATCCGTACCATATGCATCTGTGTCAAAAAGCCGGATTGTTCTGTCCATTCTGCTCCTTATCTTTTACTGTTCCGACGGGTAATCTGACTTGCCGGTGATGCTGCGCTTAATGATCTTAATGCCGCGCTTTAAGGCGTAAGGTCCGACCACCTTCATCATCTCCTCGGCCGTGTGCATGTCGCTGGCCTCCGGAATATCTCTCGTCAGATGAATCGCGTCAAATTCGCAGCGGGTGGTGCACAGACCGCAGCCGATACACTTGTTGAAATCGACTGTGGTGGCGCCGCACTTCAGGCATCTGGATGCCTCTGTCTTCACCTGCTCCTCCGTCAGCGGAAGCCGCAGATCACGGAAGGTTTCCCGCGCTTTTCCGGCCTTCGAGCCGGGGCGCTGACGCTCCGCATTGTCATAGGACTCAATCCGGATATCGTCGCGGTCGAGCTCAATGAACTCCCGCAGATCGCGTCCGATGGTCATGGACTGTCCGGGATGGACGAAGCGGTTGATGGAAACCATGCCCTGCCGGCCGTCCGCGATGGCGTCGATCGCAAAGCGCGCGCCGTGGTGAATGTCGCCGCCGATGAAGATGTCCGGCTCCGCGGTCTGATAGGTGACCGGGTCCGCGACGGCTGTTCCGTTCCTGCGGATCTCAACCTTCGAGCCCTCCAGCAGGCTTCCCCACTCCGCGGCCTGGCCGATGGCCATGAGCACTGCGCCGCAGGGTACGGTAATCGTGTCATTCTCATCATACTGCGGGGCAAAACGTCCCTCTGCATCCTTGACACTGGTGCAGCGCTTGAAGACGATGCCGGTGACCTTGCGGACCTTTGTGCCGTCCTCCGCGGTCACTTCTTCGGTCAGGACTTCCTTCGGGCCCCAGCCGCAGCGGATCACGATGCCTTCTGCCTCGCACTCTTCGACTTCATCTTTTGCCGCGGGCATCTCTTCCCGGGACTCAAGGCACAGCATGGTGACGGTGCCGTCGGTTCTGCGCAGCGCGGCTCTTGCCACATCCGCCGCCACATTGCCACCGCCGACAACCACGATGTCGCCGCCCGACGGAATGCCGGCTGCCTCCGCCGCACCGGCCTGATCCGCATCCAGATCCGCGAGCCGCTTTAAGAACTCAACGCCGGAGAGCACGCCCTCTGCGTCCTCGCCCGGAACGCCCGCAAGGCGTCCGCCCTGCAGACCGATCGCGATGTAAAATGCCTTGTAGCCCTGTGCGCGCAGCTCGTCGAGGGTGATGTCCTTTCCGACCTCGACGCCGCAGCGGATCTCAACACCCATCTTCCGGATGATTCCGATCTCGCCCTCCAGCACATCCTTCTCCAGCCGGAAGTTCGGAATGCCGTTCATCAGCATGCCGCCCGGGCGCTTTTCCTTCTCGAAAACCGTGACGGGATAGCCCTCTTTGCGCAGGTAGTAAGCTGCGGAGAGTCCTGCCGGTCCGGAGCCGATGACAGCGATCGGGAAATCGTCCCACTGCTTGCCGTCCATGTTGTCACAGATCGGAATGAATGCATCCGGGTTCTGCAGCTCATACTGGCATAGGAACTTCTTGATCTCATCGATGGCGACCGGCTGATCGATCGTGCCTCTGGTGCAGCGGTCCTCGCACCGGCGGTTGCAGACGGCGCCACAGACTGCCGGGAACGGATTGTCCTGGCGGATCAGGCGCACAGCCTCTTCATAGCGGCCCTCCGCCGCCATCCGGATATAGCCCTGCACGGCCAGATGCGCCGGGCAGGCGGTTTTGCACGGGCTGGTTCCCGAGTCATAGCAGTTGATCTTGTTGTGATCGCGATAGTCCGGATCCCATTTGTCCTCGCCCCACATATGATCGTCCGGCAGCTCGTGCACGGGATACTTCACCTTCGAGCCGTCCGCTCTGCAGAGCTTCTGGCCGAGTTTTGCCGCGCCGGCGGGACAGACCTCCACGCACTTGCCGCAGGCGACGCACTTTTCGGCGTCCACATGGGCGCGGTACGCGGAGCGCGACATATTCGGTGTGTTGAACAGCTGCGAGGTTCTTAGTCCGTAGCAGCTTCCCGGTGAGCAGTTGCAGATACCGACGATCCGGTTGGGACCGTCCAGGTTGGTGATCTGGTGGACGTAGCCTTTGCGCTCCGCCCGCTCAATAATCTCCATCGCCTCTTCGCGGGTAATATAATGTGCGTCCTTGCCGCTCTCGACCAGGAACTCCGCAATATCGCCGACGCCGATGCACATATATCCTTCAATGTCGCCGACGCCCTCGCCGCGGATCCGCTGTGCCTTTCTGCAGGCGCAGACCATCGTGCAGAATTTGTCATACTTCTGCAGCCAGTGGGACAGATGTTCCACGCTGACCGACTTGGTGCCCGCGTCGATCGCCGACTCCACCGGAATGACGTGCATACCGATGCCGGCGCCGCCGGGCGGAACCAGCTTGGCAGCGAGCTCCAGCGGCTCCTGCGGCGCCAGGTTGAACATGGTCGCCACTTCCGGGTGATCGTCCGCCAGTGTCGGATGCTCCACCATATACTCGCCGGAACCCACGACCCACTTCGGAATCCAGTACTGGATGTGCTCGTCCGCATTGTCTCGGTTCTGTTCGAGAATGCCGATCCACAGGAGATGATCTATGATCTTCTGGGCCTGTTCCACGGACATGTTGTTGCGCTCGGCCAGTTCCTTCGTCACAAGACCTGTGCGGCGCTTTTTAAAGCTGAGCAGGAAAATGACTTCTTCCTTTGTCAGCAGCCGGTCCAGAATCCAGAAATCCATGTGGTTTTCCTTCATGCCGCCCGGGAGCTTCCTCGGGATATTATCCGTAATCATCAGCGCAAGCTGCTTTACCAGCTTCGCCTTTTCCGGATCTTCGCAGCGGTGCTCCGTCTGCGGATAATCCCGCTCGTTCACGTGTATTCTCGGATTTACTTCCTTAACCATTTCTACCCCCAATAATTATATGATCGGTATCTTCACCGTCAGATCGCTGACCGGATAGGCCGAGCATGCGTGGAACCAGCCCATCTCCTTATCCTCGCGGCGTCTGCCGTCCCCGAGCGGGGAGACAAAGATGTCGCCGGCAAGGAGCTGAGATCTGCAGAAGCCGCACTCGCCGCCCCTGCAGTGTGTGTCGATCGCGATCGCCGCGCGCTCGAGAGCAACGGCAACGGGCTCGTCTGCTCTGGCCGGGATCACGTCCTTCTGAATGCCGCGCACGACCGTCAGCTGATACGTCTTTCCGATCTGATCTTCGGGGAAGCCGGGGATCTGCTTAACATTACCGGGCTGAGCCATCACGTCGTGACGGAAGCGTCTCGGGGTGATGCCCATCTCCTCCATGGAGCGGCTGACGGCGCGGAACATCGCGAGCGGTCCGCAGAACATATAGGTGGTGTCGGATTTCTCCCCTCCGGCCGCGCCGGAATACTTCTCAATCAGTTCGCGGGTCACAAAGCCTTTCTCGCCGGTCCAGTCCGGATCATCCGACATGATATGGATCACGCGGACCTGTCCGCCGGATTTCCTGCCCGCCGCAATCAGGCCGGCATTGCGCTCGATGCAGGCGCGCTCGGCCGCGGCGAGCTGCTCGCCGCAGACGATGTCGTCGGATTTAACGGAGCCGTACAGGATCGTCAGATCGCAGTCAAGGCACCCGGCCGCGATTTCTTTTGCCATCGAGACAAACGGCGTGATGCCGGAACCGCCCGCGAGGGCGACCACATTCTTCGCGTCGCGCAGCGGCTCATAGTAAAACTGTCCGAAGGGCATGGCCGCTGTCAGGACGTCGCCTTCCTTCACCTGATCGAAGAAATAGTCCGGGACAAAATAAGAAACGTTCCGGCGAATCGTGATCTCGACAAATGGTTTGTCTCCCAGCGCTTCGTAGGGCGCGGAGGACAGGGAGTAGGCGCGGGTCAGCGTGCTCTGCCCGATGGTCAGATAAAAGTTGATATACTGCCCTGCCTGGAACGGAGGAATGTGTCCGTTCACGGGCTCAAGGCGGAACGTCCGTGAAGTCGGCGAGGCCGGCGTGATTTTGGTCACGGTAAATTCCTGTTTTCCCGGGTGCAGTGCGTCTGCCAGCGCGCGGATCGGGTCACCCGGCTGCGGCGCCGCGGATGCGCTCTGGATCATCTCTCTGCGCATTTTGGTGACGCGGGAAGCGCCTCCCACATCCTTTAAGAATCCTTTTACTCTGATACTCATGACGCTGCCCCCTCCTTCATCGCATCCGCTGCTGCGGGATGCTGCTTATACGCATCCATCTGTCCCCGCTTCTCAAGGTCCTCAAAGATCGCCTTGGCAGCCGCGCGGCCGTTGGTGACAGCCGGGCCCATGCCGTTTCCGGAGATCGAGTGCGCGCCCGCAAATTCCAGGCCTTCGATGAAATGATCTTCTTCCTTCATCTGCAGCCTTGCCACCGCGTGATCGTCGATGCTGTGCGAGTAGCCGTAAATGCAGCCCTTCCACGCGCCGACGTAGTGTGCGATGGTCATCGGCGTGGAAACTTCGATCTCCACGATGCGGTCGCGGATCCGGATCCCGGTCGTCTTCTCGTAGGTGTCGATCATATCGTTTGCGAACTTCCGTTTCAGTGCGAAGTAGTCTTCCTCACGGACGTTCACAAACGCCTCCGGCAGCGGCAGCGCAGTGATGGAGAACTGTGTATAGCCCTCCGGCGTGCAGGACGGGTTCGCCAGGTTCAGGCAGATCGAGGTCAGATATCTGTAAGGGCCGAGGGTGTGGTAGTTTTCCCAGATTTTGTCCGTGTCCATGGTGTCGCCGGAGAAAATATTGTAATCCTTTATGCCGATCTCCTCCGGCGTGCCCTCGAGGACCATCATGACCGAAACCGGCACGACCGAAAGCCTGCGGCCGTTGATCATCTTCACGGCGCCCTCCGGCACTTCCTCAAGGGGCTCGATCATCTGCGTGTACACTTTGTTCGGATAAGCGGCGGAAACGACGTAATCACAGGAGATCTCATCGCCGCGCGCGGTGCGCACGCCATATACCTTCCCGTCCTTCACCAGGATCTTTTCGACCTCCTGGCAGAATTCGATCTGCGCGCCGTTCTCCTCGGCCTTGCGCTGCAGCTTCATACTCATCTCGTGTGAGAAGTTGCGGCACACATAGCTGCCGCCCCGGAAGTAGTCCGCCATCAGGAACGCGTAGATGGTAAACGGCAGGGTCGACATCGGGTTGCCGACATAAATCCAGTACGGAGTGAGGATCTCCTCGATCTCCTTCGGGAAATGGAAAGTGTCCATGACTTCTGTCGCCGTGTAGCCGGCGGTCTTTACGAAGTCCGGATGCTTTAAGAGCATCTGTACCTTGCTCATGGGCGTCACGGAGAGGATGTTCATCGAATTGTAGACGGTGTTGCACAGCTCCATGAACTTCAGGACCTTCGGACCCCAGCCCGGATACTGCGCGTCGATCTCCTTCGACATGGTCTCAAAGCCCGAGTGCAGGGTGATGTCGATCGGCTTCCCGCCTTCGGGCGCCGTGCGCACGAAGCGGTATGCCTCCGGAACGCGCAGCCAGTCGATGTCCACGCCCACCTCGTCGAAAAACACGCCGACCTTCAGACGGTCTTCCTTCGTGCCGATGCTCATCATCTCATGCAGGGTCGCCTCGATCTCAATCCCGTTCCGGACGTAGCTGGTAGCCAGGCCGCCCGGCAGGTTGTGCTTTTCAAGAATCAGGATGTCCTTAATGCCCTTCTGCTGAAGCTGCAGGGCACAGGACAGACCTGCCAGCGCGCCGCCGATGATGACGACGTCATAGTGTTCTTTGTAAAAACTCATCTCCGCCTCCTTATGAGCATAGAAACCTCTTCCCGAATGATGGCGGCATGCACAGCATACCGCCATCACATAAAACACGGCTTATTTCACATTCTGCCTTTTAGAAGAAGCGCTCCACCAGTTCTCTGGAGTACTCTGCCGTCTCGTCCATATCACCGAAGGACATGACTTCACCTGCGTAGTAGGTGCCCAGCTGTCCCTGCATGGCCTCGACCTTCTCATACCAGCCGGAAGCGTAGGTCTCGGAATCAACGTGCGGGAAGTAGTACCAGTCCTTTTCGTATACGACGTTGCTGGCGGGATTCTTCAGCGTCTTCAGGTCCTCGAGAACAGTCGCCCTGCACTCTTCGTACGGGATTTCCGGTTTATTCTGGTGGTTGCGCAGCGCATAGGTCGTGATGACCTGGTCTTTGGTATCTCTCCACCTTCTGTAGTAGACCATCAGATGGCCGTAGCGGTCCGGGGTCATGTTGTCAAATACATAGTAGGAAATCTCCGGATGATCCTCGGGTTTTGTCTCGACTGCCAGGACATCGTAACGCTCGTAATCGATCTTGGAGAAGAGTTCCTTCTCTTCCGGAGTCGCGTCGAAGTATTCCGGCATATACTGCAGCGGGGCTGTGATGATGATCTTGTCGAACTCCTCCGTCTCACCGTTGACAGTGACATAGACCTTGCCGTCTTTTCTCTCGACCTTCGTGATCTTGCTGTTCAGTCTTGCCTGATGCATCAGATGCTCGTTGAGCTGCTCCCAGATGTACTGGGTGCCTTCCTTCCAGGTCCAGAGATTGATTTTGACAAAATTCATCGTGGTCTGGAAGTCCAGATATTTCAGGACATAAGCGGCCGGAATCTCGTCAAAATAGCCGTAGCCGAACGAAGTGAAGGGGCCGATCCAGATATCCTGTACCAGCTCGACGCCGTTCATCTCGCAGAACTGCTTGAACGGAAGCACCAGATCCTTCAGGTTCGGATTCTCGCCGGATACCGGCTCGCGTCCCGGGGTCACTGCGAAGCCTTCATAGCGTCCCTCGCTGACACCGCGGTGTCCGTTGATGTCATAGCCCTTGTACTTGGTCTCGAGCAGTTCGGCCAGCTTCTTCATCTGACTCTTCATCTTCATCAGACGCGGAATCTTCAGGATGTTCTTCTTGGGCTCGAAGGGCTCGATGACGTTGCCGTTCCGGTCCTTGTAATTCCGATTCAGCTTCGGGCCGTCGTGTGTGATCCCGCAGAATTCCTCGACATCGTGAACAGCGTAATAGGACGGCACGCCCATGATGGCGCCCATCTCATAACGTCTTCCGTTGTAGTGCGGAGAGTGGCACTTGCCTCCGACGTGATCGTCTCTCTCCAGGACGGCGTAGTTGTGATATCCCTTCTGCTCCAAATACATCGCTGCCGACAGACCCGCCGGTCCTCCGCCGATAATACAGATTTTTTCTTCCAGATTGCTCATGATTTCCTACCCCCTGTTAAAGTGTTGCCGAAAACGGCATGGTTCATTAAAATGATACCATACAGCGGTTAATAAATCTATCGGTTCATCTGCGCTATTGCGGCTGTTTTTGTTTCATAATAACGCATTTTTCACTTATAAGCGGGGTGTTTATGAATACAGCATATACCGATTTTTCTTCTCTTGTCCGTTCCTTTGAAAACAATCCGGCACCGGCGCTCATTTATGAGCGGGACGGCGCCCCGGAGAGTCTTTCGTATCATGAACTGTATGAGCGGATCCGGGCGTGCCGGGAGTTTACTCCGGGAGATGTCCGGATTCTGGTGACCGTTCCGTCCCCCGATACGATTGTGCGGATTATGGCAGCGGTGTGTTCCGGCTGCGATCTGATTCTGTGCGACGAGAAGGTTCCGGGCGAGATTACGGCCCTCCTGAAAGAGAGGATTCTGCAGGCCGGGAAAGGGGACACGCCCCGGAAAGAGGGACGGCTTTACTTCTTTACCTCCGGCACCTCACAGCGCTCCCGCTCTGTGGTCCTGACCACGAAAGCGCTGCTCCTCAGCACGGCGGGCGGACAGGCCATGCTGCCCTGCAGCAGTGAGGACCGGATCCTGTGCATTCTTCCGCTCTCCCACGTATTCGGCTTTGTCTGCGGGATGCTCTGGGGTTTCTACGGCGGCGCCCAGGTGGCTGTCGGCCGCGGCGTCCGGCATCTGATGGATGACTGCCGGTTTTTCAAGCCGACGATTCTGCCCTGCGTGCCGACCATTGTACAGGCGCTGCTGCGTTTTGACATGCTCAATCCCGAACTGAAAACCGTGCTGATCGGCGCGGCGCCCTGCCCTGCTTCCACTGTAAAACTGATGCAGGATAAAGGGCTTGCGGTTTATCTGGGCTACGGTCTGACCGAGACGGCCAGCGGCCTTGCCATCACGCAGGATCAGGAAAATCCTTCCGCGCTTTACGCCTGTCCCGGCGCAAAACTGCGCATTGAACCCGACGGCGAGATCTCCGTCGTGACAGAGGCACTGATGGAGGGCTATTTCGGAGAGCCAGATCCGACTGTCACCGAACCCGATCCGGAACATCCCGGGAAAACAGTGCGGCGCTTCTTCACAGGGGATCTCGGCTCGATCGATCAGGAGGGACGCCTGACCATTACCGGACGTAAGAAGGATATCCTGGTTCTTCCGGACGGGACGAAAGTCTTCTGCCCCGAATATGAGGAAGAGCTCTCGGAGCTGCTCGGCACGCCTGAGCTGGCCATTGTCCAGAAGGGCGGCCGGCCGGTGCTGATTATCGAGAACAGTGTCGAGGCAGACGTTGTGCTCCTTGCCGTCACGAACTTCAACCGCGAGCGGGCAAGAGGTCTGCAGATCGCGGAAGTCATCTATACGAATGAAGCCCTGCCCAGAACGGCAGTCGGAAAGCTTAAGCGCTGGCAGCTCCAGCAGTGGCTGGATGACGGCGCGCCTTCGCGCAGGAAGCGCGATACCTTCTACAGCAGCAGCGGTGAACACGACCAGATGCTGCGCGAGCACTGGATCTGAGTCCTGCGGCGCGGCGCCGCCGGAACACCGGATCCGAATGTATTTTGAAAGGAGTTGCTAGAGATGGAACGACCGACCAGAGAAGAAATTCTTACCAGAACCGTAAAGCTCATTCACGACTTCGTGCCGGAACTGCAGGACGCGGAGCTGACCGAGGAATCCACGATCAATACGGATGCGGCCATGGATTCGATGAGTATGATTCTGGTCATCACCAAGGTTGAGTCAACTTTTGACATCAGCATCCCCAGCTCGGACTGGGACAAAATCAATACGCTCGGCGATCTGATCGACGCCGTAGAGCGGGCGTATGAAAACTGATCTGTCCGACACGCCGGATATGACCTATGACGACGGATCTGATCTATGAAAAAAAGCTGCGGCTTCGCAGCGAACATGTCAACAGCGCGAGGAGGCTTCGCACCTCCTCGCTTCTGCGTCTTCTTCAGGAGGCTTCCATCGCGCATACGACGGAGCTGGGCATGGGCCGGGACAAAACGCTGGACCGGGGCCTGCTCTGGATCATCTCCCACCAGTCCCTGGAGATCCGGCGTATGCCGGTGTATGACGAGGACATCATCGTGCGCAGCTGGCCCGGGCCGATGCTGCACATGTTCTTCCCCCGGTATTATGAAGTCTGTTCGCCGGACGGCGAGGTGCTGATCACCGGCTCCGCCCTGTGGCTTCTGATGAGCGAAGAGACCCGCAAGGCTGTATTCCCCGCCGCCTGGGGCGTTGAGATCCCCGGTGCCGCCTGTGCGCCGCGCACTGATCTCCCCGCGCCGCTGCGCGCACCTGCGGGGGCGGAGTTCACACTGTCCGGCGTCTTTACGCCCCGCTTTTCCCAGACCGATATCAACGGTCACATGAATAACACGTTCTACTACGATCTCGCGGAGGACCTGCTGCCCGGAGAGTTTCTTCTGCAGTCCTTCCCGTCCGTCATCCGGGCGGAGTATCTGGAGGAAATCCGCCCCGGCACAGTCTGCGATGTGCGCGGTCTGCGCACCGATGACGGCAGCAGTTCCGGAGCCGGCAGCGCTCAGAGTGCCGGAGAACAGACCTGGTACTTCGAGGGTGTCCGCCGGGAGGAAGGCGCCGTAAAGTCCAAAACGCTTTTCCGGATCGGGATGACCTTCTCCCCTGCGGGGGCTCCCGAGTGATTGCCTGTCTAGCAACTTGCTTGTCTGGCAGCTTGCTTTTTGGCTTGATTGCTCGATTGCTTGTTTTTTGTACTCAATTCCTGTTTTCTACTGGATTGAGATCAATTTCACATGTCTGAAAATCAGCCGCCTGTGCATTTGTTGTACTCTCCTCTTCACTTCCGGAGATTCAGGTACAATTCGAAGAAGTCTTGATCCCGGATTTCTTAACAAATGTCATTTTCAGAGTAAATAATTTGTACCCAAATGCTGAAGTTCTTCCGGACAAGTACAATCCGCCAATCTGCTCCTTCTCAAATTCACAAGTTCACATAGAATAGTTGTACCCATTTTCAGGTAAAGCCCGAAACGAGTACAAATTCGGCCCCGGCAGGAAAAGCACAGGCCCAGAGACTCCGGCCGGAAAGCACAAGCCCAGGGAGTGCTTCGCATATATTGTGTGCAATTGACGCGCGCGCGATGATTATGTTACACTAACTCCGAAAATTGCCGAATGCCGGGAGCCGTCCCGGCAGCGGGAGAACCAATTAAAGGGGTGTACATGACTGATGCGCATGCCGCGCTCTCATGAGGGGACTTCCTCTCCCAACCCGTCAGCTAATCTCGCAGGCACAGGAAGGCATCTGAAAAGATATCTCTGTTTTTCATGCCTTTAGAAAAAAGCAGCGACGAACTGCCTTATATCTGTGTTCCCAGCCGGCAGCCTGAGGGCCGCAGACCGGGCGTTTCTATGTGGAAGGGAGGGATATCTATGTCTATGGGCACTGTTATCTGGATTCTGACGATTGTGATCTGCGCTGTTTTCATGTGGATCTCCTGGAAAGTGAAGGATGACGCGAATGTGAGTTTCTCCAACTACGCGATCGGCGGGGCTTCCTTTGGCATGAGCCTCATCTTCTTCTCGCAGTTTGCCAGCATCATGGGCGTCTCCAACTTTTTTGCCCATGCCGGAAATGCATATGATCAGGGCATCGGGATCCTGGCGTTCATTCTGGGAGAACAGGGCTCGAAGATTGTGTTCGCGCTCACGATGGCCGGCCTGATCGGGCATTTCACTTATAATACGCTGGCGGAGCTGATCGACGATCTGATTGTGCGGGACAAGCTGACCCGTGCGCTGGCTGCGTTCATGGCAGCGCTGATTATGATCGCGTCTGTCGGCAGCCAGGGGAAGGCGTTCGGCGACCTGTTCCAGGTATTCACAGGAGTGGACCCCAGGCCGATTGTAATTCTGTTCTCGGCGATCTTCATCATCTACACCGTCTTCGGCGGGATTTACAGCGTTGTCTGGACGGACCTGTTCCAGGGGATCCTGTGCCTTGTCTTCGGTGTGATCTTCTACCTGTTCACCTTCAGCCGGATCAATTTCTCACCCGCGGTACTGCAGGAGCGCCTCGCGGCAGTCGGGAAAGCGGAGCTGATGACTTTTGCCGGCCTCAATCCCATGGCAGCCGTGAACAAGTTCCTGACAGGCCTGGTGGGCGTCTTCATTTTCCAGGCTTACTGGCAGCGGTGCTTTGGCTCAAAACATTCGAAGGACGCACGCAATTCCTTCCTGTACAGCGGCATCATCTGTCTGCTCATGGTGATGATGACGGCGTTTACCGGCCTGGTTATCATGACCTACAACCAGGATCTCAATGCGAATTCCGCAATGGCCTGGTACATGATGAATGTCATGCCGCCTGTGCTGTGCGCGGCCATCTTCGTGCTGGTCCTGTGCGCCGGCATGTCGACGGCGGACACGTGCCTGAATTCCGCAGCTGTCCTGATTGTCAATGACATGGTCCATCCCTTCACGAAGGAGTCGGACCGCGATCTGATCCGTGACACCAAGGTCGTCACACTGATCGTGGGCGCGGCTTCCTGCGCGGCCGGCCTGTTCGCACCGACCATTCTCTCACTCCTGTCCAAAGCTTATTCCTTTGCAGGAGCCGGCGTGGTCCCGCTGATCGTAATCGGGCTGATCTGGAAAGAAAAGAAAGACGAAAAAATACAGATGACAAAATGCAACAGCAGGGTGACCGCCTGGGGCGCAAGGCTGGGCATCATCACGGGTTCCGTCGCATCCCAGCTGAAGATTTTCGGCGACTACGGCGTGATCTCGGGCGTGATTCTGGCCTCCGCAGTGATCATCATCGTGTCCCTGCTGACACAGAATGTGAACGTCGAGCCGGTTTTTGCCTCACAGGGCAATCAGCATCCGCTGGCAAAAGCTGACTGACACCGGGATTTACTCCACTTTTCATTCAGCGCGCGGAGCGGGTGATGCTTCTTCATTCAGCACGCGGAGCAGGTGATGCTTCTTCATGTAGAGGAGATAATAGCCCGCGAGCAGCAGTGAGCTGGTGACCCAGCTGGTCGGGTAGCTGGCCATGACGGTGGCGAGGGTGTGGTGCCCGGGCAGCATCACGGCGAGCCAGACGATGCGCAGCACGCACACGCCGCCGATCGTAATGATCATCGGCATAAAGGAGTTGCCCATGCCGCGCAGCGCGCCGCTGAAGACCTCGATTGCGAAATAAGTGATGTAGAAGGATACGAGGTGGCGCATCATGTAGGTGCCGATCCGTACGACGTCCGCGTCGTTCGTGAACAGGTACAGCAGATGGGTTCCCGGAAAGTAAAGAAACAGACTCACGACAACCGTCATGACAGAAGTGATCAGAACGCTCTGGCGGATGCTGCTGCGCACGCGGGCGATGGATCCCGCGCCGTAATTCTGGCCGACAAAGGTCGTGATCGCGATGCCGAAGGAATTGATCAGCATCCAGTAAATCGCATCCACCTTGCCGATGGCGGCCCAGGCGGAGACGGCGTCGGTGTCAAAGCCGTTGATGGCGGCCTGGATGATGATATTGGAAAAAGAATACATGGTTGACTGAATCGCCGTGGGCAGGCCCATGGCGATGATTCTGCCCAGCATGTTCCGGGTGAATTTCAGCTGCTTCGGAATGAACCGGAAGGAATCGGTCGAGCGCATGAGAATCCGGAGCACCAGGAAGGCGCTGATGGTCTGGCACAGGATCGTCGCGATCGCCACGCCCGCGACACCCATATGCAGGCCGACGACAAACAGAAGGTCCAGCACAATGTTGCAGATGCAGCTGACGATCAGGACATAGAGCGGGCGTTTGGAATCTCCCACCGCGCGCAGAATGCCGGCGCCCATGTTATAGACCAGATTCGGAACCATTCCGGCAAAGAAAATCCGCAGATACAGCACGGAATCCGCGACCGTTGCGGCCGGCGTGCCCATGGCACGGACTGCGGCGGGCGCGCCGATCAGACCGATCAGGGTAAACAGAATACCGCCTGCCACGGAGATAGCAAGGGAGGTGTGCACCGCGTCCCGCACGTTCCTCTCCTGCTGCGCGCCGTAGAACTGGGAAATAACGACCGAGGCGCCGCCGGCGAGGCCGCCGAAAAAGCCGACGAAATAGTTGACCAGAACCGCTGAACTTCCGCCGACTGCCGCCAGCGCTTCTTTGCCGACAAAGCGTCCGACGATGACCGCATCCACGGTATTATAAAGCTGCTGGAAAAAGCTTCCGAACAGAAGCGGGAAGAAGTAAAGAAGCAGCTGCTTCCAGATCACGCCGTGTGTGATCTGATTCTCTTTGTGCTCCATATAATGAAAACCTCAAGCCGCGGATCAGTGCGCCGCAGCAGCCGCAGGGATGAACTTATGCTGATGAATGCTGTTCCGCTATCATACGTCAGCGGCAGAGGGAAAACAATGGATAAGATGCTGAATATACAAGACAATCTGAGCCTTTTTTTGCGTTTTTATCCTCTCCGTGCTGCGCCCTTCCCCCGCACAGCAGGAAGCCCTGCATCTCTGCAGGGCTTCTTGCCGGTAGGTAGGTAGATTCGATTATTACTTATTTAGGGGAATTCATTCTGGTCAGAAACACGCGCTTTGCTCATGTGATTTCACGAGTTAGCTTTTTCTAACTAATGGTTAGTATGAGCTAACGTTTCAACCCTGTCAACCTTTTTTTCAGTTTTTTTTCACAGCCGCCCCGCTTCTTGACTTTAACAGCCGGAATTATTATCCTTGAAATGTCGGGCAGCACTGGATTTTCTTTTGCAGCCCTTACAGGCAGAACCTGCGTCAATCATTTTTTATCTTTAAGGAGGAAATCCATATGAGCCACACACTGGTACTGATTCGTCACGGCGAGAGCGAATGGAACAAGCTGAACCTGTTCACGGGCTGGACGGATGTTGATCTGTCCGAAAACGGCGTGCAGGAAGCCATTCAGGGCGGCAAGCTTCTGAAGGAAGAAGGCATCAAGTTCGACGTCGCTTACACCTCTTATCTCAAGCGCGCGATCCACACCCTCAACCATGTTCTTGAGCAGATGGATGAGGAGTATATTCCGGTTTACAAGAGCTGGAAGCTGAACGAGCGTCACTACGGCGCACTGCAGGGCCTCAACAAGTCCGAGACCGCCGAGAAGTACGGTGAGGACCAGGTCAAAATCTGGCGCCGTTCCTTCGATATCTGCCCGCCGGAGCTGGATCCGTCCGACGAGCGCGCACCGATCAACCAGGAGCAGTACAAGGATGTAGATCCGGCTGTTCTTCCGCTGACCGAGTCCCTGAAGATCACCATCGAGCGTGTTGTTCCTTACTATGAAGAGACCATCAAGAAGGATCTCGCCGCCGGCAAGACCGTTATTGTCGCCGCACACGGCAACAGCCTCCGCGCCCTCGTGAAATATCTGGACAACATCTCCGACGAGGATATCATCAACCTCAATATCCCGACCGCCGTTCCGCTGGTTTATGAGCTCGACGATGAGTTCAAGCCCATCTCCCACCGCTATCTCGGCGACCAGGAAGCGATCGCTGCCAAGATGAACGCCGTCGCAAAGCAGGGCTCCAAGAAATAATACAACGTGTGTCTTTACAGGCACCGGTATAAGATGAAAATGAAAGAGGCGCAGCCATCCGGCTGTGCCTCTTGTTTTCTTCCGGGATCATGCGCAGAATCCTTTCCGGATCACGCGCAGAATCTTTTTCTGCCGCGTCTTCAGTCGAGTCCGACGATTTCCTTGTAGAACTCAGAGTAATCCTTTCGTCCTTCCTTCGTGAAGCGGATGGCCGAGCGGGGATGCTGGTTCAGAACGCCGGTCAGCATGTACTGCAGATCATAACCCCAGTGAACGCCCTCTTCTTTCAGCTTCATCATATGATTCTCGACAAAGACGACCGCCGGGTAGAAGTTATATTTCGGATTCTTCAGGAATGCGAGCAGATTCTCCATCAGGCAGTTGCCCGCGCCGCGGCCCATACCGTTGTAGGTGGCATCCAGCCAGTCCACACCGTCGCCGACCGCTTCAATCGTATTGGCAAAAGCGAGCTGCTGGTTGTTATGGGCATGCATGCCGATCTTCTTGCCGTATTTCTCGGCCACATTCATATACATGTCAGCCATACGCGCCAGCTGTTCCGGATACATGGAGCCAAAGCTGTCAACGATGTAGATTACGTCCACCGGCGACTCGCCCAGCATCTCCAGCGCGACCTTCAGGTCGCCCTCCTGCGCAGTCGTCACGGCCATGATATTGCAGCTCACCTCGTAGCCCTTGTTCTTCGCGTCCTCAATCATGTGAATCGCGCCGGGCATCTGGTTGATATAGGTTGCCACACGGATCAGATCCAGAGGGCTGTCCTTCCGCTCCCGGATGTCCGTCTTGTAATCCGTCCGGCCCACGTCCGCCATGACCGCCAGCTTCAGCTGCGTATTGTTCTCGCCGATGACCTCATAGATATCATCATCGTTGCAGAATTTCCACTTGCCGAACTTGTCGACATCAAACATGTCCTTCGATGCCTTGTAGCCCACTTCCATATAATCCACGCCGGCCTTCAGATTGGTCTGATAAAGAGCGCGGACAAAATCATCCGTAAAATAAAAGTCGTTGCAAAGCCCGCCGTCGCGGAGTGTGGCATCCACCACGCGGATGCTTTCCCGGTAACCCAGCAGTTTTGAAATTTCTTTCATGGCGCTTTACTCCTTTTATGTGCTAAAGTCTCCTAAGTATATCTCAGCCCTGAGCGAATTGCAAGTACTCACGGCCGGCTGTCGTCCTGAGGTGTCCCGCCTTGCTCCTGCGGCTGCCCGCCGTGGCTGCCGTCCTGCGGTGTCCCGCCTTGCTCCTGTGGCTGCCCGCTGCGGCTGCCGTGTCCGTCTCCGCGGTGCTTCCTGCGATACTCCCCGCCGTCCTTGCGCCCGACCGGCGGAACCGCGTCCAGATCCTCCCGGATCGCCTGCATGTGGTCCTCCACCGGATTGCCGGTGCCCTCCAGCAGAAGATCCCACTGCGGGTCAAAATTTCCCTCTTCGATGGCGCGGACTTTGAACTGGGTCTCATACAGCTCTGTGTAGACGCCGCCTTTGCCGACCAGGTCCGCATGCTTTCCGCGCTCGGCAATGGTTCCGCCGCTGATCACCAGGATCTCGTCCGCCGCCAGAATCGTCGACAGCCTGTGCGCGATCAGAATACTTGTCCGGGACTCAATCAGAGGATCAATCGCCTCCTGAATCTTCGCCTCCGAGATCGAATCGAGCGCACTCGTCGCCTCGTCAAAAATCAGAAGGGCCGGGTCTTTCAGCAGCACCCGTGCAATGGAGATGCGCTGCTTCTCGCCGCCGGAGAGCTTCAGGCCGCGGTTGCCGACAACCGTGTCCAGCCCCGTCTCCTGCGCCTCGATAAACTCCAGAATATTGGCCTTCCTGCAGGCCTCGATCATCTCCTCCTCCGTCGCGTCTTCCTTCGCGTACAGAAGATTTTCCCGGATGGTTCCGTTGAACAGATATGTCTCCTGACTGACCACGCCGATATTCTTCCGAAGCCAGGTCAGATCCAGCTTCCGCACATCCACGCCGTCAAAGCGCACCATTCCGCCGGTCACATCGTAAAGGCGCGGAATCAGATTGATCAGCGTCGATTTTCCGGAGCCCGAAGGCCCGACAATCGCAATGCTGTGCCCGGGCTTCAGCTCAAAATTCACATCTCGCAGAATCTGCCGCTCCGGCTCATACCAGAAGTCGACCTTCTCGAATTCCACATGCCCGGCGGCGCGGCCGTTCTCTCCCTCTGTCGGATACACCGGATTTTCCGGATTTTGAATCTCGACAGGCATATCGTAATAAGCAAACAGTCTTGAAAACAGGGCCATGGACCGGATCCAGTCCACCTGAATGTTCAGAAGCTGATTGACCGGCCCGTACATCCGTCCGAGCAGCGCGACCAGCACCGTGATATCACCGACGGTCAGATCCGCATCGTAGCGCATCATCAGAATACCGCCCACCAGATACAGCAGCATCGGTCCGATGCTGGAGAAGGTGGAAATGATGACGCGGAACCACCGGCCTGCCATCTGCTCCCGGATATTCAGATCAATCATGCGGCGGTTGACTGCCTCGTACCGCTGATACTCCTGTTCCTCTTTTCCGAACAGCTTCACCAGCAGCTGTCCGCTGACTGAGAGCGTCTCGTTCAGGATGCCGTTGATCTCGTCGTTGCACTCCTGCGACTCATTCGTCAGCGACCATCTCTTTTTTCCGGCGCTCCGGGTCGGCAGGGCAAAAAGCGGCACAATCACGATTCCGATCGTCGCCAGGATCCAGTTCTTCTGATACATGGCGACCAGTGCCACCGTCAGCGTCAGCACATTTGAGATGATGCTGGTAAAGGTGCTGGTGATGATCTGCTGCACGCCGTCGATATCGCTCGTCATGCGCGTGATGATGTCGCCCTGATTGCTGGAGGTGAAGAAGCGCTGAGACATCTTCTGCAAATGACGGTACATCTGATTCCGCATATCATAAGTAATGTGCTGCGCAATCCAGGAATTCAGATAGTTTTCCAGGACGCCGATCAGATTCGCGCCCAGCGTCACCGCCAGGGACAGAATGATGTAGCGGATCAGCGCGGACAGATTCCTTCCGATCAGTCCCTCATCGACAATTTTGCCGGTCAGGATGGAAGGAAGCAGCGTCAGAATCGAAGAAATCAGAATTGCCGCCAATACCAGAATCAGCTGCTTCCAGTACGGCTTCAGATATCCGAAAATCCGCTTCAGCAGATCCGCTGTGACTTTCGGCTTTTCCTTCATCTCCTCTTCCGTGAGAAAACGGCCGCCCATGCGACCTCCGGGTCCGGGTGCCATATTTTGTCCTCCTGATAATTCTCCTGATGCTTTCAATGAACGTCTGCCGGATCGTTCCGGCTTCGGCTGCGTTTCCGCTGACGGCCGTCAGATTCCCGTCAGATGCACAACCTTCATCTCGTGGTGAACCGCCGGCAGGAATTTCTCCCACACATCCTGCCCGCGCAGCTTCAGACTCGATGTGTTCACACACGGATGAACGCCCAAGTATTCCTCCGCGAGCACATCCTCATCCACCAGAAGCTGCACCTGATTGTCATGGTCGTTCATCAGTCCCATCACACTCACTGCGCCGGGGTGGATATCAAGAAACTCAACCATCTTTTCGCCGGGTCCGAAGGAGAGTCTCGCCGAGCCGATCTGCCCGGATATTTCTCTCGTCTTAAAAGGCTTTTCTCCCGGCATCATCAGCAGATAAAACTGCGTCTGCTGCCGGTTGCACAGAAACAGGTTCTTGCACATCACCACATCCAGCGTCCGGTCGACTTCCTCACAGGCTTCCATCGTGTTCGCTTCCTCGTGGTCCGTCCTCTGATAGGAAATTCCCAGGTCGTCCAGCAGATCGTACACTCTGAGCTCTCTCTCCTGCCGTCCCTGTACCTCATCCGGCCCCTGCGGCCGCCCCTCAAATAACTGCATCTGTGTTCCTTCTTCCGTAACTATACTTGCCGGCATCATACCTGCTGGTATCATCACTGTTGGCATCATATCTGTTGGCGTCATACTTGCTGCCAGCATACCTGCCGGTATCATCTCTGTTGGCGTTTTATCTGCTGGCGCGGCGCAATTCCTTGCGCGCTATCTTCCTGATTTTAACTGGAAAAAGCAGGCAGGGCAATGGCTCGTGTTTTTTATTTTCCTCTTATCGACAATTCATCTGAGAAAATTGCATTCTGCAGAACTGCGGTGTATCGTTAGATTTGTCAGGCAGTATCTATCCTGTATTGTCTGCGTACAACTCTTGCTGTTTTCGGTATAGAGCCGGCCTTTCCGCCGGCTGCGGAGCATCTTTTTTATAGTTTATCAAGATGCGGCATGCTTCCCCGGTTTGTATCTACTCGGAAGACATAGCTTCAGACACTCTGTGCTGTCAATTTTCCTGAAATGCACGAAGAACCCGAATTTTGAGTTGTCATGGTCACTTTTTACCCGGTTTTTCGATATGTAAATCGCTGAATATGACCACAATACTGCTAATATACCATTCTATGTGTAGATTACAGAGTCATTGGCTCCTCATATGCTCACTCTGAAAAGAGAAATCTGACCATAATCTGTTGTTATTTTTCAGATCATGTGCAGACCGTGTCCGAAAGCAATTACAAACAAGCCTCGAAAATGACCATAATCAAGCAAAACAAGAAATCTATGTGCACTTCTGCCGAAACAGCAACGAAGCCCCTGAGTAATCACTTCCGCCGGAGTAGAAAGTGAACGCCGCATCAGCTTGAAATCCATAACCGAACAACTATCAGGAGGAAATAAATGAATCCGACAAAAAATGCCATAGTGTCCATATAATGGTGTAAATTGAAAAGTGCCCTGGTGCACACTCCTGTTATAATGTTTATCGACCAAGAAAAACATAGGAGGAGTCACCACCATGGCACAGGTCAATCTTACATTATCTCAGGAAGAAATACTAC
>JAFRIW010000064.1 GCA_017432565.1 Lachnospiraceae bacterium
ACAAAGTAGCAGGAGGCTGTGGTCAGACCCTTTCTGAAACCATCACGTGGTAGGAGAGAAACACTGATCCACAGCATCCATAACAGCATAGCCATTTACCAAGAACAGGTAAAGATTGGCTACACATAATAATACGAGGAGGGAAAGATGAAGACAATTATCGTGACCTATGAATGTAAGGAAGGAATGCGGGAAAAGTTCCTCGCCGCAATCAAGGCGGAGGGCCTGGATCAGGCGAGCCGGGACGAAGACGGAAACAGCCGCTATGAGTACGCCTTTGCGGCGGACAAGGCGGACCGCCTGTTTCTGCTGGAGAAATGGGACAGCGAGGAAGCGCTGGCAAAGCACAGGGAATTTCCGCACTTCAAAAGAATCGGCGAGCTGAAAGCCGAGTACGTTGAGGAGACACTTTTTGAAACCTTCGAGACATGAGAGCCGCAAGGCTCTTTTTTTTCGTCGGGAGACTTACAGATTCCGGGCTGATTCCATGCTCTCTTTCAGGATCGCCTCCGGATCGGCGCCGTCCAGGTCCAGCCCGACAGCCTTAAGCTGCGTGACACTGCTGATGCCATAGAAGTTCTGAGCCAGTGCCTTTACGTAGCCGAACCCAAACTCCTCCGGCACATACTGTCCTCCGGCGGTCGTGACGTAATAGAGTTCCGATGCTTTGCACAGGCCCTGGGGAATGCCCTGCGGCGTATAACGGAACGTGATGCCGAGGACATTGATCTGTTCAAAATACTGCTTCAGCGATGCCGGGAACGAAAGATCCCAGTAGGGCGTGGCGATGACGATCCGGTCTGCCTCTGCGAATTGTTTGGCCAGATCAAACATCGGATCCGAGAACCCTTCTTCCGCGATCAGCTTGTCCCGCTGGGCAAGAAAGTCTTCATTCACTGCCGGGAAATCAATCTCTTCAAGCCGGATTTCCGTGACCGGCTCAGACCATTTTGCAAGCAGACTGTCTGCAAGACGCTTCGTTCTGGACTGTTTTCTGACGCAGGCGTTGATCAGGAGTATCATAGCTGTTTCACCTCCAATTATGCGTTTCGCCCCATTTTATCAAAGATATAGCGGGCTGGCAAAAGCTTCAAAAAATATACTGTCAGATTTAGTTTACGCTTGCTTATGACAGTACTATATTTTTCCTCTGAAATTTTCGCAGAAATTTCACGCCCCGTAATGAAAGGAGATTCACTGCAGCACCGTAATGAAGCGGTATGGATTCAGGCAGTGAGAAGAGAAAATGCAGGAGGACGGAAAAAACAATCGGAAAAATGCAGGGCAGACGGCAGGGAAAACGGCAGGTGATAACAACCTTCCGCGATCGATAGAATGGTACGGGGAGGACGGCATGGAAAAGAATCCGGAGCAGTATGGAGGAATCTATAAGGAACTGGCGGAACTGCTCGGTGATGCGGCGGTCGTCCGGATCTGGAAGAGCTACGCGGGACTGAGTGTCACGTTCCCGATGAAGCTGTATTCGAAGGAATATATCCGGGAATTCATAAGAGAGCACCACGCTGAGATGAAACCGTCTGAGATTGGGCGTGTGCTGGGCCTGTCGGAGCGCAGAGTCCGCCAGCTGATTCATGAGCTGCGGGCCGGTGCGGAGCAGAACACAGAAAAAACACAGAACGGCGGAAGGAAATCTGAAATCGGGGAGGAATAAATTAAATGAAAAAAGGTTTGAAATGGGTGATTGGCATCATCGTGGTACTGTACCTGTTCGGCAGGCTCTCCGGAGGCGGAAGCTCCCGTACCGCCGGGACGCGCAGCGCACAGCAGACAGCTCCGGCGCAGCCCGTGCAGGAGATTCAGGAACAGCCCGCTGCAGAGCCCGTGATGCAGGAGCAGCAGGAGACTGAACCGGTGCAGCAGGTTCAGGAACCTGTACAGCAGGAAGTAGCGGAGGAGCAGCCTCAGCAGGAAGACCCTGCGGCTGAGCCGGCGGCACAGGAGCAGACAGAACAGACAGAGACTCAGCCGGCATTACAGGAACCTGCCGACAGCGGCATTCCCGGTGTGTCAGCGGAGTTTAAAAACACCATGGATGAGTACGAGGCCTTTTTTGACGACTATGTTGAGTTTATACAGATGTATGAGGAATCGAACGATATTGCCATGATGGGAAAATATGCGGAAATGATGAATCAGTATGTCGTCTCTATGCAGGCCCTCGAGAACATGGACACCGAAGCCATGACGAAAGAAGAACAGGCGTATTACATCGAGGTCATGTCAAGGATCAGCCAGAAGATGCTGCTGGCTTCACAGTGAGAGGAGGACGGATGGCATCCCGGTAAAAAGTTCACGGAAAAATCACTAAACCTGAAGTTTAAAACTCTTTACAAAAGGATGAACTTTTTTTTATGATAAGGTTCCACTTGAAAAGTGGTGATAACCAGATAACAGAGAGCGCTTTCTGATATGCAAGGGGTACATGTGTAAGAGGCGCTCTTTCTATGTCCTTTTTTAGGATCATACGGCGTCTCGGGACACAGAGTCCGCTGCATATTCACATGCATGTTGTCCCGCACGGGACGGAAAAGGAGGCGCCATGTTAATCGGATTCGGAAAAGCAGAACAGCATTATAACGGGCAGCTCGCTGCCGCCTACATCTTCTACATGATGGCAGGCAGCCGCTTTAAGAGCTGCCGCTTCCACAACACCGAAGAGGAAAATCATCTGAAACTCCATTATCTTGCGATGAAAGAACGCAGTCAGCTTGACCTGGAAGCGCGCATCGACGACGCGCTCGCCCGGGGCGGCTGGTTCGAGGGCCTGCAGACACTGACCTGCGAGGTCTTCGGCCGCCGCGCGGGGAGAGACTATTGTCTCATCTTCCGGAACGGCCGCAGGGACCTGCGGGTGGTCCTTCACGAGAAGGGCCTCACTGAAATCAGACAGACTGCCGTCAGCTTATGACGGCGGTCTGCCGCAGGACCGGCCCCGGTCACAGCCATTGTCGGAGCGAAGGAGGAATCCCGAATGAAATTCAACAACAGACCTGCAGCAGTGCTCGACCCGGAAGCGACGGGGGAGCACATCAGACTGCTGCGCCTTCAGCGCGGCCTCTCCGTGGAGGAGCTGGCCCGTCTGACCGGAGATGTCTCCGTCCAGACCATCTACAAGTGGCAGCGCGGAGAATGTGTTCCCTCCGCGGACAACATGATTCTCTTAAGTGAAATCCTGCAGGTGCCGGTGGACGGCTTCCTGTGCAGGAAGTACCTGAAGGCAGGCTGAGAAAGGGGGAATGCCATATCATTATTTCAACACCATGTTCTTTAAAGGAAACGTATACTGGAATCCGGGAGGTCTCGCTCTACACAGAGCACCTGACCCGGGGAAGGGTTTTCCTGTCCGGACCCATTGATATGGAACTGGCGGATTCTGTCGCCGCGCAGCTGCTGTATCTGGAGCAGGAAGGAAAGGAAGTGCAGCTCATTATCAACAGCCCGGGCGGCGAGGTGACAGCCGGCCTGATGCTGTACGATGTGCTGGGCGGGCTGAAGGTCCCGGTCAGCCGCTGGTGCTGCGGCATCGCGGCGAGCATGGCAGCGATTCTGCTCTGCGGCGGAGAAAAAGGCCGCAGGTTCATCCTGCCGCACTCCCGGACGATGATTCATGAGCCGCTGCTGCAGAGCGGCGTCGGCGGCAGCGCCACCTCGATTCAGGCGCTGTCCGAGTCCATCCTGGAGACGCGCTCGATTACGAACGGAATCCTGGCAAAGCACACCGGAAAAACCATTCAGGAAATCGACGCAGCGACAGCTTTTGACAACTACATGAATGCGGAGCAGAGCGTGGCCTTCGGTCTGTGTGATGAAATCCGGAGCAGCCTGTGCTGAGAAGGGAAGTGCAGATGGAACAGAATTTTGTCAGAAATACAGAAAGACCCGTACAGGGCCGGAACCGGATGGTGCTGGGCGAGGGAAACTACTTCAGCCTCGACTGCCATGAGACACAGCTGAACAACAACGTGCTGGTCGTCGGCGGTTCCGGCTGCGGCAAAACCCGGAGTGTCGTCTCACCGAATCTCCTGCAGGCTGCCGGCAGCTACGTCATTTCAGACCCCAAAGGCGTCCTTTACAGGCAGTACGGCAAAATGCTGGAGCGTCGGGGCTATAAGGTCCGGAAGCTGGATTTTGTCCATCCGGAAGAATCCTGCGGATACAATTTCTTCCGCTATATCCGGACAGAACAGGACATCCTGAAAACGGCACATATGCTGGTCTACGGCGAGGACCGCACGAATGTGCGGGCGGACCCGTACTGGGATCAGTCGGCTGAAGTGGCTGTGTCCGCCGTCATCTCCCTCCTGATGGAACAGGACAGGGATGAGCAGAATCTGGGACGGCTTCTGGATATCACATCAAAATTGTATATGGCCGAGTCGAACGAAGACGGGAAGCACAGGCTGGACCGGCTGTTCCTGACGGCCGGCGGCTTTACGAAGCGCCAGTACCGGAAGTTTCGGGTCGCACCCGCCCGGACCCGCAACTGTACGCTGGCGACCGTGCTGAATAAGGTCGGCCCGTTCGACACAAATGAGCTCCGGAAGATGATGAGCCGGGATGAGACCCACATCGGCAGCATCGGAAACGAAAAGACGGCTCTCTTCGTCATCGTCTCCGACACAGACCGCTCCATGGACCGCATCGCGAATCTGTTCTTCACCCAGGCGATGAATGAACTCTGCCGCATCGCGGACCTGCGGGAGGGGAGCTATCGCCTTCCGGTGGATGTGCGGTTCATTCTGGACGATTTTGCCACGAATGTCGTCGTGCAGGATTTCCCGCGGATGATTTCCTCCATCCGCTCCCGCGGCATCTCCGTCATGTTGATGATTCAGGCTGAGTCGCAGCTGATGAACGCATACGGAAAAGACGGCAGCACGATTATTGCCAACTGCGACAGCTACCTGTATATGGGCGGCAACGACGTGGAGACCGCCGAGCAGGTTGCGCGCCGCTGCGGCCTGCCGCTGGAGAAAATCCTCTATATGCCGGTCGGCAGCAGCTGGCTGTTCCGGCGCGGGCACAGTCCGGTGCCGTGCCGGAATATCTGCCTGGAAGAATATGAGCGGAGCCTTATGCGGCGCAGAACCAGGAGCGCCCGGCACGGGAGGGGCCGGGTATAGAAGGGCGGTTTAAGTCAATCCGGTTTAGAAAGATTTCAGAAATTCTTACGGAACAGTTTACAGCTCCGCGAAGAAAGGTGTGCTATAATTTACGCGAAACTAAGAACAGATTTTAAGAGCAGATTTGCCGCAGAGGGCTGAAGATTGGCGAAAAAAATAACTGCATCCGAATATGTGCGGGAAGTGGGAAGACCCATTTTTCAGAGCAGAGAGTTTCAGGACGTGAAGAATCAGAAACATCATCTGCGTTCCACGGTCGGCAGTCACAGCCGCCGCGTGGCGATTATGTGCGCCTTCTTCTGCGACTGCCTGTCCAGAGCGGGAGTGGAGACGCAGAAAGAAGAGCTGGTCAAAGCCGCGCTGTGCCATGACCTCGGTATGCAGGGCCGCTACAGCCATCGCTACAGTTCCGGCAGGGATATCATCCGCAACCACCCGCTCAACTCCAGCGAGGAGGCGGGAAAACTTCTCGGCGGACTCACGGATCTGCAGCGGGAAGCGATCGAGAAGCACATGTGGCCGATGTGTCCGGACCGGTCCATCCATCACAAAGAGACGGCGCTGATGACAATTGCCGACAAGCTGTGTGCGATTGTGGATCCGCTCTGCAAATAGTGTACAGACAGCAGAAGCTGTCCGGGAAGAATGTTCAGATCGTTCGGAAAGGTTCCGGTGGAAGCCGGAACCTTTTTTGTATTATGATGTGTGTCAGGTGAAACATTACGGAAGAATCCGGCAGCGGAGGAGGAAGACACGTTATGATGCCGAATAAACGACTGCTGAGCCTCGTCCCCGGGGCGATGCGGCATATCATCCGGAAAGTGCTGTTCAGCTGGCTGAGTCTTGCCGCAGGGATTGTCCTGTGGTTTGCGATGGGACGTCAGCTGCAGAGCCTGAAAGACGGCGGCGGGCTGATGCCGGCTGTGTTTGTAACCGCGGGAGTCTGCATTCTGGCTCGCTTTGTACTGACGCGGCTTATCACCGCAGCGGCCCATCAGGCTTCGGCCTGCGTCAAGACAGAAGTGCGCAGCAGAATCTATGTCAAAATCCGGCGGCTCGGCGCGGGATACAGCGAGAGCTTTCCCACTGCCGAAGTGGTGCAGCTGGCCGGCGAGGGCGTTGAGCAGCTCGAGAGCTATTTCGGGAACTATATCCCGCAGTTCTTTTTTGCCATGCTGGCACCGCTCACACTCCTGATTGTGTTCCTTCCGCTCTCCCTGCTGACCGGCATTGTACTGTTTCTGTGCGTGCCGATGATCCCCGTGGCCATCGCGAAAATCCAGCGCTTTGCCAAAAAGATGCTCGGGAAATACTGGGACGCCTACGCGGAACTGGGCGACAGCTTTCTGGAAAATCTGCAGGGTCTCACAACCCTCAAGGTCTACGGTGCCGATGAACAGCGCCACGCGGACATGAATGCGGAGGCGGAGCATTTCCGCGTGATCACGATGAAGGTGCTGACCATGCAGCTGAACTCCGTCACCATTATGGACTTTGTCGCCTACGGCGGCAGTGCCGTCGGCTGCATTCTGACGGCGCTCTCCTACCGAAACGGCGCCGTGAATTTCGGACAGGCCATCGCAATGGTGATGCTGTCCTCCGAGTTTTTCCTCGCCATGCGTGCCCTTGGCAGTTATTTCCACACGGCGATGAACGGCGTCGCCGCCAGCGAGCGGATGTTCCGCCTGCTCGATCTGCCTGAGCGCGAGGACGGAACACAGACGGTGCAGAACGGTGCTATTGCGATTGAACATCTGACCTTCTCTTATGACGGCGAAAGACAGGCCCTGAAGGATGTCACACTGACAATTCCGCAGGGCGCTCTGATCGCGGCAGTGGGTGAATCCGGGTGCGGCAAAAGTACGCTCGCGGCCATCCTTTCCGGTCTCCGCCGGGGATATGAGGGCAGTGTCCGGATCGGAGAGACTGAGCTGAAGGATGCCTCGGCCGAAAGCCTGCGTCAGCTTGTCACGGTGGTCTCCTCCGGCAGCTATTTATTCGAGGGAACTGTCCGCGGCTGTCTGCGCGAGGGCAGGGAGAATGCCTCGGAGGAAGAGATGAAACAGGCCCTTGAGAAGGTTGCACTGTGGGGCTTTGTCGAGAGTCAGGGAGGGCTGGATTTTGCCCTGCAGGAGCGCGCCGGGAACCTGTCCGGCGGACAGCGGCAGCGTCTCGCCCTGGCGAGGGCACTGCTGAAAAACAGCCCGGTCTATATCCTGGATGAGGCTTCCTCCAATATTGATGCGGAGAGTGAAGAGGCCATCATGGAGGCCGTGCGCGGCATGAAAGGCAGCCACACCATTCTCCTGATCTCTCACCGTCTGAAACATGCGGCAGGCGCAGATCTGATTGCTTATCTGGAAGCCGGACAGCTGAAGGAAACAGGTACACATGAGCAGCTCCTTGAAAGGGACGGCGGCTATGCGGCGCTGTACAGGGCGCAGGAGGCTCTGGTGCAGTTCGGAAAGGGGGTGAGAGCATGAAGCGCAGAAGCGGAATCAGAATAATGGGCGGACTGCTGAAACTCCTCGCACCGCTCCTGCATGTGATGCTGCTGTGCATCACCCTCGGGACCCTCGGATATCTGTGCGCGATTTTCATCAATATCCTGGCTGCGCATCTGCTGCTTGGCGTGACGGGAGAGAGTCCGTGGCGTCTGAGCTTCGGCGGGGCAGCGGCTGTGATGATTCTCATTGCCGTCGCCCGCGCGGGACTGCGCTACGCCGAACAGACCTGCGGACATTACATTGCCTTCAAACTGCTCGCCGTGATCCGCGACAGGGTCTTCGGTGCCCTGCGCCGTCTTGCGCCGGCGAGACTGGAAGGAAAAGGCCGCGGAGATCTGATCGCCGTCATCACCGGAGACATCGAACTGCTGGAGGTCTTTTACGCGCACACGATCGCGCCGGTCTGCATCGCTATAATCGTGAGTCTGATCATGACGCTGCTGATCGGTTCCTTCCACCCGCTGCTGGGCGTTCTGGCGGCCGGGTGTTATGTGCTGGTCGGCGTGGCTGTTCCGCTGATCACCGCGAAGATGGGACGCGCATACGGCATGGAGGCGCGCGCGAAGCTGGGCGGTCTGAATAATGTCTTTCTGGAGAGTCTGCGGGGTATCCGCGAAGTACTGCAGTTCGGACAGGGACAGAAAAAAGAAGAAGAGATCCGTGAGAAGACGGAGAAGCTGAATGAAGTACAGGGCGGGATCCGGAGGCATGAAGGCGCAGCCTCGGCCTGGTCCGGTGCACTGGTCATGCTGCTGCCGCTGGTCATGCTGGGCCTGGTCATCCGGCTGCAGGTGGGCTTCTCCGCTGCCGTTATGACGACCGTCATGCTCGCCGCTTCCTTCGGACCGGCTCTGGCTCTGGCAAATCTGTCTGCGGCGATGGATTCCACGCTCGCCGCCGGTGAGCGGGTGCTCTCTCTCTTAGAGGAAGAGCCGGAGACACCGGACGTCGTTAACGGCGAGAAGCCGGATTTTGCCGGCGCAGAAGTGAAGAACCTCTCGTTTTCCTATGATGAGGAAGAAGTGCTGCATGACCTGTCCGCTGTCTTCAGACCGGGCGAGATCGTCGCGGTCACCGGCAGAAGCGGAAGCGGCAAATCGACCCTGCTCAAGCTTCTGATGCGCTTCTGGAGAGCCCCGGAGAATACAGTGAAGCTGTCCGGCCTGGATGTGGGCCGGATTGACACGCTACATCTGCGCACGCTGGAGAGCTATATGACGCAGGACACGGATCTGTTTAATGTATCCATTCGCGACAATATCCGGATCGGAAAGCAGGATGCGACGGATGAAGAAGTGGAGGAGGCGGCCCGGAAGGCAAGTATTCATGACTTTATTCTCACACTGCCCCGCGGCTACGACACGAAAACCGGCGAGCTGGGTGAGACACTGTCCGGCGGCGAGCGGCAGCGGATCGGACTCGCGCGGGCTTTCCTGCACGGCGCGCCGCTTCTGTTGTTGGATGAGCCGACCAGCAATCTGGACAGTCTGAATGAGGGTGTGATTCTGAAAGCGCTGCGCGAGGAGGCACAGGCGTCCGGGCGCACGGTGGTACTGGTCTCTCACCGGGCTTCTACACTCGGTGTTGCGAACAGGGCATACGCGATCGAGAGCGGACGGCTCTCATAATTCTTCATCGAAAAGAAAGGAGCAGCAATGAGTATTTATCTGGAGGAAGCAAAGTGTCTGCGGGCGATTCAGAGTCCGCACTATAACTGCGGTCAGTCGGTGGTGGTGCCTTTTGCGGAGGCAGCGGGCATCAGCAGGGAGACAGCCATGGGCATCTGCGCCAACTTCGGCGGCGGCTTAAAGCGTGCGTCCGCCTGCGGCGCGATCACCGGGGGCCTGGTTGTGCTGGGAATGTTCGGCATCGATGATCCCGCGGTCATCGGGCAGTATTACCAGCGGCTCCGCGACAATCACGAAGGTCTGCTGGACTGCGCGGATCTGCTGCGGCGCAACAAAGAGCTGGGCGGGGAGAAGAAACCCCACTGCGACGCCATGGTCTATGAATGTGTTCAGCTGACGGAGGAGATCCTGCGGGAGCAGGGAAAGCTGTAAAGAATTTTTTGCGAGTGCATCAGAGATTTTTTTGTGCGGCGCGGGCGTAGTTTTCGACCTCTTCGAAGGAGGAAAAGGCGCCTGTCGCGTGATTGACCTGAACGGTCATTGACGCCGCGGCACTTGCAAAACAGATACTTTCACGGAGGTCATTCCCTCGCAGAAGTGCAGCGATCAGTCCCGAGCAGAACGCGTCGCCGGCGCCCACGGTGCTGACCGGGTGCGCGGCCGGAACGGCGGGAAACTCACAGGCTTCGTCCTTTTCATAATCCATACAGAAGCATCCGCGGCTTCCGAGTTTGACGATGAAGACACGAGTCCCGAAGGGGCGGAGAACCTCCGCCATTTCCCGGGGCTCTTTCTTTCCCGTGATCTGCACCGCTTCGTCGTAGCTGGGCAGGAAGAAGTCGGTCTCGGAAAGAACCGGTGCGATCTGCGCCAGAGGATCACCGGTCCGGCAGCGCAGCGTGTCGACCACTGTCCGGATGCCCAGCGCATGTGCGCGGTGAAACAGGGCGGCGACAGAGGCACCGTCCAGCTGTGCGCCGCGGTAGAAGCTGTTCAGACTTAAAAACCGGACTTCCTTTAAGCATTCATCGGTGATGAAGGCGGGAGAAATATCCCGGAATACTTCGGTGCTGGTCAGGAAATGACGCTCGCCATCCGGCTCTGTCATGACCAGACTGACCGCGGTGCCGCAGTCCTTCGAGGCAGCAAGACCGGCGGTGTCCACGCCGTGCCGGTCCAGATAATCCCGGATCCAGGCCCCCTGCGGGTCTTCGCCGACAGCGGAAACCAGGAGCGGACGCACACCCAGCGCCGCCGTGTTCAGCGCGACATTGCACGCGTCGCCGCCCGGGAAGGATTCGATGGAAACCTGCGTGGAATCCACTTCAAAAAGGGCCGGCGTCACCGGTCCGACAAGCATATCCAGACAACATACACCCAGAACAATGATTTTATCCATAGTTGTATTTTACTCCTTTTTATACAGAGGATCGATATGCTAAACTGATTAAAGACAACATTGCTTTCGGCATGATCGGATCGGCCTGTATCCGGGCTGTTGCAGAAGTCAAACAGGATCAATGAAAGGAGCGGTTCAGAATATGAGCAAGCAGATGATTCCCGTTACGGACGGTTCCCGCTACATCCCCTATGAGATGCGCAGCGGAAACGAATCCATCGTCTATTTTACGAGAGATCTCTCAGCAGAAGGACTCTTGAAAGTCTATGACAAAGTAAGTGCCTGCCTGTCGGGCAAAATCGGCATCAAGCTGCACACCGGCGAGCCGGAAGGTCCCAACATCATTCCGCGTCCCTGGGTAAAGGAACTGATTCAGGAGAGACTTCCCGAGGCGACGATTCTTGAGACCAATACGTATTACAAGGGTCAGCGCTACACGACAGAGCAGCACCGGAAGACACTGGAAATTAACGGCTGGGATTTTGCCCCGGTGGACATCATGGACGAGGAAGGCACGGAGATGTATCCGGTCAGCGGCGGCAAGTGGTTTACGGAGATGTCCGTCGGCGACCACATGAAGAATTATGATTCCATGCTGACCCTGACCCATTTCAAGGGCCATACGATGGGCGGCTTCGGCGGCTCCAACAAGAATATCGGTATCGGCTGCGCGGACGGCCGGATCGGCAAGGGCATGATCCACGCCAGCAAGGGAAATGACTGGGGGACCGTCAATGAAGAGCTGATGGAAAAGATCGCCGAATCCACCAAAGCAACCATTGACCACTTTGGTAAAAACGTAACATATATCAATGTTATGCGCAATATGTCCGTCTCCTGCGACTGCGAAGGCGTAGGCGCACAGCCGGTGGTGACACCGAACGTCGGCATTCTGGGTTCCACGGATATTCTGGCGATTGATCAGGCCTGCATCGACCTGGTTTTTGCCATGGAGGAGAAAGACAACGCCGCTTTCACAGAGCGTGTGACGACTCGTCACGGCCTGCGTCAGCTCACCTATATGAAGGAACTGGGCATGGGCAATGACCGCTATGTGCTGATTGACCTGGACAACGACGAAGTCCGGATCTGCGCCAAAGACGCGGTGAAGCATGTGGTTCCTTTCGAGGGATAATCAGGCAGTAAAGGATGTGAGTTCTTTTGGCGAATGAGAATGGCACCTGGATCATGCGCGGGCTCTCGTGGAATGATCCGTATCGGATCCGCACCTGGGAGGAACTGGTAAACTGGGTCGATGAAGTCGGCTTCCTGCCGCTTTTTGCCGGAGAAATTGACGGATTTTCCGCGGAGGAACATGTCTCGCCGGATTTCTGGTGGACCGGCGTGACGGAGGAAGATCCGTGGGAGTGGCGCGAGATCATCGCGAAGAGCGGCCGCTGCGCCTACGGGAAGTTTTTCGATAAAAAGGCCGGCTTCATCAGTCTGAAGTGGCTGCCGTATTTTGCCAACTATCGCCGGGACGGGTACGATTTTGACGCGCGGTGGGAAGACGGTCTCGCAGGATACCGCGAAAAGCGGATTATGGACTGTCTCACAGGCCGGGATGCGGACGGGGAGATGGTCTTCCGGATGGACGAGACGCTCTCCACCGAGCTGAAAAAGAAGGCCGGCTTCGGCAAGGGCGGCGAAAAGAATTATTCCGGTGTCGTGACGGGACTGCAGATGCAGACCTATCTTGTTACCAGCGAGTTTAGGCGGCGCAGGAACAAGAAGGGAGAAGAGTACGGGATGGGCGTTGCCATCCTGCTTCCGCCCGAGGCGATCTGGGGGTATGAGACGGTGACGGCGGCCTATACGGAAGCGCCGGCTGTCTCGTGGGACCGGATTATGGACCGGCTTCTGGAGCAGTTCCCGAATGCCGATGAAGACGCGGCAATCCGGCTGATCGGGAAGCGGCCGGGGAAATGAATTTATAATTTTCAAGATTTTCAATTTAAAAGGAGAAGTCAAAATGCGGCTTTATACCATTGAATTCAGAGAGCAGGAATATGTGGCGCTGGAGTGCGCGGACGGGCGGCTGTGTCCGGTGGTCTGCCTGGGCGTCGAGGCGGCGACGATGAATGCTCTGATCGATCAGGCGGATCGTGTGCTGCCGGTACTGAGAGAGGCAGCTGTGAAGCCCGCGGCGGAGCAGGCAGTTTCGTATGCGCCGGATGAGGTCCGGATTTTGTCTCCGATTCCGTCTCTCCGCCAGGATATGATCTGTCTGGGCGTCAATTACGACGAGCACATCCGGGAAACGGTGCATGTGGAAGATTTTCAGCACAAGGAGGCGACGGTCTATTTCTCCAAGCGCGCGTACCGTGTCAGCGGCCCGGAAGATCCGATTCCGGAATATGACTTTGTCGACAGTCTGGATTACGAAGTCGAGCTGGGCGTCGTGATCGGAAAGACCGTGAAGGGCTGCAGCGTCGAAGAGGCGCGGAAAAGCATTTTCGGTTACAGTGTCGTCAACGACGTCAGCGGCCGGAATCTGCAGTTCAAGCATAAGCAGTGGTACATGGGCAAGGGGCAGGACGGCTACACAGTCATGGGTCCCTGCATTGTGACAGCGGATGAAATTCCGGACCCGCAGAATCTTTCCATCGTCTGCCGGGTGAACGGCGAAGTGCGCCAGAGCAGCAACACGCGGTACATGATCCAGCCGGTGGCAGAGGCGATCGCGGAGCTCGCGCAGGGCATTACGCTCATTCCGGGCACGGTCATCGCGACCGGCACACCGGGCGGCGTGGCACTCGGCATGAAAGAGCCGAAATGGCTGCACGAGGGAGACGTCGTGGAGTGCGAAGTCGAGAAAATCGGCATTTTAACCAATCCGGTCAAGAAGGCCTGAGCGATATTCCGGCCTGTCTGTTTATCCGACCAGTCGAGAAGACTCCCGCCTCTACAGGCGGTGAGATGAATCGACTAAATTAATATTTGATAGTAGAACATGTGTTCGATTTCTGATATAATTAACATGTACCGATTCTTCCGCCATAAGTGAGGATCAAC
>JAFRIW010000004.1 GCA_017432565.1 Lachnospiraceae bacterium
ACTATTGAGCACCGCACCAGACGGCAGTCAAGGCTGCTATGGAGCAAGGCGTTGCCGGGCCTTGACTGGTGGTTGGGAAGGTGCTACTGCAACTGAGTTATAACAGGATTTAACTTTTACACCACATTTAGGACTTGACCAGCGGTAAAAGGCAGGTCTCTATAACCATTCTCTTTCAGCAGTTTTCTGACGAAATTGACATCAACTTTGTCCTCAGGTGCGTGGGATCCTTTCACTATCTCGAATGCTAAAGTATCCAGTAATCTGATGAATGACCTGTTTTCTTTCATCCACTGTAAAATAATGATTTCCTTTTCCGCTTTTTCAGTGTCCTTGGATCTGTCCCTGTTTTTGTAAGCCCATCCTGCATATGCCTTCTGTGCTGATCTATAGCCATAACCTTGTGCATCATCCACAATTTCGCCGGTTTCAATATCCTTAATTGCATACCTAATCCCAGCTTTCTCAGAATCCATTGGTGACGAAAATACAATGGCTTTATATCTTTTATTCATACTGCCCCCAATTATTCGCTTGTCATTATAACCAGAACGCCTTAAAATATAACCATTGGATACTCTTTACGACATAATACTGTATCCATTGGTTACTGTCAACAGCCTGGGATGGAGGCGGAAACATGGCAGAAGTGATAATTTTACCGGAAAGACTAAAGAAAGTACGTGAGGAAAGAGGTCTTAATAAAGCTGAGGCTGCAAGACTTCTCGGACTGTCTAAAATGGGATATCTGCGATATGAGTCCGCTGCCAGAACGCCCTCGTATCAGATGATCATATTTATGGCACAAAAACTAAAGACTTCTGCGGATTACCTGACTGGTACAGTGAGTGATCCCGAACCAAAGGAATACGTTATCTCCAAAGCGGATGATCCGGCATTGTTTGCATTGATTTCAGATGTGATCGACCAAAAGAATCCCTCGCGGGACAGACTTCTGGCTTACTACAAACGTCTGAAGGGCTTGGACAAGCAATAACAAAAAGCCTCATGCCGTGACGTAATGTCATAGCACAAGGCTCTTAGTTTTACTATGTGAATATTACGGTGCGGCAGAGCCGCGTGTCCGGTGGAGACGGAGCCACGGTTCCGGTCGTTCAGAGCCAGCAGTTTTATGCCGCGAAAGGCTCTTTACATGAGTAGCACATGATAGGCTTGTTGCCTCGGCAATAGGGCTGAAAGCGCTTAGGTGCCGCATTGCCGGGTAATCATGTGCGATGGAGGCTCATGTCAAGAGCATCGTGGAATAAACTGCAGGTGGGCGGCTCTCACACTCCGGAATGGTGGCTCTCAAAGTCCGGACAGGTGGCTCTAGATGGTCCGGAATAATCATACTATGTTTTTTAGGCTGTCAGACGCCCATTCGTTTTGTCATTTTCAGGCTCTTCGTGAGTGTCACGCGACAGCTATGGAGTGACAAACTGTTTGATCGTGATTTCGTCGAAAAGTGACAAGTTCTTTGAACGTCATCTTCCGTGGTCGGCTTTTCGTTCCGTCCACCTCCGATCCGTCAAATCTCATCACTCTCTCATCGTGACATCCTCAAGAACTGTCACCCCTCGGGATGTCTCTAAACAATCCGCAAGCCCTTGAAATTACAGGACTTTTGGGACGTTTCGGTCTTTTTCTCTTGGGTGTATTACAAGACGAAAGGGTATAAAAAAGCCTCATGCTGTGACGTTTCGTCATAGCACAAGGCTTCAGCTTTACTATGTTGTTTTGTCCTCAGCTTGCCAGTGTCAGTGGTTCAAACTGTTTGTCACTTCCAGAAACAATGAGGATGTAAGCGGACATAGTATCCTTTGCCTTGTGCCTTGTACTATAGATCAGTTTTATAATAAGCTCAAGAAACGAAATCTCACTAATTACTGACCTTACAATACTTATCAATATCTTTCCGTAATTCGTCTCTTAATGCATCTTCATTTAGAAGACCAGCTTGTTTGACTTCCATAATATACGCCTTAACTTTATCGCGATCTAGCTTCGGAGTGTTCTGAGGATTTTTAAATACTTCATTAAGCATCTGAAGAACTGTTCCTATCTTCGCGTATGTCAGTTCAGTCATATTAATGTGTAATTGTTCAAACCCCTTATATCCTGTTACCATTTTTGATCCATCGTACATTTCTACAACAAAATCCGTAGTGTACTGGTTTTCATCACCGTTTTCCATCAAAACATTGCATTGAAATGACTTCACTTTTTCGTTGACCTGAAGGCAATCAGCAAAAGAAGTCTGAATCTTATCATATGTTCTGCAGATACCTTCACACTTGCTGAGACTTCGTTTTACACAGCCAACGCCTCTATACCCTTTACGTCTCATATGTTTCCTCCTTTTATTTCGCCAAAACCATTGCTAAAAGTTGAGCCAAATTAGCCAAAAGTGAAAATTGGCGCCAAAAGTAAGAAATTGGCGTGAACTTTGGCGAATGCTCAACCGCTAAAACACTTGATTTTCCTACATTTTTTGGATCCTCCTGATTTCCCCCAAGATCTGTTCTCCCGATTTCACTATATGGAGTGACAAACTGTTTGATCGTGATTTCGTCGAAAAGTGACAAGTTCTTTGAACGTCATCTTCCGCAGACGGCTTTTCGTTCCGTCCACCTCCGATCCGTCAAATCCAGTCTCTTTTTCACCGTGACGTCACCATCGAACCGCCACCCCTCGGGACGACACCAACTATCCGCAAGCCCTTGAAATTACTGGACTTTTGGGACGTTTCAGTCTTTTTCTCTTGGGTGTATTACAAGACGAAAGGGTATAAAAAAAGCCTCATGCCGTGACGTTTCGTCATAGCACAAGGCTTCTGGTTTTACTATGTTTTTCAGGCTGTCAGACGCTCATTCGAGTTTGTAACTTTTGATTACATTTTGAGTGTCACGCGACAGTTTTCTTATTCATACTCCACCGTTGCGGGGGGCTTGGGTGTGAAGTCGTAAAGGACGCGGTTGATGCCTGGAACTTCTGCGAGGATGCGGCTGACGATGTGGTCGATCAGTTCGGGCTGCAGGTGCTCGACGGAAACCTCCATGACGTCGGTGGTATTGATGGCGCGGATGATGCACGGCCAGTCAAAAGTACGCTTGCCGTTCTTCACACCGGTGGACTTGAAGTCCGGGACAACGGTGAAGTACTGCCACACTTTTCCCTCAAGGCCGTTCTTCGCAAATTCTTCGCGCAGGATGGCGTCGGACTCGCGGACAGCTGCGAGGCGGTCTCTTGTAATGGCGCCGGGGCATCTCACGCCGAGACCCGGGCCCGGGAAGGGCTGACGGTAGACCATACCGTCGGGCAGTCCGAGCTGTTTGCCGACGAGACGCACCTCGTCCTTAAACAGGATTTTGACAGGCTCGACGAGTTCAAATCGGGAAGCGATGTCTTCCGGCAGGCCGCCTGCGTTGTGGTGTGCTTTGATGCCGGCTTCGCTCTCGAGGATGTCGGGCCAAATGGTTCCCTGTGCAAGGAACTCGACGCCGTCGAGCTTTCTGGCTTCTTCAGCGAAAACGTCGATGAACTCTTCGCCGATGATGTGGCGCTTCTGCTCGGGATCTGACACGCCGGCCAGCTTGTCGAGGAAGCGGTCTGTCGCGTCCACATAGATCAGATTGGCGTTCATCTGGTTCCGGAAAACCTCGATGACCTGCTCCGGCTCGCCCTTTCTGAGCAGACCGTGGTTGACATGTACACAGACGAGCTGCTGGCCGACGGCCTTAATCAACATCGCTGCGACGACAGAGGAATCAACGCCGCCCGAGAGTGCGAGCAGGACTTTCTTATCCCCGATCTGCTCCCGGAGAGCCGCAAGCTGTTCCTCAATAAATGCATCTGCCAGTTCCGGAGTGGTGATCCGCTCCATGGAATCGGGTCTTCTGTCATAGATCATGCTGTCTCCTCCTGTATACTGTTTGGCTTATTTCCTGATGGTTCTTCTGGTTTTTTCCGTTTTCAAAACAGTATCATGATACCAAATCCGCCGCGGAATATCTACTTGAGCACCACAAAACTCTGTCCGCCGAGGGTGAGTTTTCCGTCCGCAAGCGCGGCCTCACCGATCTGAAGCAAAATCCGGCCCTCCCCGACAGCACTCATCTCCGGAGCGGTCTTGCAGGCACCTGCAAGCTTTTCAAGCGGCACGCTGACTTCCTCCCCGTCCGGGTTGACGGCAATCACAATCCGGCCCCGCCGGTACACAAACGGTCTGCCGCCGTTCTCCGCATACAGCACTTCAAAAGGCGCATCGGCCTGCAGGTCCTCTTCCTGCGCGCGCAGCGCCGTGACTCTGCGAACGAAGTTCAGCAGGGATTCCGGATCCTGCTCCTGGGCTTCCACGGTCGGCGCATCCTCCGCCGCGTCCACCGGCAGGTAGAGGTCCATGGGCAGTCCCTCGGAAAAGCCCAGGTTGCGCCCGCTGTCCCACTGCATCGGCGTCCTGCTGCCGGTCCTGGTGTATCCGCCTTCCTTTGTGGGCAGCTCCGCAAGATACCGCATACCAATTTCATCGCCGTAATAGATGAACGGCACACCCGGCATGGTCAGCAGAAACGCGTAGGCCAGCTTCAGCTCCCGCGGATCCAGTTTATAGGACGGGCGCGGTGTGTCGTGGTTGCAGGTCAGCATGCTGACATAGCCTTTGTCCCGGCTGCTTTCGTATTTCGGCAGATAATCTTCAAGGAACCGGCTGATGTCGCCCTTGCCGTCTTTGCGGAAATAGCTGTGGTCTTCATCGTCCTGTCTGCACTCATAGTCGCGCATCAGCGAATTGTATCCGTTGCCGGGCCAGTCCAGATAGAAATCCATGTCAAAGCCTGCGCCGCAGATGGCTCTCGGCTGATCGTTCCACTCCGCCACCATCGCAGCTTCCGGATAGTCCTCCAGCACCGTGAGCAGATCGCGCCACACCCGGCATGTGCCGGATTTTGCCTCATCGTCGTTCTTGACGAGGGAGGCCGCCATATCCACGCGGAATCCGTCGCATCCGCGGGAGAGCCAGAAGCGCATGACATCCTTGATCGCCTCACGGGTCGCGAGCGGGGCTTCGTCATCGATTCCGTCCTGCCAGTTCTCCGTCGGGTTTAAGAAGCCGTAGTTCAGCGCCGGCTGGCACTTGAAGAAGTTCAGCATATAGACGCCGTTGCGCTCGCACTCGCCGCCGATGTAGGGATAGCCGGGAATTCCGCGGATCCAGAAATCGGTCCAGATATAGCGCCCGGAAAACTCGTTCGGCTCCGCCTTTCCGCTCTCCTTAAACCAGGCGTGCTCCTCCGAGGTGTGGCCGGGTACCAGATCCAGCAGAACCCGGATTCCCCGGCGGTGTGCCTCATCGAACAGTCTGCAGAGATCCTCGTTGGTGCCGTAGCGGGCGGCTGCCTTTTTATAATCGCGCACGTCGTATCCGGCGTCTTTGAACGGGGAGTCAAAACACGGATTGATCCACAGTGCGTTGCAGCCGAGGCTCCGGATATAGTCCAGCTTCTCGATGATTCCCTGAAAATCTCCGATGCCGTCGCCGTTGGTATCGTAAAAAGACTGGGGATAGATTTCGTAGAAAACAGCTTTTTTCAGCCATTCGGGTAATGCTCTGCTCATCTTATTCCTCCTAGCAGTAAATCTGATTCTGTTCTGTGACCAGGCTGTCCTGTTGCCAGCCGTCCTATGGTGTCAGGACTGCAATTCCGTATGCGGGAACTGTCAGCACGCCGCCGTCCAGTGCGGCCTTCTCCTCTCCTGTCTCCAGTTCGTCTGCGAGCACTGTATACTGCTGCGCCGTCTGTGCCGGGAGCGTCATCTGCACAGACTCTTCGCCCGCGTTGACGGCAATCAGCACCGCGCCCTGATCCGTAGTCCGCTCAAAGGCGACGGCAGTGTCCGCGCGCATTTCCTTTATTTCCTTCGTTCTGCCCCGGGCAATCTCCGGATACGTATTCCGGATCCGGATTGCATCCCGGACGTAGCTCCAAACGGACGCCGGATCGCCGATCTGCTCGGCAAGGCTGCCGAATTTTGCCGCCTGCGGATCCATGCCGGGAGGTCCCTGGCACATGCCGGCCGCGGCAGCGTCGCTCTCCCAGGGCATCGGAGCGCGTTTGTTTTCATCCTTGCCCGAGCCCTTCAGCCCCAGCTCCTCGCCGTAATACAGGAAGGCATTTCCGGGCATCAGCAGGTTCAGCGCCTCCGCAAATTTGGTCTTCGTGCCGTCGTCATAGGCGTAGTATCCGGTGCTGCGGGCCATGTCGTGATTGGTGTAGAACGGTGCGTTGACATAGCTTTCACTGTATCCGGCGAACAGAGCCTCCTCCGACTCCATCGCCTCCACCCATGAGCTGACAGACCGCGACCCGCGGACCACGTTGGCAATCAGGCCGTCCTGTCCGGCAAAGGCAAAATCAAACAGCGAGTCGATGCCGCTCTCATAATAACGCGCGTAGACCTGCTGGCTCTCCCAGGCTTCTCCGACCAGGTAGGCGTCGGGATTGATTCCCTTCACTGTATCATTCAGCCAGGACAGAAATGCAATGCTCTTCTCGTGGCTGTCGGTGTAATAGGACGTCACCGCGTCCAGGCGGAAGCCGTCCACGCCCTTGTCAAGCCAGAACCGGACCACCTTCTCCAGCTCACCGCGCACAGCCTCGTTGTCCAGATTCAGGTCCGGCATGCCCGACCAGAACCGCGCCTCATAGTACCAGCCGGTGTCCTCCAGCGGCTCATATCCGGCCTGTTTTGTGTCGGAGAAATTGTAGTACGAAAGCGTCTCACACTCCGTCTCCGGCGGCAGGCCGTCCTCCGGCGCATGACTTCTCAGGCACTCCGCCGCCTGCTGAAACCAGGGGTGCTCCGTTGAAGTATGATTCAGCGGCAGATCCAGAATCAGGCGGATTCCCCGCTCATGGCAGGCACTCAGCAGCGCGTCAAAATCCGCCATGGTTCCATACTGCGGATCAATTGCAAGATAATCCGTCACATCATATTTGTGGTAGGTCGGCGAAGGAAAGACCGGCAGCACCCAGATCTGTGAGCAGTCCAGGTCCTGTGTTGTTCCGGTGTCGCCGTCGCCGATATAATCCAGCTTCTGCGTCAGTCCCTTCAGGTCTCCGATGCCGTCGCCGTCGCTGTCATAAAAGGAATAGACGAAAACCTGGTAGGTGGTGCGGAACTTGTCCTCCGGATAAACCGCGGCCGCTTTTCCCGAAGTCGGCGCCTCTGTCTGCGTTTCCGCCGTCGACTGTGCGGATGCTTCCGCTGCTGCGGGCTCCGCTGTCTGCTGTGTGGGTTCTTCCGCGGCCGGCTTCTCCTTCGCCCTGCAGGCTGTACAGGACAGCGCCAGAACAAGAGCAGCCGCGCCGGCAAGAATTCTTGTGTAACTTCTTGCTCTCTGGTTTTTCATCTTGTTTCTCCTGTGCATTTCCGATTGAACGATCCTGTGCGTTTCCGGTTATACGATGGATCAGATTTCCAGCGGCACCCGCCATACGCAGGCAGTCCGGACTTTTTCCACCCGGCAGGCCCGCCCGTCTTCCGATTCGGGCCATTTTTCGAGAAAGACCTGCGTCTCCCGGGTCAGCGGCTCGATCACGACCTGCGCATCGAGGGCATGCCCGGGCAGCTCCACCTCCCAGGTCTGACCGGTGTAGAAATTGTCTGCGATCAGTTTCCGTCCGTCTGCCTCATACATCTGTGCCGTGTTTCCTGCGTAGTCGATCAGAAGGAAAGCGGATTCAGGCATCAGATCCGTCTCGGCGTGAATACTGTAAACACCCTCCTGCACTGACTTCTCCCATTTTGCTCTGACCGGTACATCGAATTGCTGCAGGCTCTGATATCCGGCAAAAGCTTCACTGCCCGCAAAGAGCGCCGCGCGTGACGCTGTCTCCGCGTCGCCCGACGATACCTTTACAAAACCGGCCGGGCAGGAAGGCAGATCCGGGTAAACTTTAAAGCGCAGGGCTTTTCCGCCCGCCTGGTCTTCTTTCCGCAGCAGCAGGCTGATTTTTCCGTCTGCATTCGTCACGGCATCCGCCTCGCTGATCAGCAGGTGCTCCTGTCCGTCCACTGTAATCCGGGAAGCATGCAGTGCCTCTTCCTCCGTCAGCGTGATGAATTTCAGGCCGGCCGCTTCATAGCTGAGCTGCTGCTCGCAGCCCTCCCGGTCCGTGAAATTTTCCAGGCCCTCCAGCTCATAATGCACCGCTTTTTTCTGAATGCCCTTCGCATAGAAAACATACGTATTCGTGCCGGGCTTTTCTCCCTCACCCGCGCCGTGCAGAATACAGAGCGGCACCGCATTCACGCTGCGGAGCACAGGCTGTTCTTCTCCGGGCACTTCCCCCGGACGCTCCGGCTTCAGATTGAACGGATAGAAGAAATAATCGCCGTTCTTTATATCCTGCGTGCCGAAGTCCGCGAGCACCGTTCTGCCGTCTTCTCCATAGGCACGCAGCTGCGCCGCTTTATGTTCCGCCATCTCCCGGCGCCGCTGATAATTATTGACGAAGAAGAACCCGGCCGGTTCATCACCTGATCCGCAGCGCACGGCTGTCCGCAGAGACGTATAATCATCCGCATCGGCTGCATTGCCCGGCTGTTCAATGTACCGGGATCTGCACAGAGGATCTTCAAAATCATGCACGAAGTACGACAGCATCCGGATCCGGCGCCAGGTGTCGGAGATCTGTCCGTACTCCCTGAGCGGCGCATTGAAATCATAGGACAGCACCGGCAGATCATTGGGGTAGCCGGTCGCGCGCGACTCCTGCAGCGTGGACAGTTTTCCCGCCGGATTCGTCCCGCCGTGATACATGTAATAGCCGAGCAGGTTGCAGCCGCTTCCCAGCTTGACCATAGACATGCAGGCAGTATCATCCGCCGTCGCCACAGGCCTCCTGTGGTGTGTCACCTGCAGGCCGCCGCCCAACTCCGCCGTGAGATAGGGGAACCGGTTCATGTCAAACGTAAGTCCCTCGCCCAGTCCGTAGTCCGAGCCGATCCCGTGATCGTTGCGCTCCGCAGTAAAAACATAATTGCCGCTCGGCTCGATCTCCGTCAGCCGCTGATCCCAGGGTGCCTCGCAGTAGCCGCCCATGACCGGCAGCATCCCGCCGGTCACCGCGCCGCCCCAGCCGGTCGCCGTGTAAACCGGAACGTCATAGCCGATTTCCCGGGCCATTTCGAGCAGCGTCCGCATATGCTTCTCGCCCTCTTCGCCGGTCAGCCCGCCGCAATGTCCGTATTCATTCTCGATCTGTACACCGATGATCGGTCCGCCGTCCTTTAAGAACAGACCCTGTACCTGCTCATAAACCAGCTCATACCAGCGTCGGGCCTCCTTCAGATAGCCCGGATCGTTGGACCGCAGACGGAACATGCCGCTTTTTTCCATTTCGACCAGCCAGTCCGGAAAGCCGCCGTTCCTCACTTCTCCGTGGCTCCACGGACCGATCCGCAGAATGCAGTGCAGGCCGCATTCTGCCACGAGCTTTATAAAGGAACGCAGATCGCGGCAGCCGGTAAAATCCGGCTCGCCCTTCACTTCTTCATGGTGGATCCAGATGCTGTAGCAGGACACCAGGTCCACGCCGCCCGCCTTCATTTTCAACAGTTCTGCCTTCCATGAAGAAGGCTTCACACGGCTGTAGTGAATTTCTCCCATCACGGGAAACCAGGGCTCGCCGTCCACGGTGAGAAACTGCGGTGTGAATCCGATTTTGCTTGTACTTGTCAGCTGTTTCACGGATTTCTCCTTTTAAAAAACCAGCACCGGATTTCCTGTCCCGGATTTCCGATGCCGGTTATTCTTACTTTTAAATCTGATGCCCCGCAACAGACGCGATTAAGTTGTGCTCTCGCGCAGAATAATCTGATAATTGCGCAGATGCTGGTTCTGTACCTGTTCGCCCCGGATCAGGCGGAGCAGCGTCTCGGCCGCCACGATTCCGAGCTTCGTGTCATCGATGTCGACCGCGGTTACTGCCGGTACGGAGTTCGAGAGGAACTCGCTGTCGTAGAAGGAAGCGAGCTTTAAGTCCCCGGGAATCCGGATTTCCTTCTCCCGGCACGCGGACACCACTGCCGCCGCAAGCTTTTCATCCATACAGACAATCCCGTCCGCATGCTCCTGCACCGCCCGCTGCAGAATTTCCGGAATCAGCCCGCGGATCTCCGCATCGTAATAAATCCAGGAGTCATCCACCGGCAGTCCCGCCTTCCGGAAAGCTTCGCAGAAACCTTTCGCACGGGTCCGGGAGATGATGTTCTTTTTCTCGCCGCCGGCCAGAAACAGCTTTCTGCACCCTTTTGCGATCAGAATCGATGTCATCTCACAGCACGCGCTGAGATGATCGTTGTCCACCTGAACCGCTTCCGGATCCGGCGTACTTCCGATGACCACAAAAGGAATGCCGGACTGCTTCAGATATTGCAGGCACGCATCATCCACGAGTGTCCTGGTCAGGATGACGCCGTCCACCTTGTGGTTTTCCACAATCCGTTTCAGATTGGCGACATCATCCCCGTTCACCATGGATATCAGCATGTCATAACCGTGATCCGAAGCGACTTCGCTGATCCCGAGCATGCACCGGTGAAAATAGGTCAGGTTGAAAATTTCATATTCAATCGGACACACCAGGCCCAGATTGAAGGTCTTCTGCTGCGCAAGGCTCTGCGCCACTGCGTTGGGCTTGTAATTGTGCTCTTCAATATACTGCCGCACCCGCTCGCGCGTCTTAGTGCTGATCCGCCCTTTCCCGGAAATTGCTCTGGAAACGGTGGTCTTGGAAACACCGAGTGCCTGTGCGACGTCATCAATTGTGAGAACGCCCATTTTGCTTTATCCTTTGACCGCTCCGCCTGTGACACCTTCGACATAGTATTTCTGGAGTGCCATGAACAGAACCGTAACCGGAATCGCAACCAGAATGCCGCCTGCGCAGAATCTGGTGAAGTATCCCTGATAGTCATTGGTCCAGACCCAGCGGGTCATGGCGACTGCGACGTTGTAGCTCTTGTCATTTCCGAATGCCACATAGGAAGCGAAAATGTAATCACACCAGGGAGCCATGAAGGCGACCAGTGCTGTGTAAATAATAATCGGCTTCGACATCGGGATGATCATCTCGAAGAAGATCCGGGCTCTGGTCGCGCCGTCGATCCGGGCGGCCTCGTCCAGTGCCTTCGGAATTGTGTCAAAATATCCTTTGCAGACATAGTAGCCCATACCGGAACTGGCGACGTACACCAGGATCAGGCCCGGCACCGCGCCCGCCTGCGTCAGACCGAACTGCTTTAACAGGAAATACAGGCAGATCATCGTCAGGAAGCCGGGGAACATGCCCAGGATCAGCCAGAACCTCATCAGCAGCTCTCTGCCCTTAAAGCGCATTCTGGACAGCGCGTAGGACACGCACAGAATAATGATGGTCTGCAGAATTGCCACGATAACCGCGATGATGACCGTGTTTCTGTACCAGAGCAGGTAGTTGGTTTCTCCCGACATCAGGAAGCGGTAATTGTCCAGCGAAAACTTCTTCGGAATGATATAGTTGACCATTCCGCCGTACTCGGAGGAATAGGAGCGGAAGCTCTGCATGATCAGACCGAAGAACGGGAACAGCCAGATGATGCTGATCAGAATCAGAAGGATGTAGGAAATGGCATTCCCGATCGCTCTTTTCTTCGACATGGATCCATATTTTTCTTCTTTCATTACTGGAAGCCCTCCTCATCTCTGACAGACGGAAGCATGTTGTAAACGACGAGCGATACAACTGCCGTGACCAGGAATACCATGATACCGATGACGGCTGCCATCTTGTAGTTGGTATCCGTGACTGTCATTTTATACAGCCAGGTGACAAGCAGGTCTGTGTAGCCCGCGTTTCCGGTCAGCTTCATGGATTGCGGCCGGCCCTGCGTCAGCAGGAAGATAACATTGAAGTTGTTCAGGTTTCCCGTGAACTGGGTCAGCAGGAACGGGCCCGTCACGAACAGCATGTAGGGAAGTGTGATGCTCCAGAACATCTGGAACGGGTTGGCGCCGTCGATCCTGGCGCTCTCGTACAGATCTTCCGGAATATTCATCAGCAGTCCTGTCGCAATCAGCATCATGTACGGGATACCGATCCAGATATTGACGACGACGATCGTGATCTTGGCAAGCGTCGGATCAGTCCAGAACGGAATCGGACTGGTGATCCATCCCCACTTCATCAGATACGCATTGACGAGTCCGTCGTTTGCGAACATCTTCATGATGTACAGCAGAGAAACGAACTGCGGGACCGCGATGGTCAGGACCAGGATGGTTCTCCAGAGCTTCTTGAACTTAATGCCCTTCTTATTGATCAGCATAGCCACGGCCAGGCCGAGGAAGTAGTCGATAAAGGTGGCAAAAAACGCCCAGATCAGCGTCCATGACAGGACGGTCAGGAAGGTCCCCGCAAAGCCGTTCGAACCGAACGAAAACAGGCTCCGGAAGTTCTCGAGGCCGACCCAGGTGAACAGGTTGGTCGGGGACTGGTGGTTCGCATCATAGTTGGTGAACGCGACGCAGATCATGAAGATGATCGGCAGCACCGTGAACACGAAAATACCGGTAATCGGGAGCGCCAGCAGAGTTTTGTCAAAATTCTCATCCAGGAATGAGCTGAGGAACCTCTTGTTGGTCGGAAGCGTTTTTCCCGCCTTCAGGAGCTGTTCCTCCGTCAGGTTCTCCCGGATATTCATTCTCCAGACCAGGATGATGGCCGCGATGATAATGATGGTCAGAATGCCGAACAGCAGAATCATGAAGCTGTTGTCGCCGTAGACAGTTTTGCGGCCTACCTTCTGGGTCGCAACCGTACCCAGTGTGGAGATCTTGGACAGGTATTTCCATCCGAATCCTGCCATGTACCAGATAAAGAGCAGTTCTGCGGCGAGGTAGGCAAGTCCCTTGACGATCTGTCCCCGCAGCAGCGGCCCGATTCCGAAAATGATATAGGAGAGCTTGGTCTTTATATCTCCCTGGACAAAGGTCGTCCCGATCTCCGCGATGTCCTTTCCCAGGGCTTCAAAGATATTCTGAGATTTCTGTTTGCGTTTTGCGGCCATATTTGTACCCCTCTGTAAGATATTTTCTGAAACGATGAGCCGGCAAAGGAGTCTTCGCCGGCTCATCCCATCGGAACACTTATCAGGTTTTATTATTTTGCATAGGAGATGCAGGTATCCTGGAAGGTCTGCAGTGCTTTCATGATGTCGTCATCGCTGCTGTCGACCGTCAGGTTGCCCTGGATAACATCGTCACCGAGGCCGGTTGCCAGGCTCCAGTAATCGCCGGGATACTGACCCTGCGGGATCGTGAATGCCAGCTGCTCAGCCAGAGCGGACAGAGCCACGTCGGACTTGACGGCGTCGGACTGCTGTGCGTTCAGGTTGGACGGACCCCAGCCTACTGCTTCATATCTCAGGGACTGTGTCTCTTCGCCTGCCAGGAATGCTGCCAGTGCGTCGCAGGCATTCAGCTTGTCCTCATCGGTCTGCGGCTTCACACCCAGAAGCTTGAATCCGCCGAAGCCGGAGAGCTGATAGGTCTTGCCGTCAGAGCCTACGAAGCTCGGAAGCTTTGCGCATGCGTAGTTGTCGCCGAACACTTCCTGGAGGGTGCCGGAATCCCATGTGCCATCCACGATTGCTGCCAGGTTGGTTGCCTCACCTGCTGCGGAACCGTTCTGGAATGCAGGGGAGCTCGCGAGTTTGATGATCTCCTTCATGGCTACAAGGCCCTGATCGGAAGCATAGTCAACATTCGCTGCGGTGAAATTGCCTTCGTTGTCGGTGTCATACGCCAGTGTGCAGCCCGTGCCGAAGAAGAACGCGGTCTGATACCAGCCGGAGTTGATTTCCATGTAGAAGTTCTTTCCTGCCGCTTCGCAGTCAGCCAGAATCGCATCCAGATCGGAAGGATCCGTGACGACGCTCTTGTCATAGTACAGGAAATAGCCGTTGTCGGAGGTCAGCGGATATGCATACAGCGTGTCGCCGACCGTCGCAGCTGCGACAGATCCGGGATCGTTCTCGGCCTTGATTGCAGCGGCGTTCTGCGGAGCGACCTCTTCCAAAGCACCTGCGGAAACCAGACGTGCGATCTGATCCTGTGCGAATGTGAAGATATCTGCGCCTGCCTCGACGTCCGTGATCATGTTGCTGGCTGCATCGCCCTCACCGACGGGCTCGACGGTGACGGTGAAGCCTGCAAATTCCGGATTGGCTTCCATGAAGTCAGCCACTCTCTTGTTTGTGAAATCAACTACGTTGTCCGCGACCCAGACCTTGATCTCGCCGGTCGCATCCGCATTGATTTCCGGCGCTTCCACAGCCGCTTCCTCTGCGGGAGCTGCTTCTTCTACAGCTTCCTCAGCCGGAGCTGCTTCTTCAGCCGGAGCTGCAGCCGGTGCGGAAGAACCGCAGCCGATCAGCAGTGCGGAAGTCATCACGCCAGCCATCAGTACTGATAAAACTTTCTTTTTCATCTTTTTCCTCCTGTAAAATATTGAACATTCAGAGCAAAATCTGTCTCTGTTCAAGTGCGGGCATTCCGGTGCTTGCCGCAACCGGTTGCTCAAATAAAATTATGCTCTGCTGGTTTCTTTTGGTCAACATGCCACTTTTCACAAAATAACAGGGTGGATTTTGTGCAAAATTCACCCTGTTATCCGTTTTTCTGATGTCTTGGGATTTTAAAAGCGCAATCGGTTGCCTATATTTCGGCTTTCCCGGGCAGTGCCGGCTCCCTCTCCGGTACTGCAGGTACTGCTGCCGCTTTTTCCGATGCGGCTGCAGCTTCCGCGGCGGCTTTTTCAGCTGCGGCTGCGGCTTCTGCGGCGGCAATCTGTTCCTGTGCCGCGGCGGGGAAGGTAACCGTGAAGCGTGTGCCGAAGTCCTGTCGCGAGACCACATCGATGGAGCCGCCGTGGGCATCAATAATCCACTTGGCAATGGAAAGTCCCAGTCCGGTTCCGCCGGTTCCGCGGTCTCTGGCTTCTCCGGAGCGATAGAAACGCTCGAAAATGTGCTTCGTGTCTTCTTCGGACATACCGATGCCCTCATCCTGAATCACATAGGAGACCTTCTGGCCGCTTCTGCGGACTGCCAGCAGGATCCGTCCTTCCGCCTCGGAGTATTTTGCCGCATTCTGCAGGAAAATACGGACGGACTGTTTGATCATCGACGCGTCTCCGTACAGATAAGCCTGTACCGGCGGATCTCCCGGGTCGAATTCGTAGACGTGTGCGGGGTCGATCATCTCGGACTCGACAGCCGCTTCCTCGACGACGCCGGTCAGGTCAAAGACTTCTTTGTTCAGGGTATTGCGCCCGCTGTCTCCTCTGGCCAGGAACAGCAGCTGCTCCACCAGGTTGTGCATGTGCTCCGACTCATTGCGGATTGACGTGATGCCCTCCTGCAGAATCTCCGGATCTGTTTTGCCCCAGCGGTCCAGCATATCGGCGTAGCCCTGAATGACCGCGATGGGCGTGCGCAGCTCATGGGATGCGTCCGAGACAAAGCGCACCTGCTGCCGGTAGCCTTCCTGCATTCTGCGCAGCAGGCCGTTCAGCGCCGTTTCAATGCTCTTGAGATCATCGTCGCCGGTCGAGATTTTCAGTTCCCCGTTTTCGTAAGTATTTTCCTCGGAGGCGTTCCGGATGGCCTCCTCGAGATGCTCGAGATTGCTGGTGTCCAGCGGAATGGCGGAAAAGGCCTCCGCCTTCTGGGCCAGTTCATCCAATGGTCTGAGCCTGCGCCGGATTTTGCCTGTCCTGAATAATTCAAAGAACAGGTCCAGGCACTGGATCGTCAGGATCACGGACAGCAGCATGACCGAACCGTACTGCCACTGACGCACATTCTCATCCTCGCTCATGCGGGTGAGCGATTCCGGGGTGACGCGGTAATTTTCCACCGAGCCGTCCTCCAGCTCCAGTGTCAGCTCGACATAGTTCCGGTCCGCCGTGACACTGGCGTCGGTGATCTCCTGTGTCCGCTCGGGCCACCGGGTCACCATGACAGTCAGCAGGACAACGAGGGTCACGGCAATCGCGAGATCCAGAAACAGAAAGCTTCCGAATTTGCCAAACCAGACGCTGCGGTGAATTCCCCGCGCAATGGAGCGTGTCCTCTTCCGCACCCTGGAGCGGCCGGCGGCCGCCGTATTCTGTTCAGTCTGATAATTTACACTGCTCATTTCAGATCGTCCCGGATCACATAGCCCACTCCGCGCACAGTGCGGATCAGATTAATGCCGTAGTGATCATCGATTTTGGTCCGCAGATAGCGGACATAGACGTCGATGACATTGGTCTCACCGACGTAATCATAGCCGCAGACCTTCTCGATCAGGCGCGAGCGGTCCATGACAATGTTTTTGTTTTCCATCAGGGCCTGCAGCAGCAGGAATTCGTGATTGGTCAGATAAACGGGCTCGCCGTTCACCGTCACCTCGTGCCGGTCCTCGTCCAGCACCACCGGGCCGATTTCGATGCGCGCGCCGCGCGGCGCCGCCTCGCCGGCCTCATGATGGCGCTCCGCAACCCGGATTCTCGCCAGAAGTTCTTCAATGGCAAACGGCTTCGTAATATAGTCGTCCGCGCCGGCGTCCAGGCCGGAGACCTTATCCATCACCGCATCTCTCGCGGTCAGCAGGATAACCGGGGTGCTTTTCTGCTGGCGCAGCCGCCGCAGTACCTCAATGCCGTTCAGGCCGGGGAGCATCACGTCCAGCAGGATCAGGTCGTAATCTCCCTGAAGGGCAAGATCCAGACCTGTGCGCCCGTCCGGCGCCTTCTCGACCTCATACCCTTCATGGACCAGCTCCAGCTCTACAAATCTGGCGATTTTTGCTTCATCCTCAACGATCAGAATCCGGCTCATTCCTGTTCCCTCTCACAGCTCTTTTGCAGCGCAGCAGCTGCGGACACTGCCGCAGCTGCCGTTATTTTTTAACGTCTCCGGAGACTATTGTATTACGATTACTCGGTTTTGTCGCTGTCCGTACCGGGCCGGTCCGTTCTGCGCAGGTGATAATGGCAGCCCATGAACAGGCCAAGCAGGATGGCGCAGACGGTGAAAGGCGTTGCCGCCAGCAGAATCAGGACTGCGATCAGCACCGGGATTCCGATCAGTTCCTTGCCGTTCCGGTCCGCGCAGAAGTTGGTCTTGACGCTGGCCTCCAGGATCTCGCACAGCCAGTCCCAGAATCTCCGGAGTTCCGAGCGGATCTCCTGACTGTTCTGGCTGCGGCGCGCCTCGCGCTCTCTGCGGCGTGCATCGCGCTCAGCTCTTCTGCGGCTTTCCTCTTCGCTCACCACATCGCCCTTCAGGACTTCGCCGGCCGCCTGCTCCTCGGAGGGGGCATCGCCTGTGGAATAGAACGCGGTCTTCGCTTCGTCTACCTTCTTCGCTCTCTCAAGCCAGATTACAGCGTCCAGGATCTCTCCGCCGTTGGCGTCCAGGGCTGCGCGCGCATCCGCTTCACTCGCTCCGGTCTTCTCCATAATCTTGGCAATCTTTTCAAAATCAGTCATTTTTTTCTCCTTCCTCTCTTATGCGAAACCTGATGGATTTTTTCAACTCCTCTTCCGGCGGCACCATTGCCGTCCCGGTTGTTTCGCTTCTGTTTTCTGTCAGCATCTGTATACTAACAGCAGAAAATGAAAGTAAAATTGAAGAAAAATTAAAAAGAGATTAGAATTACGGCCCGCTCCTTCTGCTCGCGGTGCCGCTGAAGAACCAGCTTCCTGTCATAATCCACGACGCCGTGTCCGTCCCAGGGATCATTGAAAATCAGCGTGTCCCGGTCTGTGTCATAGCCGACGAGCAGCATGCAGTGCTCATTGCTTGTCCACAGAAACTGTGTCCCGTCCGGCAGTGTCCACGCCGGCCCCTCATAAGAAGGCTTTAAATCAATGCAGCACCAGTACAGCACCGGCAGTCCTCTGTCAATCTGTTCTTCGAGCAGCTGCTGCGTCGGAACGCCCGTCGCGTCCTGCGCGCTAAAACACTTGTCCGGCCGGCCGGATTTTGCCTTGTCAAAATAGGAATTCAGCGCCTTTACAATGACGCCGGGATAGCATCCGAAGGAATCCGGATCATAGGGACTTCCGGCAAAATACTGATCGGGGTCGGGGCCTGTCCCCTCTTCCATGGGCTGCATGGGCAGGTGATCGCGGATAAACTCATCCACTGAAATGTCAAAACCGAGGGCCTGAAGCAGCATGACCGACGAGACGCTTTCGCATCCCGTCGGCCAGTTTCCGCTCTGATCAATATAAGGTACTTCGATTACTTTTCTCATAGAAGCATTATTTCACACCGGATTTTTTCTTTACCTTCGCGCTGACGGTCTCGCCCTTGCCGCCGGAGTATTTGCCGATCTGGCGGAGTGTGAAGGCGAGAATCAGAACACACAGAATCAGTGTCAGCCACCAGTTTCTGGTCACACCGGAGATCACATAGCCGATGGCGCTGACCGCGATGACGATACTCGCGTACTGCATCTGGGTCTGCACATGGTTGATGTGATTGCTCTGCGCGCCGGCCGAGGCCATGATGGTCGTGTCGGAGATCGGGGAAATGTGATCGCCGCAGACCGCACCCGCCAGGACGGCGGAGACCGCGATAATCATCATCTTCTCGTCTGTCGTCTGGAACATGGAAACCACGATGGGAACCAGGATGGAGAACGTGCCCCAGCTGGTGCCGGTCGAGAACGAGATGAAGATCGAGACCAGGAAGACGACGAGCGGGACAACCGCGACGAGGTTGCCGGACAGGTTCAGGTTGCCGGTGACAAAGTCGCCGATGCCGAGCTGATCGCTCACGCCCTTCAGGGTCCAGGCAAGGGTCAGGATCAGGATCGCGGGGGTCATCATTTTGGCTCCCTCAGGCAGCGCGTCCATGAAGTCCTTGAAGCTGATAACCTTTCTGGGCAGGTACAGGATGCCCGTGAAAATTACGGTGACGATGGTCGAGAAGATCAGGGAGATCTCCGCGTCGCACCCTGCGAACGCATCGATCACGTTGGTTGCACCGTCGAGATAACCGGTGTAGATCATCGCGCCGACAGCAGTGAAGATCATAACGGCCATGGGCAGGATCAGATCGATGACTTTGCCCTTGTCGGACTCCATCGCCGCCTTGTCTTCCTCGGCGAGTGCTTTGAATTCATCGCCGCCGGAAGTGAAGAGATCGCCTTTTTCCGCGTTTCTTTCATGTTTTGCCATGAGGCCGAAATCAATGCCCCTGGCCGTGATGTAGAAGACCATAAACAGGGTCAGCAGCGCGTACAGATTGTAGGGAATGGTGCTGATGAACAGCTGGAAACCGTTCATGCTGCCGCCTTCCGGCACATAGGAATTGACGGCCGCGGCCCAGCTGGAGATCGGTGCGATAATACACACCGGCGCCGCCGTCGCATCAATGATATAGGCCAGCTTTGCGCGGGAAACCTTGTATTTGTCCGTGACCGGGCGCATGACGGAACCGACCGTCAGGCAGTTGAAATAGTCATCGACAAAGATCAGGATACCCAGCAGGGATGTCGCGAGCATCGCCTGCTTCTTGTTTTTGAGCCTCTCACTGGCCCAGCGTCCGTACGCGGCAGTGCCGCCGCAGCGGGACATCAGGACGATGATCATGCCCAGCAGAACATCGAAGATGACGATGTTCAGATCCATGCTGTCGACCATCGTTCCGAACAGTGTGGTGAACGCATTCCACGGATGAAAGCCCGTGATCATCATTGCGCCCAGCGCCACGCCGCAGAACAGCGACAAATAGACTTCTTTTGTGATCAGCGCCAGCAGGATCGCGACCACCGGCGGGATCAGAGACATCCAGGTACCGTAAAACATAGCTTCTCCCTCCTCATCTGATAAAGCTTTGTTTTTGAGTTGTATACTATAATACACTTCCGTCTGCTCAGAAGACAATAGAAAGAGCAGAAAAAATGAAGTAATCTATATAGTAAAGAAAGGGGGAATCCGACATGACGACTTATCAGGAAGCAGCAAAACAATACCGGGAAAACCCGACACCGGAGGTGCTGGAGGAACAGGTTCAGGCACTGGTGGCGGAAATGTCCCTGAAGGAAAAGATTTATATGCTCTCCGGGCACACCATCGCCCAGACACAGCGCGACCTCATCAAAACCAGCCGCGCCTACAATGTGTCCGCACTGCCGGGCGGCGGCTGCCGGCGCCTGGGGATTCCGCCCGTGAAATTTACCGACGGCCCGCGGGGTGTGGTCATGGGCAATTCGACCTGCTTCCCCTCGGCCGCGCTGCGCGCGTCTACTTTTGACCCGTCCCTGGAGTACCGGATCGGAACGGCGATCGCGAAGGAAGCCATCGCTCAGGACGCGAATCTGTTCGCAGGCGTCTGCATCAATCTGGCCCGCAACCCGCGCTGGGGCCGCACACAGGAGAGTTACGGCGAGGACCCTTTCGTGCTCGGCAGCTTCGGCTCGGCGCTGGCAAAAGCGGTGCAGGATAAAGGAGTCATCGCCTGCGTCAAGCATTTTGCCCTGAACAGCATGGAGGATCTGCGCTTCTACGTCGACGTGCACATCGACGACCGCGCACTGCACGAAGTCTACCTTCCGCACTTTAAAAAGTGTGTGGACGGCGGCGCGCTCTCGATCATGGGCGCCTACAACCGCTATGAGGAGTATCACTGCTGTGAGAACAAAAAGCTGCTCACCGACATTCTCCGCAAAGAATGGGGCTTTGACGGCTTCGTGATGAGCGACTTCGTCTGGGGTGTCTACAATGCGGAGCGAAGCCTGCGCGCCGGTCTGGATCTGGAAATGATGTTCACGATGAAATACTCCGAGGCCAATATCCGGAAATGTCTGAACAAGGGTCTGATCAATCCGGAGCATCTCGACCGCGCAAATGCCAATATCATCCGCACACTGCTCCGTCTGGAGCCGGATATCGTCCCGCAGGAGCGCACGGTCATCGGCTGCAGCGCACATCGCGCGCTCGCTCTTGAGGCCGCCGAAAAGGGAATGGTCCTGCTTGAGAACAACGGCCTGCTGCCTCTTTCAAAAGACAGCTCCATCGTCGTCTGCGGCAGCTTTGCGGACGTCGCCAACACAGGGGACCACGGCTCAAGCCGTGTCTATGATAAGAAGATCGTGACCCCGTACAAGGGTCTGAAGGAAGTCTTCGCCGATGTCACTCTCGCCGGCTGCACGGACGAGGGCCTGAAGAAAAAGGAGGATCCGGTGCTGCCGGACAACGCCTCCGTCGTCAGCTCTCACGCGGATATCGCCGTCGTCTGCGCCGGCTTCGACTACCGCACCGAGGGAGAATATTTTGTCAATACGAGCTATAAGATCAACAAAAAGCCGAAGAACGGCGGCGGAGACCGTCTGTCTCTGCGTCTGTCCCGCGACGACACCACGCTCATCAAGGAGCTCAAGCGGTCCGGCAAAAAGGTCATCGTCGTCCTCTACTCCGGCAGTGCCATTCTCATCGACGAGTGGAAGGATTTTGCCGATGCCGTGATCATGAACTACTACTCCGGCTGTGAAGGCGGCACGGCGCTCGCACACCTGCTCAGCGGCGCAGCGAACTTTACCGGACGCCTTCCCTTCACAGTCGCACAGCGTGAGTCCGACTATCCGGATTTCAAATATATCGGACAGCGCCCTTATGTCATCGACTACAGCTATTACCACGGCTACACGCTGCTCGACAAGGTCGGTAAGCAGGCCGCGTATCCGTTCGGCTACGGCCTGAGCTACAGCACCTACGCCATCACGGACGCCGCAGCAGCAACAAATACGGAGAATCAGGTTGTGGTCACCTGCAAAGTCACCAATACCGGTGACGTCGACGGCGCGGAGGTCGTGCAGGTCTACATCGGCAGCAAGAACGCAGAGCCCGCGCCGGATGAAGCTTACGCGCGCGGCACCGTTCCGGATAACGACCGGCCGATCCGTCTGCTCAAAGGCTTCGCCCGCGTCGAGCTCGCCGCAGGAGAGACGAAAGACGTCACCATCACCGTTCCGGTCGACGAACTCAGCTTCCGGCAGCACGATGAATGGATCCTGGACGACGCCTATGTCGTTTACGTCGGAAAGAACGCGGCGGATCTTACCGCCGCGGGAGAAATCACGTTCTGAGAAAAAGCCCGGTTGAGTCAGGGGGACAGG
>JAFRIW010000005.1 GCA_017432565.1 Lachnospiraceae bacterium
AGGGGGACAGGTTCAGTGACTCGTTGCACGCAATGAGTCACTGAACCTGTCCCCCTGACTCCACCTCGTAGTACAGGATGCCGCAAAGGACAATGACGGCTCCGATCAGTGAGAGGGTTCCGAGCTTCTCACCGTAGAAGATGCCGACGAGAACAGGATTCAGGATCGGCTCCAGTGCATTAATGATGGAAGCCGTGAGCGGATCGATGTATTTCGTGCCGGTAGTAAAGAAAATATAGGCGAGTCCCACCTGAACCGCGCCGAGGAAAAAGACCGCAAGCAGTACAGGCAGGGAGAAATCTGTTTCCTTCAATACGAGCGGGGAAAGGCAAATTCCGCATAACAGCTGTCCGAAGAAGACGGACGACAGGGCGTCGCCCTTTTCAAAGCTGTTGAGCATAAAAACGCCGGCGTAGAAGATGCCTGATAATAAGGCAATGGCGTCCCCGAGCCATTTGCCGGTGGAAAGTCCTTCAAAAAAGAAGCAGAGAATGCCGATAAAGACAATCAGCAGGGCGATAATGCCGGTTTTGCCGGGTTTCTTTCCGAAGAACAGGTAGACCATCACCATGATCCACACCGGCGCCGTATATTGAAGAATGATCGTATTGCCGGCGGTGGTCAGTTTGTTGGCAATTGCATAGCAGGTGGTTACACCGGCCATGGAAACTGCGCCGACAGCAACAGTGAGGTTGAATCTGAGCTTATGATGTGTGAAGAAAATATAGAGGCCAATGACCACGGCCGCGATCACGTTTCTTGCCCCGTTGATCGCCAGTGCGTTCCAGGGGATCAGCTTCATGAAAAGGCCGCCGGTCGCAAAACAGACCGAAGCCGCAAGCACCATATAGATGGCATACTGCCGGATATCCCTTGTCTGATGGATTTTCTGTTTCATCCTGACCTGCTTCCGGATTTTGCTCAGAGCATCAGCTCATCGAGTTTTTCGATCATGCCGCGGAAGGCTTTGCCCCTGTGACTGATCAGATTCTTCTCCTCCGGAGAGATCTGGGCACTGGTCTTGCCGTATTCCGGCAGATAGAAAAACGGATCATAGCCAAAACCATGCTCGCCCTGAATCTCGTGGCCGATCAGTCCTTCCATCTCGCCCCGCACGATCAGCTCCGCGCCGAGTTCCGTGGTGTCCTCCTCATCGATGTCAAAAAATGAGAGCCACCGCTCCGGGATGACACAGGCGCAGGCGTCGACAAAGCGGGCGCTCCGCTCCTCTTCCGGCAGGCCCTCCAGCTGATCCATGATGTGATGCATTTTCTCATAATAGGAAGTGTCGCGTCCCATGTAGCGGGCCGAATAGATGCCCGGCTCCCCGTTCAGCGCGTCGACCGCAAGGCCGGAATCGTCGCTCATGATGACCGTCGGGATCTCCGGATCCAGTCCGGGGACAGGGGCCTTCCCTTTTTCCGCAAGGGCTTCTGCCACAGCCAGCGCTTTGATCAGTGCATTTTCCTCAAAGCTCTCGCCGTTTTCTTCCGGCTCCGTCTCCAGGCCGGCCTCGCGCATGGTGATCACGTGAATCTCCGGGTCCGCAATGATCTCGCGCACCTCACGCACTTTGTCCTTGTTTCCTGTTGCAAAAATAATCTGAAGCCTCATGATTTTGCCTCCCGCCGGCCTTCCCGCTGCCCTGCTGCCGGCCTTCCTCCTGCCGGTAATTCTTACTTCGCCCAGCTCAGAACCTCCTGGGGAGCCAGTACGGCAGCAAAATCTATAATACGTTCGATCTCTGTCCGCTCTCTGAGCTCCTGCTGGATCTGCAGGGCCAGCTCCACATCATCTGTCAGGACGTAGTCTGCCTGCCCGTCCAGAAAACCATACAGGCTCTCCTCATCATTGACTGTCCAGACGACCGCGTTCTTGCCCTGTTCCCGGACCTTCCTGATCCTCGCAGGCGTCGCGCTCTCCTGACTGAGCATGACATAATCGCAGTTCATGCTCTGAATATCTCCGAATCCGGCAAAGAGCAGCACACCGGTCTCAAATTCCGGATAAGTCTCTTTGGCATATTTAAGGACTTCAAAATTCAGACCGATCAGGACGATGTCATCCAGGCAGTCCTTTTCGCGGATCATCTGTACCAGATCGTCGGCCATCTGCCGGTCCGCCGTCGCGCCTTTGAGCTCGATAAACAGCTTGTGCCGCCCCTTGATGGTATCAAGCATCTGCTCCATCGTCGCCACACGGACTTCGCGGCCGCTGCCGGAAGTGTCCGGTATGCGCAGAGCCATGACCTCGTCAAAAGTCATCTCCTGCGCTGCCCTGGGCTCACCCGCAAGTCTCTTGAAGGTCCGGTCGTGGTTGATCACATATCGGTTGTCCTTCGTCCGCTGAACGTCGATCTCACTCGCATCGGCTCCGGCTGCGATCGCAGCCTCCAGTCCCTCATTTGAGTTCTCCGACGCAAGATAGCCTCCCGCCCGGTGCGCCACAATATAAGGATCGACAGGGTCTGCCGCATAGACGTCAAAATAGAGCGCCAGGAAAAAGGAAGTAACCAGGACAGCCGTCGCCAGCACGCCTGTGGACAGTGTCCTGAATATGTATTTCACGATCCACGGCCGCTCCGGATACGGCGCACTCGTGCCTCCTGTATACTTCCGATAGAGCTGTGTGGCCTTCAGGACGACAAATCCGGATTCCAGCAGATCGACGGCCGCCAGGACCAGACGCTCAACAATAACATAGAAGAAAGCCAGTGTCCGGTTTATGACCACATCAACATCAAGTTCTGTCAGGTCCGCATTCGGATCCAGGGTATATCCCTGCGGTACTGTCAGCCCGAAATCCCTCAGGCTGTCCGTCAGCCTCGGAAACACGACATATGCGACCAGGAACTGGAGCGCATAACCCAGGGCAAAAATGATCGCCGCCGTAAGGAGCAGCTCCTTCCAGTGGTCCTTCACAATCTGCTCGGACTGCTTTTTGGCCGCCTTCGGCTGCAAGTCATCCAGCAGGATCCCGTGCAGCGTGAAGAAATGCCGGAGACCCTTCCAGATCAGGAAAATAATCAGCGCATAATACCCGGCCGCGAGATACCACTTGGACAGGATCACGGACAGGATGAAATTCGGAATGACCAGATTCTGCGTCATGTCGACCTGGAAACCGAATCCGACGATCGGAACTCCCAGAACCATATAGAGGATTACCAGAAAGCCGGACAGATTCAGGAAGCGCTTCAGATCCTTGAAGGACTCCCGGAAGATCTCGATGAAGGTTACCTTTCCGCCCTTCAGGATGTCGTCACACTGATAAATCGATCCGAATACACCGAGGATCAGGTTCAGGAGCAGGAGCACAGCCGCAACAAGCAGGATCGGAAGGATCCTCCAGCTGCTCACAAAATCCTTCACGTTGGCTGTCGTGATGGCAAAAATACCGTTCTCTTCCAACAGCTTCGAAATGATGAGGCTTCCCAGCGCCGAAGCACCGGTAAGGATCACCGCCGCCATGAACATGTAGCTCATGATCTCCGGCATAGCCTCAAAAGCAAGCTTACGGAAGCCGATCATTTTCCGCTCTTTCTGCTTCCTGGGTCTTCTGCGCCTTCCGGGCTTTCTGCCTTCTTCCGGCTTTTCTTCCTCCGGCTGCATTTCCGGCTCCGCCTGCTCTGTTGTCTCTGGCGTCCGTTCTATGTCTTCCATGCTGTAGTTCCCGCTCATGTGATCCGGTGTTCCCGCTCAGTGATCTTCCCTGTGTCCGGGCTTCGGCCCCGGGAACTGATAAAAGTATGTCTTGATCATGCCGTTGTAGATTTTCCGGTTTTTGGCTGCCTTGATCTTCAGATCGCGCTCCGCGTACGGATACGCGGTGATAATATACATGGACCAGGCATCCAGTGCCTTGAAGCGCTCACCGAGCGTTCCGTACAGCGCGGACAGTTCTCTGGCTGCCTCCGCGCTCAGCTCCGGATCCGCCGCAGCCGCCTCCTGCTCGCGGACGGCGCGCTTTGCGCTCCCGCTGCCGGTGCTGCCGCTGCCGGGGCCCAGAAGTCTCTCGCCGTAGGGCGGATTCGTAATGATAAATCCGTATTTTTTCGGATGGGATAATTCCGAGACTCCGCGCACCTGGAAATGAATCAGATGATCCACGCCCGCCAGTCTGGCATTTTCCCTTGCGGCTGCGATGGCCTCCCGGTCAATGTCAAAACCCTGCAGGTCGCACTCAGGATCCTGGATGATCTGCTCTCTCGCCTCCTGCCGGACTTCTTTCCATGAAGACGCCGGAATCAGGTTTGTCCAGGTCTGTGCCGTAAAGCTTCTGTCCAGCCCCGGTGCGATATTCGCGCTGATCATGGCTGCCTCAATCAGGAAAGTCCCGCTTCCGCAAAAGGGATCGACAAGTGTGCGGCCGGGCTTCCAGGGCGTCAGACTGATCAGACCCGCGGCCAGATTTTCCGCCAGCGGCGCCTTGACCTTATATTTGCGATAGCCTCTTTTGTGAAGAGACTCTCCTGTCGTATCAATCGCCGCGGTCACTTCATCCTTATGCAGAAAGACGCGGACCGGATAAGACGCACCGTCCTCCGGAAAGCGGTCTGTGTGATACGCCGTCCGCATCCGTTCGACCATGGCCTTCTTCATAATCGACTGAATATCCGAAGGAGAGAAAAGTCTGCTTTTTACACTGGCAGCCTTGGTGACCCAGAATTTTGCATCGGCAGGCAGAAACTCTTCCCAGGCGATGGCTTTCGTCCCCTGGAAAAGTTCCTCAAAAGTCTCCGCATGAAAGCTGCCCGCTTTCAGCAGGATGCGCTCCGCCGTGCGAAGATGAATATTGGCATAAACAATCGCCTCCGCATCGCCCACAAAGGTGACGCGGCCGTCGGTGACCTCCGTGATTTCATAACCGAGGTCATAGATCTCATTCTTCAGAACGCTCTCCATGCCGAAGTGGCAGGGGGCGATCAGTTCGTACTGCTTCTGCTTCATGCGGATCCCTCAATGATCAAATATAAAAACACGCCAGCCGGTGAGCAAGCTCCCCGCTGACGCCTTTTATTCTGTCCTGCGCGGCACATTGCTGCGCGAATGTACGTGACAAGATTCGAACTCGCGACCTTCTGGTCCGTAGCCAGACGCTCTATCCAGCTGAGCTACACGTACATTTACTGTCGGTTTATCAACAGCAAATAGTATCATATCCCACGTACCTGTTTTTGTCAAGCAAAATCAGGCACGGCCCGCAGTGCGCCGGCGGGCGGAAAAGCGTCCCCGTCGTCCCGCATCTTTGGGGATCATTTTGCCCTCGCCCTGCGGTAGAAAAAGAGTGCGCCGTGCAGGCCCTGTTTGTTGCCGGCGGGCGTGTACGCGCCGATCGCGTGGTGTGCTTTTCCGTCGCCGGTCGTGAGGAAGTGATTGGCCGTAAACTGATTCCCCTTCTGGTCTTCAACTTTGATGAACGCCGCATCCGGGAAGTACTTTCCCTCCAGCTGGACGGGTTCCCCGCTGACATCATGCCAGTTTCCTTCGTTATCCTCGATCCCCGCCAGGATGACGGTGACGTGTGCTTTTATGCTTCCGTCACCTGCCGCCAGCGCTTCGAGCAGTTTATTGGCAGTGTCGCTGCCCTGCAGACCTGCGTTCTGCGCCTCCTCACTGCTCTTGAAGGCCTGGTTTGCATAGAAGTCCGCGGCCGCCGCAATATCTTGCGGTGCCTCGCCGCCCGCAAGCATCTTGCCGCTGTTATCCTCAAGCCCGATGTGAACCAGATACACATCCTTCTGCGCCCCGCCCTTCGCAGTCCTCCTCCAGATAACCATCTCCCAGGCACCGGCTGCATCCATCGGATTCTTAAACTCCACCTCTCCGCTCGAATCATAGGAGCGCGAATCGAAAGCCCAGTCAAAGTCCCGCAGCGATACCGTGCCGGCTCCAACATATCCGCTGTCTGTCGCACCCTTGGACGTGACCTTGCCGGACGAAAAGGCATCCGTAAGCGTCGACGATCCGCCGCAGCCCGCAGTGCAGAGCATCACCATCGTCAGAAGAAGGGGGAGGATGTATCTGGATAATTTCCTTTTCTTATTATTCATGGCGCGTCTCCTTTCAGAGGATTTGTATGATTTCGGAGTCCGTATGCTGAACTGTAGATGTGTATGTTAATTATATATATTAATACTGTAGCATGCAATTGATTGGGAAGCCATGCGCAATCGGAGCTTGTACCGTGGCGGGAGCCTGGCTTGCTTCTTCACACGGTAAAAAGAATACCGCGGAGAACAGTTCAACCTGTTCTCCGCGGTATTCCCTGTATTTTCTTCACACTCTTCCCCACGCTGATGTGGTAAACCACATCACGGAATCTGCATCGCACGGCCGATAAAATCGGCGATGGGAGCAAGTCCCTGCTGGTCTTCTTCCGTGAAGCGCCCCGTCAGCGGGCTGTCGATATCGAGAACGCCGAGGATCTTCCCATCGCTGTCTCTGAGGGGAAGGACGATCTCGGAGCGGGAGACGGCATCACAGGCGATATGACCCGGAAATTCATGTACATCCTCCACCCGGATGATCCGGTTCTGTGCCACAGCACTGCCGCAGACACCTTTTCCGATTTCGATGTGAATGCAGGCAGTTTTGCCCTGGAATGGTCCCAGGACCAGCCGGCCTTCCCGCATCAGATAAAAGCCGGCCCAGTTAATGTCCTCCAGCTCTTCATACAGTGCAGCGGCTGCGTTGGATAAAAAAGGAACAAACCATGGGTCTGTCTGTGACAGGCCCATGATCTGTTCTTTCAATTGCTGATAATCTGTAATTCTTGTCACTTCACGCCCCTTTGCCGGGTATGGAAGGAATGACTGTGTCATCCCATGACAACTTCTACTTCGTAGGACTTCTTTCCTTCGACAAACGGAATCACGCAGCCGTCAAGCTTCTCACCGTCGACGATCAGGCTCTTCACGCCCTTCTCGACACAGTCAGGGTTCTTGACGCTGATGTGGTACACGGCATCACGGAAGGTTCTGCTGATCTCGAAATCGCCGAAGTCCTTCGGGACACACGGGTTCACGGACAGACCCTTGTGCGTCGGCATCACGCCCAGGATGTACTGGGAGATGTTGCAGAAGGTCCATGCCGCGGTACCGGTCAGCCAGCTGTTCTTGCCTTCGCCGAAGTACTTGGCTTCCTTGCCTGCCACCATCTGGCAGTAGACGTAAGGCTCGGTGCGATGGATCTCGGAGATCTCCTCGGTGTACGCCGGGCAGGTCTTGCGATAGATCTCAAACGCGCGGTCGCCGTGTCCGCAGACGGTCTCCGCGATGGAAATCCACGGATTGTTGTGGCAGAAGATGCCGCCGTTCTCTTTGTATCCCGGCGGATAGGAACTGATCTCGCCGAGCTCGAGGTGATACTCTTTGTAAGCCGGGGACAGGATGCAGATGCCGTACTTGGAATCCAGATACTTCTCAACGGATTTCAGGGCCTGATCTGCCTGACCGGACTCTACGCCGCAGCCTGCCAGAACACAGAAGCCCTGGGGCTCGATATAGATTTTGCCGTCGACACACTCGTCGGAACCGACCTTGTGGCCGTACGCGTCATATGCACGGACAAACCACTCGCCGTCCCAGCCTGCGGTGCAGACTGCTTCGTTCATCGCTGCGCGCTCTTTGCGGGCTCTCTCCGCCTCTGCCAGATCTCCGCGGACTTCGCAGATCTGTGCGTACTCTTCCGCATACTTGACGAACATACCGCCGATGAAGACGGATTCCGCGACCGGTCCCTCGGAGGGGCCGAAGGTCTGGAAGGACTCGCCGGGGTGCTCGGAGAAGCAGTTCAGGTTCAGGCAGTCGTTCCAGTCGGCGCGGCCGATCAGCGGCAGGCCGTGCGGGCCTTTGTGGGTAATCGTGAAGTCAAGCGATCTCTTCAGGTGCTCCATCAGAGGCTGTGCAACGGACTCGTCGTTGTCAAAAGGAACGATCTCGTCAAGGATCGAGTAGTCGCCGGTCTCACGCGTGTAGGCGCTGACCGCGGCGATCAGCCACAGCGGATCGTCGTTGAAGCCGGAACCGATGCCCGCGTTTCCTTTCTTGGTCAGCGGCTGATACTGATGATAGGCGCTGCCGTTCTGGAACTGTGTGGAGGCGATGTCGATGATTCTCTCTCTTGCGCGCTCGGGGATCAGATGGACAAAGCCCAGCAGATCCTGACAGGAATCACGGAAGCCCATGCCTCTGCCGATACCGGATTCATAATAAGAAGCGGAACGGCTCATGTTGAAGGTGACCATGCACTGATACTGGTTCCAGGTGTTGACCATGCGGTCGACCTTGTCGTTCGAGGACTTGATGGTGTAGCGGGACAGCAGCTGCTTCCAGTATGCCTTCAGCTCTGCAAAGGACGCATCCGCCTGCTCCACGGTCGCGTAGCGGGCGATCATCTCGTATGCGCGGACCTTGTTCAGTTTGCCTTCGCGCGGTGCGGTGCCGGGCTCCCACTTCTCAGCAACGGGATTCTCGATGTAGCCGAGCACAAAGACAAAAGTCTTCGTCTCGCCGGGCTGCAGAGAGATGTTCAGCTGATGAGAAGCGATCGGCGACCAGCCGCTCGCAAGGTTCCCCTCGAGCTTTCCGGCTTCCACTGCCTGCGGATGGCCGGGATCATTGTAGGTGCCCATGAACTCGCTGCGGATCGTCTCAAAGCCGTCGATCGGCGCGTTCACGGTGTAGATCGCGAACATGTTTCTGCGCTCGCGGTACTCTGTCTTGTGAAGAATCGTGGAGTCAAAGACTTCGACTTCGCCCGTGCTCAGGTTGCGCTGGAAGTTCTCACAGTCATCGGAAGCATTCCAGAGACACCACTCTACATAAGAGAACAGGCTGATATTCTTCGCTTCGCTTCCCTGGTTGGTCAGGGAGATCTTCTGCACTTCGCAGGTGTCGCTCAGCGGGACAAAACACAGCAGCTGGGCCTGTACATCGTTTTTGGAAGATGTGAAGCGCGTGTAGCCGAGGCCGTGGCGGCACTCGTAAGCATCCAGCTCCGTGCGGGTCGGCTGCCATGCCGGGTTCCAGATCACGTCACCGTCTTTGATATAGAAATACTTGCCGTTGCTGTCATACGGCACGTTGTTGTAGCGATAGCGTGTCAGGCGCAGAAGTTTTGCATCCTTATAAAAAGAATATCCGCCGTCGGTGTTGGAAATCAGGCTGAAAAAGTCCTTGTTGCCAAGGTAGTTGATCCAGGGCAGCGGGGTCCTGGGCGTCGTAATCACATACTCCTGATTCGCGTCATCAAAGAATCCGTACTTCATTTAGTCCTCCCTTTTACATATCTGATACAATAGCTCAAACGTTTCTAAAACGTTTAAGTAAAATCAAGTTTATTATATGTGCAGGCTTTGGAAAAATCAACCAGTCTTATGAATTTCATTCGTTTTCTTTCTGATTCTTGAAAAATCGTCAAATATGCGTTACACTGGTGTCGAAAACGTTTGAGACTCGGCGTGTTCTGCAGGAGGTGTTCCATTGATTTTATTGAAAGATATTGCCGCTGCCTGCGGCGTTTCCGTTGCAACAGTCAGTAAGGCGCTGAACGGTCATAATGATATCGGCCCCGAGACCCGTGAGCGGATCCGTAAGGTCGCCGATAACATGGGATATTTTCCGAATTCCGCCGCCAAAGCCCTTAAAACCAACCGGACCTTCAACATCGGCGTTCTTTTCGCCGATGAAGCGCGGAGCGGTCTGACACACGACTTCTTTGCAACCGTACTGGACAGCTTCCGCCGCACGGCCGAAGCCGCCGGTTTCGATATTACATTCATCAACAGCAGTCACGCGCAGGAGCGGTCCCTGTCCTATCTGGCCCATTCCAGATACCGCGGATTTGACGGCGTGTGCATCGCCTGCGTGGATTTCTATGATCCCGATGTCGTGGATCTGGTGCGCAGCGAGCTGCCGATCGTCACGATCGACCATTCTTTTGACGGCAAAATTTCCGTCGTGTCCGATAATGTTTCCGGCATGCATGATCTGCTTCACTACGTCTATGAGATGGGACACCGCAGAATCGCCTATATTCACGGTCTTCCCTCGGCAGTTACGCAGAATCGTCTGATGAGCTTCTACCGGACCATGGCCGAGCTCGGCCTCGCGATCCCGGACGAATATATTATGGAGGCGCCTTACCGGAGCACCTCCGAGACACGCGACTGCACCTTCACGCTGCTGGATCTTCCGACGCCGCCGACCTGCATCTTCTACCCGGACGATTTTTCCGCTCTGGGCGGTTACTCTGCCCTGCAGCAGAGAAAGCTCAGCGTCCCGGATGACATCTCCATCGTCGGTTTTGACGGCATCCGCCTTTCCCGCCATATTGCTCCCCGTCTGACCACTTACCGTCAGGACATGGAGCAGATGGGACGTGTGGCCGCCGAGCGTCTGATTGAGCTGATCGAACATCCGAAGGATGTCATCCAGGAGCCGATCCTGGTTCCCGGTTCCGTCTACCAGGGCGAATCCGTCGCACGCATCCAGTAATCCGGACCGGAGAGATTAAAGGCCGCAATGCAGGATACCTTGCATTTGCGGCCTTTTCGTTTATAATGATTGAGTCAACTTTCTCATGCGCCCATGGCGGAATTGGCAGACGCGCTGGATTTAGGTTCCAGTCCGAAAGGGTACAGGTTCAAGTCCTGCTGGGCGCATTTTCCTTTTTTCAGATTTCAAGCACTTTCCCGATTTCTTCCGGATCGTTCGTGAACAGTACCTGTTCAAAATAGGACTTCTTTCCGAATTCATTCCCGACAATGTGTTCAAGCACCTGCCGCATCGGTTCATAATATCCGTTTGTGTTGAAGAAGACCAGCGGCTTGTCAAGAAGCTCCAGCGACGTCAGTGAGAGGACCTCCGTCATCTCGTCCAGCGTCCCGATTCCGCCGGGAAGCGCGATAAAGGCGTCCCCGAGTTCAATCATTCTGCTCCTGCGCTCCGCGACGGTCTGTGTGAAAATGGCTTCCGTCAGTCCGGGGTGCATCCGCTTTTTAATCACCGCCACATCCGGAATCACGCCGATCACCTTCCCGCCTGCCGCCAGCACTGCGTCAGCGACAGCTCCCATCATTCCCGTATTGGAGCCGCCGAATACAAGTGTATGGCCATGCTCCCCGATCCAGCGGCCAAGCAGCGCCGCCTCCTGTGTGTAGCACGAAAGGCTTCCGGGCGTGGATCCGCAGTAAACCGTTATATTCATAGTATGCTCCTTTTCTGAACGGAACCTTTGTGATATAATCTCCGTCGGACATTTTTAAGATAAGGGTGATTCACATGGTTTGCAATAACATTCTTGAAGCAGTCGGCAATACACCGCTGGTCCGCCTGAACCGGATGCCTGATCCGGACAGCGCGGAAATACTGGTCAAAGTTGAATGCCTGAACGTGGGCGGCTCCATCAAGACACGCACAGCGCTCAACATGCTGGAGCAGGCAGAGCGGGAGGGCCTGATCGGGCCTGACAGCATCATTGTCGAACCCACCAGCGGAAATCAGGGTATCGGACTCGCTCTGGTCGGCGCCGTCCGCGGCTACAGAACCATCATTATCATGCCGGACTCCGTCAGTGAGGAGCGGCGGCTGATTATCCGTCATTACGGTGCATCCGTGAAGCTGATCCACGATGACGGCGATATCGGAAAGTGTATCGACGAATGCCTGCAGACCGCTCTGCGCATGCAGGAAGAAAATCCGAAGGTCTTCGTCCCGCAGCAGTTCTCCAACCCCAACAATACGCTTGCCCACAAGAACGGCACGGTGCTTGAGATTCTCTCCCAGGCAGATCGTCCGATCCATGGCTTCTGCAGCGGCGTCGGAACCGGCGGAACGCTGACCGGCATCGGCGAAGTCTTAAAGGAGCACAACCCGGATATCACCATCTGGGCCGTGGAGCCTGAAAATGCAGCCATTCTCGCCGGCGGAACCGTCGGAACACATCTGCAGATGGGTATCGGCGACGGCATCATTCCGGAGATTCTGAACCGTGAAATCTACGATGATATCTACGTCGTCTCCGATGACGAAGCCATCCGCACCGCACAGCGCCTCGCCCGCGAAGAAGGAATTTTCTGCGGCATCTCCAGCGGCACCAATGTGGCCGCCGCGCTGAAGCTGGCGAAGAAGCTCGGAAAAGGCAAGACCGTTGTCACTGTTCTGCCCGACACCGGAGAGCGCTATTTCTCCACCGCTCTCTTTCAGGAAGACTGACCGGCACAGACCGAAGACAGAAGCACACCGGAAACAGACACAGGCCGGAAATCCCGTAAAAACAATAACCCTCTGCCCGGGGCATACATCCCGGTCAGAGGGTATTTTTGATCCATAATGAAGCACCGGAGCAGGCCTTCGCCGCACCCGGCCTTTCGGGTATATGCCCGTCCGGCTTACTCGATCGTCAGGATGTCTACGAAGCCGGTCACCTCGAAGATCTCCATAATCGTCTCATTCGCATGCGTGATCTTCATGCTTCCCTGCTTGCTCATCACTTTCTGCGCAGAGAGAAGAACGCGGAGTCCCGCGGAGGAAATGTATTCCAGTCCCTCGAAATCAAAGGTCAGCTGCTCGGTTTCGGGAAGAACCTTCTTGAGCTCCTCTTCCAGCTCGGGAGCAGTCATCGTATCCAGTCTGCCCTCCAGGGAAATGATCAAATCACTGCCGTTTTTTGTCTCATTAATTGTCATCTTTTCTTCCTCTCTTAAAATTCTTTTGAAATAATCAGCTTAACCTTCCGATCACGGACTCCCACTGTGATGTCGTCTGCGATGTGGGCTACGATTGATTTCTCCAGATGATCATCGATCATCTCATTCAGTGCCGAATCCCGCTCCTTCTGCTTCGCCATCTCCTTGCGGTATTCATCCAGCGACCAGTAATACGGAATGTCTACGAAGCCGTCCTGTCTGTCCGCCTGCTCATCTGAGATCTGCATACCGAAGAATTCATCCTGAATCTTCGCCGCCTCATCGTAGCGGTACATGCCTTCCTCAATCGCATCAGCGATCCGTCCCATCAGGCCTCTTGCGTAGAAATTTTCACCCGTACTGGAAGCAGACAGAAGATCCTTCTTGATCCCGGCATCAATAACAGCTTTCGCCTCCAGGTTGATCCGGCAGCTTGTCGCGTTTAGCGCCTCGATCCAGAAAGTGGCATTGAACTCGCCGACCATCGCCTCGATCATCCCCAGCGTCTCCTCCGAGAGAAGCCTGAGCCAGATCAGCTCTCTGCCTGAGAGGCCCATGTATCTGCCGATCCGTTCCGTTTCCTCCAATGCCTCGCGGATGCCTTCTCCGTTGTTGGATACCCTGATTTTGTCGGAAACCATTCTGTTCTCCTTCTTATGACTGATGTGCCGCATCACGGCAAGAATAGTTTACCACCATTTCCTGTGAATCTCCATATCCATCTTCCGGATTCTGCCGCAGGAAATGATCTTTTCCTGTCTTCAGATCTTCTTCGCACATACAGCCCGGAGCGCATCCCCTACAATCTCATCGTGATCAAAAGCCAGCAGGCAGCCTCTGTCGTCCGGAACCAGCGTCTCCGGATCCACTCCCTCGCTGCCCGGATCGGCCGCCGCTTCTGCCACACCTGTACATGTCAGCTGCAGCTTTCCTGTCTTTGCGTCCGCACTGACTGTAAACCAGGCGGCCTGGGCGGCGTCATCTCCTGCGCGGACCTCGCCTGCCCGCTCCTCGGGAATCACCGCCGCGTATGCGGCCGACACGGTCCAGCCTCTGGGATCCCGGCCCGGCTTGCTGTAAAAACCGACCAGGCTGATTTCCAGTCCGCGAAGTCCCGTCTCTTCCTCCAGTTCCCGGACCGCGGTCTGCTCCGTCGCTTCGTTTTTATTGGCAAAACCGCCGGGAAGCGCCCATCTTCCGAGGAAAGGGTGCCCGCCGCGCCGGATCAGCAGAATCCGCAGCGACCCGTCCGGCATCTTCCGCAGAACAATCATATCGGCTGTCAGCGCCGGCTTCGGATATTTGTCCGGGTTATAGCTTTTCAGGAATTCCTCTTCTGTCATTCCGTTCCGATCTGTCATCTCCATGAAATTCTCCTGTCATAAGACTGCCGCAGCAGACGCTGCGGCAGCCTGATTTTGCCTGATAAAATTATGCTTCTTTATCAGAAGTCGACCTCCGTGTCATAGTAAGCACACTTCAGAACCGCTTCCATCTCCGCCTGGTCAGGCTGTCTCGGGTTGGAGCCTGTGCAGGCATCCAGAATCGCATTCTTCGCGATCTCAGGCAGTCTCTCCAGGAAGACCTCCTCCGGTACGAAGCCCTGCTCTGTCGGATAGCTGTCCGCGCCGTAGAACTTGATGCCGTGAGGGATGTTGAGCTTGTCGTTGAGGCCGCGGATATACTCGATCAGAGCTGCGACCTTCTCGTCGTCATTTGCTCCGTCAAGGTGCATGTAATCCGCAATGACGCCGTAGCGCTGTTTCGCCACGAGATCTCTCGCATTATACGCAATGACCTTCGGCAGATACATCGCGTTCGCCGCACCGTGGATGATGTGTGCGCCGTAGTCGGCAAAGACTGCGCCGGTCTTGTGCGCCATCGAGTGCACGATGCCGAGCAGTCCGGACGAGAATGCCACGCCGGCCAGGCACTGTGCGATGTGCATGTTGTCTCTCGCCGTCATGTCCTCGTTGTAGGAATCGACCAGATCTCTCTGGATCATCTCGATCGCGTGGATCGCCATGGCGTCCGTGAAATCGCTGCGGGCAGTCGATACATAAGCCTCGACCGCGTGTGTCAGCGCATCCATGCCGGTGTGCGCGACTAGCTTCTTCGGCATCGTCTCCGCGAGATCCGGATCGACGATCGCCACGTCGGGCGTGATCTCAAAGTCAGCGATCGGATACTTGATGCCCTTCTCGTAATCCGTGATGATCGAGAAAGCCGTCACTTCCGTCGCAGTTCCCGAAGTGGAAGATACGGCGCAGAAATGTGCCTTGGTCCGAAGCTTCGGAAGGCCGAAGATTTTGCACATATCCTCAAAAGTCGTCTCCGGATACTCGTACTTGATCCACATAGCCTTCGCGGCGTCGATCGGCGAGCCGCCGCCGATGGCGACGATCCAGTCCGGCTCGAATTCCTGCATGACTGCAGCGCCTCTCATGACCGTGTCAACGGAAGGATCCGACTCGATTCCTTCGAAGATCGTGACCTCCATGCCGGCTTCTTTCAGATAATTCTCAGCGCGCTCCAGGAAGCCGAATCTCTTCATCGAACCGCCGCCGACGCAGATAATCGCGCGCTTTCCCTCCAGTGTCTTCAGCGCCTCAAGTGCGCCTTTTCCGTGGAATATGTCCCTCGGATTTGTAAATCTCTGCATAAAATACCCCCTTTCAAATATCAGATATAACCATGCTAAAAATGATCGTTCCCCACTGATTTTATACTATCTTTTCCGGTGTATTCCTGTCAATAAAACTGGTGTGACATTACTGTGACAGCAGGGATGTTAAATTAAGCATGTCGAAAGGACAACAGAGCAAAACAGCTTACTGCGAAAGGAGATACGCCATGAAAAAGCTTATTGATATGATCAGGAAAATGATAGACAACTACAATGTCATCTGCAGACTTCAGATGCAGTATCTGGTCGACGCTGCGAAGAGAAACGACTGGGCAGCGTTCTGCGGGATGTCCGAGAGCGGCGCTTACGAGTGCGGATTGTGCTGAGCAGCCAATACGAATCAGCCGGGCAGAGCATAAACCGGACATAAAACCAGACAAAGAGAGGTCAGGGGTTTCCCCTGATCTCTTTTTTTCAATCACAGCGATTTCTTCCGGGCGGTGTATCCTCACACCCCCTCAGACAAGTCCCGGATCGTTTCTTCTTTTGACACCGGCACCCAGTGCCCCTCCACACAGATGTCCGCCTCCGCCTTCCGGATCGAATCCGCGAGGCGCTCCGTCAGCACGGGATCCTTCTTCCAGTCCGGCAGTGCGCCGCAGTCCCCGATCATCTCACCGGTATCCTTCAGGCAGACTGCCCACAGCCCGAACCCGTTTCTTTGGTAGCGCGCGATGTTCCGGCTGATCCAGTCCCTGACGCGCTCCTCATCGAAGGCATAGGGATAATGCTGCATGATACCGGGATCCGCGAGGACACAATACAGTGCATCGAAATCATCAGCTGTCATCTCCCGCAGGAAGAGCCGCGGGGTCTCCAGAATTTTGTTCATTGTTTTTTCCATTTCATCAGGCGGTACCCGGACTGATCATCCTGAAAGCCGACTGCGCGATACAGCGCATATCCGTCTTCCGTGGCTTTCAGTTCCACCACAGACAATTCCATCTCCTTTGCGTCTGCCAGAAGCGCCTCCATGATCCTGCGGGCATACCCCTTCCGGCGAAATTCCGGTCGGGTGAAAACACTCAGGACCGTTCCTGTTTTTCCGTTGATGAACGCAGGGCTCATAGGCTTTTCAACAACCAGAAGAAAGGCGCATGCGACGATCTCCTGATCCTCCCGAATCACATATGCAGTCAGGTCCTTGTCCAGGTGCCTCCGGAAATAGTCCGGCAGGCTTTCCCGGATGGTCTGTGCGTCCCCCGGATCGAGCGGCCCGTGGTCTTCTTCCAGATAGCCAAGCCTCATCTGAACAAGCGCGTCGATTTCTGCGGTTCCGGCTCTGTCAACGATTCCTTTCTCCCGGTTCATTTTCTGTCCAATGCCTCCAGTACCCGCCGGATGTTCTCCTCCTTCGGGATGATGATATTGATATCCACCTCCGGGTGCTCCCGGACATAAGCGGTGAGAAACTCCATCAGGTTTTCCTTTGTCTCCATGTAGTCATCGATGATCGCCCGGTCGCTGAATCCCAGCTTTCTCAGAATCACCGCCGAGACCACGCCGGTCCGGTCTTTGCCCGCGCCGCAGAAATACAGGACGCCGCCGGGCGCATTCATGATGGTGTCCACGATCCGGTCCATCTGCCTGTCGAGCATCTTCAGATACGTCTGTGCCACTGCTTCGGGCGATGCCGGAGTGTCCCCGCCGCCGGTCACCGGGAGACGGTGATATGTAAAGCCCTCTTCTGTTTCGAGGCGGCTTGATTTTGCCTTGTATTCCTTCTCTTCCCGGAGGTCGACGATCGTCGTGATGCCGTTTGCGCGGAGCCACTCTACCTCGTCATCGGTGAGCCTGCCGGGGTAATCGCTGCGGATATAGCGCAGACTTCCGGTCGGAAGCGCCCGGGTGTTGAGAGTTGACTGCAGCAGCGAAGCCATCTCACTGATCCTTTCTCAGCCTCTGAATGAAGGCTGTCTTCTCGCCGCGGTCATACCCTGCCTTCTCATAGAAGCGCAGGGTCTCCGGCTTTTTTGAGCCGGTGAGCAGCATGATTTTGTAGCAGTCCGCCTGCTCCGCCAGCTGCCGCGCGTAGTCCAGGCAGGCACTTGCACAGCCCCTGCAGCGGAAGTCCCCGCGCGTCACGACGTTTTCGACGAGGGCGTACGGCCGGACACCTCGTGTCAGGTTCGGAATGATGACGCAGACGCAGGACGATACGATCTGCCCGTCGATCTCATTCACGATCAGGTGATGGTTCGGATCGTCGATGATCTGCCTCCACGTCTCTACCAGATGTGCGTCCTTCTCCGGGATGCTGCTCTCATGCAGATACAGGTAGAGCTCCAGGATGGCGTCAAGATCTTCTGTCAAGGCTTCACGGATCATAGGTTTTTCCTCACATTCTCTTCTGTCGGTTCGAGGCTGTACGGCCACTCGATGAGCCGCACACCGTTTTCTTCACAGAGCTGACGCTTTATTCGGTCCAGCTCCTGTCTCTGCACCAGCGCTTCCTCACCGCCGAAGAAGCCGACCGGGGCAAAATGCTGAATGCCCTGGTACTCGATCCCGGTCCGGATGGACGGGATATACAGGTCAAGGCTCTGGCGTCTGAGCCACTCCGGCCGGAACTGATAAAGCGTATCCGGGTACTGCTTCCGGACTTCCTGAAAGAGGCTCAGCTCATGTTTCCACCGGGGCTTTATGACGCCGTCTGCTGTGAGCTTCGTGCGGATCCTGGTCCGCTCGAGCCGCCAGTCGGTGCGCAGGCCGTCCCGCTCTTCGTACAGGGTCAGATCCTGATACCACCACTGAAAAAGGGGCATGACCGTTCTGGTCAACGTGTCAAAAAACGCCAGCTCTGAAGGAAAATATCCGCATTCCAGGATGTGAGCGATGTTGCGGCGGACGTACACGGTTTTGGACGGGTTGAAGTAGTACGGAAGGCCTCCGCAGTATCTGGCCAGCGCGTCCGGGAGATAGGGAGAGCGGAAAACGGTCCCGCCCTCGCACAGGTGCGTCTGGTACCAGGGAAGTGAATAATCGTAGAGCGAGTATCCCCCGTACAGATCCTCCGTCGTGTTCGTGTAGAGCAGATGATACATCAGAAGGACGTCGTCCATATTCTGCTTGTCAAAGACCGCCAGATAGTGGATCTTCTCTTCATCCGGAAAGAGGCTGCGGACCGGGCGTAGCTCCTCCGCGCGCCGGCACACCTCCATGATCACAAAAAACTGCGAGACGAAGCTATCCGGAAACAGGAAGCACGCTTTGCGGTCCGTGTCAATTCCGGCAAACTGCTCCATGAAAGCACTCACGTAAGGGTTTTCCGGGAACGGGCCTGCTGCCTCCAGGAGCTCTCTGGTCGCCTGGCGGTACGCGAGATCCGACCAGGACAGCTGAACCAGGAACTTATCACAGTCCCCGGCATCGTACTCGTCCCGGATGGCGTCGAAGTCCTCCTGCCAGGACTCATGCTCCGGCAGGAGCTCCTCCATGGTGGAGAAGGGCGTCATCTCGTGGTACTGCGGATATCGCTCCCAGAGCTTCTCCAGCCTGTCGCAGGAGAAGGTCTGCGGTCTGCGCTCGTGAATAACCGGGTACACAGGGCTCCTTTCGGGTTCAGAATAACAGTTGGATCAGCAACACTAAAACCGTGACACGCCCCAGGCGATCAGGACTGCCAGGACAGGAAATCCGATCACAGTGGATAACCATTTGCCGATCAGGGTCTTTCCGTAGATATACGGCATCAGATCTTCCGTTCCCGGAATGATCCAGGCCTTCGTTTTTCCCACCCAGTACCAGTCGATGAAGATTCTGTCAAACAGGCCGGAGATCAGATAGATTACAATCATCTGAAAAGCCGCGGTCCCTGCATCTTTTGCCCCGTTGATCCCGTAGACCATGTACGGCACCAGTAAAAACTGCGGGATCATCAATGCGAAGAAAGTGACGGTCTTTCTCTTCCGGATCTTCTCTTCTGTCATCAGCCCCAGTTCGATGACTCTTTCCTGAACTTCTTTCTCATAGAAGAAGACCATTCCTTCCGGGCCATTTGCCATTCCGACTACACAGACAATCAGAAGGACAAAGCACATCACAACTGCCTCAAGTATCACTGTCATCCTGTTCCTCCTCTTTCAGAAGCCGGTTCAGTTTCGCACAGGCGATGCCTTCCGCCATGCGGACGATCTCTGCCGGATCCTTTCCTTTTAAGTCAATGCGATCGGATCTTCCTTCAGATGCCTTGTTGACCTCCGCGACAAAATCCAGAAGTCCCGTCCAGATTTCGTCCACCTTTATTGCGGTGTCTTCCGGGATCTCCTTTTTAATCTCACTGAAGATCTTTGTAATCTCGTTCGACACGGTCACCTCCGGTTTATCCGCTCCTCCTGCAGGAGCCCTTCGGGGAAGGTCTTCAGGAATCACCATTCCCGCTTTTTCCATACGTTCCCTGAGGTACTCCCAGGTTTCTTCTCGTTCTGTATTCTGAAGCACCTCCAGACAGAACTCCGTGCGCTTTTCGAACGTGTCCCTGATCAGAAGAGGTTCCGCCCTGAACGAATCAGGATACGGCAGTTCGTCCAGCAGATCTTCGCGGTGTATCTTCCGTGACAGGATCCGTCTTACAACCACGTGCTCTGTGACCGCCCCCGCATAAGCAGCGAGCGCTTCCGACCGGATTTTCAGCGCATATACACCTGCCCTTTCCTGATCCGGATGACATGCTGCCAGAAAGACGGTCAGCATTGCGCTGTCGATCTCAACGGATTCGCTGAGTTTTGCATCCATCTCTTCATCGATCCGGATCAGCCGCTCCGCATAGTCACAGGCTTCTGCGTACCATTCCTTCAGGACAGCCTCCTGCCCGGCCTGATCCATCTCCCTGTAATAGCGCTCCGGAAAGGCCGAGCCGATCTCATGCAGCCGCTCTGCGGCAGTTTTCCGATAAGCCATTGATTTCATGAGCGCCAGCATCAGCAGCGCCTCGCTCCGAATCACATAAAGAGATTCCCTCTTATTCTCGTCGTAAGAATCTGTGAGGAGGACGCGCACGGCGAGCATTTCGTCCAGTTCACGGCTGATGGCGAGATTATGGAGCAGGGACCTGCGGCCGGGTATGGAACTGCTGAGCATGGCATAGCGGTACTCCTCGCTCCTGATCGCGTCGGCGGCAATGTCTCCATAGGAATAGAGCCTGTTCCGGGGAGCAATTTCAGCGACCTGATACAGGAATTCATCGTCCGTGCACTCCTTCAGGGCAGCCACAAAGTCTTCATTTTCATCAGAGTCCCTTCCGCTTTCGATCTCTGCTGTCAGGTATCGTTTCAGTTCTTCCTGATCCCTCATCGTCTTCCCGGCCTCCTGCGGTGTTCTCATGCCTTCTCCTGCGGTGAAATTATATCATACTTTTCTGTGTGACAATTCTGTGACGATTCGTCTGTTATCTTATGCATGTAAACAAAAAAACAAACGCCGCAAAGCGCGAGACCAATACAAAATACAGGGCATGAGGCCCGGAAAGAATTAAGGAGATATCTGAAATGAAAAAGAAACTTGTTGCCGCTATGATCGCAGTATTTGCTATGACTTCCGTACTCGGTATGACCGTTTGCGCAAGCGAAGTTCCCGAAGAGCAGAACGTCGTGGAAATGGTCGAGTATGATGAGAATATGGATGAATTCGCCTCTGAGATGGTCATCGAATGGTCTGATGGAACGACGACCTTCCGCAGGATCATCAAGCCCGCTCCGAAGAAGCAGGAGCCCGCTCAGCAGGAAGTCATCACCGCATCCGCAACCTGGTATGATGCGGCAGGCAACAAGTATGTGCTCGATGGCGCAAGCCACACTGTTACGATTTATGACGCCGATGGAAATGTGATCGACGTTCGCCCGCAGTAATGCATTCTGTCCTTTGAAAAAAAGGCGGCGGCAGGGAAACCTGCCGCCGTCTTTTTTTCGTGACTCCGCAATCTCCCCGTGACAGAAAAGCAGACCGCCGGCACTTCCCCGAACGCGGTCTGCTGCACAGAAGGTCACTTTGCGTACTGCCTGCAGCACCACACTGCGATCTCCGCGATCAGCTCATGCGGAAGCGGTTTGTTATAAGGAAGCCGGATCGTCCCCTTGCTCACATCATAGCCCGCAAGTTTATCTGCAAAAACCGCAGTTGCTTCACCTCCCGGATACAGCCCCATACGGACAGAAAGTCCATGAATTCAGTGAAATCCTCTAAAGTCACACATCCGTTCTCTTCAACAGAAGTATAGAAACTGTCCACGAAGTCCCTCAGGGTCGCTGCTTCTTCTTCAAGCAGGCCGAAATCTCCCGCCCGGAAACGTTCCGGAAGTTCATAATATAACATCAGTCTTTCGTATTCTTCGGATATTTTCACTTATTTTCCCCCAGTGAACCCTTCTGTTTTCTGAAACATCACAAAATTATTATAAAAAAAACCGGAAAGCCTGTAAATTCAAGCTTTCCGATCACAATTTAGTCGTGAGACATGCGGGACTCGAACCCGCGACAACTTGATTAAAAGTCAAGTGCTCTACCACCTGAGCTAATGTCCCGCAATCTTCAGCACCCGCTCACGAAAGCGAACTGCCCGAGCAGGGCTAGTTGGATTCGAACCAACGCATGCAGCAGTCAAAGTGCTGTGCCTTACCACTTGGCGATAGCCCCATGGAATGGCATAAGAAAAGGGTGGGTAGTGGGACTTGAACCCACGGTCTCCAGAACCACAATCTGGCGCGTTAGCCAACTACGCCATACCCACCATATCAGCCAGCTCTTGCGAGCAATGTGCCCGAAGGGATTCGAACCCCCGACCCACGGCTTAGAAGGCCGTTGCTCTATCCAGCTGAGCTACGGACACATAAAAGCGGGTGATGGGAATCGAACCCACGTATCTAGCTTGGAAGGCTAGTGTTCTACCATTGAACTACACCCGCATAGTCTGGAACTATTCAGTTTTCAAAAGCAGCCTTACGGATCGGGGTGACAGGATTCGAACCTGCGACATCCTGGTCCCAAACCAGGCGCTCTAGCCAAACTGAGCCACACCCCGGCAACAGGGGTTTCCTGTGACGCAAGTGATATTATATTATAGCGTTTCTTCAAAGTCAACAAAAAATCCACCCCGACTTTGACCGCCGCGGGCTGCAGCTTCAGGCAGGCCATGAAGCTGCATTATTTTGCCCGTATCTGTTCTTAAGGCCGTCTGACGATCGCCGCACAGCCCATTCCGCCGCCGATACACAGCGTCGCAAGACCCTTGTGTGCGTCTCTTCTCTGCATTTCATAGAGCAGCGTCACCAGGATTCTGCAGCCGGAAGCACCCACCGGATGGCCCAGTGCGATCGCACCGCCGTTGACATTCAGAACTGCCGGATCAAATCCCAGATCATGCTGAACCGCGACAGACTGCGCGGCAAAAGCCTCATTGGCTTCGATCAGGTCAAAATCCCCGATCTCCCAGCCGGCTTTTTCCATGGTCTTCTTTGTGGCTGCGACAGGACCGATGCCCATAATCCGCGGTTCGACGCCGGCCAGCTCGCCCGCAACCCATTCCGCCATGGGCGTCACGCCCAGCTCCTGCGCCTTCTCTTCGCTCATGACAATGATGGCGGCCGCGGCGTCATTGATGCCGGAAGAATTGCCGGCTGTCACCATGCCGTTCTCCTTGAATGCGGGCTTCAGTTTCGAAATGCTCTCCGCCGTGACGTTCGGGCGGGGACCTTCATCCATGTCAAAGATTATTGTCTGCTTCTTCTGTCTGACTTCAACCGGAACAATCTCGTCCCTGAACTTTCCTTCCGCGATGGCCTTCTGCGCCTTCTGCTGGCTGTCCGCCGCAAACGCGTCGAGCTGCTCTCTGGTCAGGCCCCACTCCTCCGCGACATTTTCTGCCGTAATGCCCATGTGATAACCGCCGAAAGCATCGGTCAGCGCGTCGCGAATCATGGCGTCGTCCACTTTTCCGGCGCCCATACGGTAGCCGAAACGACCGTTATACAGAAGGTAAGGCGCTTTGGACATGTTCTCCATGCCGCCTGCCACAACAATATCCGCATCGCCGTTCTGAATCAGCTTCGCAGCCAGGTTCACGCTGTGCAGGCCGGAGCCGCAGACGACGTTGACGGTGACCGCGGGCACCCCGACCGGAATACCGGCATTCACAGCTGCCTGTCTCGCCGGGTTCTGTCCGCATCCCGCCTGAATGACACAGCCCATATAGACTTCATCCACCTGCTCCGGCTTCACGCCGGCGCGGTTTAAGGCTTCGCGGATGACGATCGTTCCCAGTTCCGTCGCGGGTATGCCGCTCAGAGCACCTCCCATGGTTCCGATCGCAGTTCTGCAGGCACCTGCCAGTACAACCTTGCGTTTGCTCATACCCCGTCTCCTTCCTTCTGTCTGAAAATCTCACGCAGGGACTCGTCATAGGGAGCCCGCGCGATACCGAATTCCGTCACAATACCGGCGATCAGGCTGTGATCTGTCACGTCAAAAGCCGGATTATATACCTTGATATTCTTCGGCGCCATGCGCTCTTTATACCACATTTCCGTCACTTCTTCCGGCTTCCTCTGCTCGATCGGAATCTCGCTGCCGGTCTTCAGCGACAGGTCAATGGTCGCGGTCGGTGCACAGACATAGAACGGAACTCCGTAATGCTGTGCGACGGCGGCGACGACGCTGGTTCCGATTTTGTTTGCAGTGTCTCCGTTGGCGGCCACGCGGTCGCAGCCGACAAAGACTGCCTGGATTTTCCCGGCCTGCATGACGGAGGCAGACATGTTGTCACACAGAAGCGTGACATCCACACCGGCACTTGCCAGCTCATAGGCTGTGAGCCGCGCGCCCTGAAGCAGCGGGCGGGTTTCATCCGCGTATACATGGAAGCCGTAGCCGCGCTCCTGTCCGAGATAGATCGGTGCCGTCGCCGTGCCGTACCGGCATGCACACAGCTTGCCCGCATTGCAGTGCGTAAGGATTCCGTCTCCGGGCTTTACCAGAGTCAGTCCGTACTCGCCGATCCTTCTGCAGACGTCGATATCTTCTTCCTTGATCGCTTCCGCTTCCTGCCTGAGTCTCTCCTTCACTTCCCGCATCGTCAGCGCGCGGTTTTCCTTCATGGAGAGGAAAACCTTTTCCATACGATTCAGCGCCCAGGACAGATTGACGGCGGTCGGTCTCGAGGAATCCAGATAAGCCTTTTGTTTCCGGAAAGTCTCTTCCAGAATCGCAAAGTTTTCGTCGTGTTTTTCCGGAATGTCCGATTCTTCCGGGACATTTACCAGTTTGGTCAACAGGTAGATCCCGAAGCCGGCGGTGACGCCGATGGCCGGTGCGCCGCGCACCTGCAGCAGATAAATCGCATTCCAGATCTCCTCCGCGGTCCGCAGACGGATCAGCTCCGTCCTGCCGGGCAGCAGCGTCTGATCGATAATTTCGATGGCATTCTCGTCGTCCAGAAGGGCGACGGTCTCCAGTTCCAGGATGTTTTTTTCTGTCTTCATGAACAGGTTCCTCACGCTGATTTTCAGTATCGGCCCGGAAATGCCGGAGCATTTCCGAACCGATATTTATTCTATCTCAGCGCTCAGTTTCCATCAAGCAATGTAATTCTGGCGTGGCCGTCTCCGCTGTTTCCGGTCTGCCAGGCGATTACTTTTCCGGGCTGACAGACAGGCATCTCTCCGTCGCCCGCAGTGATGCCGGCTTCCTCCAGGCCTTCGGTATAACCGGTACCGCCCTGATTATAGGTTCCGCCTTCGAAGCCTCCGCCTCCGCCGACATCCGGCCCCCAGCGCTGATTTCCGCCGGCGCTGTCATACCAGTACTCGGGCGTTCCTCTTCCTCCGATTCCCTGTCCGAAGCTGCTGCCGCCGCCGGCATTGCCCGGATTCTTACTGCCGCCGCCGGCCACAATCAGAAGCTCATCCACATGATCCCTGTAGGTACTCAGGACGCCCCGGTCCGTCCGGGCGATATGAGTCGCACCTCCGCCGCCGGCTGTCGCACCGAAAAAGGTCTGCTTTGTCGGGTAGCCGGTCGTGGAAATGTGCTGCGTCGTTCCGCCGCTGCCGCCCTTACCGCCGCCATTATAACCGCCCGTTCCGGGCGCGACTCCCTTTCCGTCTCCGCCGGCGCCGCCTACATACACATAGAGCGTCTCGCCGCGCTGCAGGCTGACGATTCCCCGGGAGTAGCCGCCTTTTGCCCCGCCGGTTCCGCTCTGGGCACCCCAGACTTCCAGACAGTATTGTCCTGCTGCCGGCGCGGTAAAGGTCTGCACGCCGCCGGTGTAGTTATAAATCTGCTCCGCCTTCACATCGTAAACGGCGTAGAACGTGACCGGCTCTTCCAGCCTGCCGTAATCTTCGAGCCTTGTCCCGCTTCCGTCGGCCTTCGTATTCCATTCCCGGAACACATGGGTTTCATCCCAGCTGCCACAGAGCGATGTGCCGACCGGCAGTCCTGTTCTGTGCTCCTCCACCGCCGTGGTCTCGTCTGTATCACCGATTCTGCCGCCGTTTGCATCAAAAGTCACCGCGGCCAGCCACTGTGCATACAGGGTATAGACGGACTCAGTGCCCGCACCGAGTTCTTCCATGGCGGAGCCGTCCGGATAGTAGGCTCCTCCCTGCGCCGCCGTGCTCCAGCCGCCGAAGCGGTACGAATTTCTTCCGGGCTTCTCATAGGTGCCTGCGATGGAATAGGATCGTTTTTCCGCCTCATCATACCGGTAGCGGACAATATTCCGTTCCTTCTCCAGATCGAAGCTGCCTTTGTTCGGCAGATAGATCACCTGATAAATGCGCTCGGCTTTGAGGCGGACACTGACTTCAAAAGAGTCTGTCAGGGTCACGCCGCGCTCGGTGTACACGACACGGACCGGGAAGGTTCCTCCTCCCGAGTTCATGCTGCTGTCCAGTTCGGACGGCGAGAGGGTCAGATTGGTGCCGTCATAAAGAAGAGTCCGGGTACTTCCGTTGTCATAGGTGATCTGCGCAGAAATCTCCCCCAGGGCAAAATGATGACGCGCGTCCGTCTCAGACACGATTTCCGCAGGTCCGAGATAGGTCACGTCCATCCGGACCGGCAGATCCGTCTGCGCCGTGTTGACGCAGGAAGCGGAATGGGAGAGAAGGTCGTCTCTTCGCAGCTCATTGACAAACTCCGCCGCGCCGACCGGTTTCCCGGCGGACAGTGTCGTGCGGAAGGCACTTTTGCCCTCTTTCTCCTGTACCGCACCGTTTTCCAGCACACTGATATGTGCAGTCTGATAACGGGCATTCCCAAGCTCCGTGACAGTATAGCTTCCGTAAGGAAGATCCTGCAGAATCGTCTCGGCGCTGTCCTCTCCCTCCGGGACGGAAAGCAGGACATTCCGGTACGCGCCCGATTCCTCCGCGACCCGGAAAATAAACTGCGGCGGGCCGAAAGGAAGATATCTGCGATCGATTGTTTTGACAATCCGGATCTGCCCACTCCCGCGGACAAGCCCCACATCCAGATGCTCCTCCGCCCTGATTCTGGCGGGATCCGTGAGATTGACTTTATCGGTCAAATCAATATTCAGGATCACAGCAAGCCCCTGGTCTGTTTTTTTCTCTTCCGCATCCGAATCCAGGGTCGGATCCTCGCCGGCTTTTTTCTTCGTCGGTGTCAGTTCTTCCTCCGGAATCTCAAAAACCGCCAGATACGTCCCGGCCGGCACGTTCTCAAAGCAGTAGGTTCCGTCCTCCCCGGTCAGAACCGGCTGAATCCGCAGTCCTTCTTCGTCATAGACATCGTCCGCGGACAGCTCGCCGATCTTCATCACCTCCCGGTCCTGTCCCTGTGCGGGCCGCAGAAGCCGGACTGCCTGACCGCACACCGGTGCTTCTCCTGTGTCCCTCAGACCGTTCCGGTTTTCATCCAGGAACATCCTCCCGGCAATTCTTCTTGAGACAACCTCCACGCGGGCCTTCGGCGACTCCCGGATCAGCAGGTCTGTCATGATCCGGGCGCGGTTGACGAAGCAGTCTCCTCCGCCGCAGTCCTGCGCCGTAAAGGTAAGCCGGATCACCGCCTTTTCCCCGGGCTTCAGTGTCAGCGAGCACAGCATTGCCGTGGTACCGGCGGGAATATTCTGCGCCGTCAGAATCGTCCCGACGGCGGCTTCTGCGCCTTCGCTGCTTCCGCCCGCCGTATCCGCGGCCGCCAGCGGCGTCTTCATTCCATCCGGAAGAGTCCGCAGCTCTCCGGGTGTCTTCTCCCGGACCAGCCCGGACGCAGTCAGGTACAGTTCCGGCGATGCCTCCGCCGCGCCGGACAGATCCAGCTCAACGGTATTCAGAGAAAGCGCTCCGGAAAACACACTTCCGTTCTCGTCCTGATTCCACGGAAAGACATCCAGCACACCGGCGGTGATTTCCTGCTGCTTCGTGTTCTCCGCCGTGATCTCATAGACGATCTCCTCCCCGGGCAGAACCAGCGGGGCCTTTGCGCTTTTCGTGATGTCCGGAATCATCGGCGTCTGCACATGAATCAGAAAGCGGACCTGCCGCGAAGCATACTCCGGAGTACCCGCAGGATCTGTATGATAGCTGCAGCTTTCCTCTTTTCTGACGCCGCAGACATGCTTCCACAGGATGTCCGCATCGCGGATCTGTGTGTTCTTTCCGTCCACAATTCTGGAGACAACCGCGCGCACAGGAATATCTTCCCCCTCCTGCGCCGTCACAAGATACGCCTCCTCCGTCTGCTGCACACCGGAGAGCGGCGTCAGCGTCCAGGAAAGTCCCGGCTCCGTTTTCCGCGGGACAGCGCCCTCCACATCGCACACCCACCGGTATCCGCCGCTGTGAATCTGCGTGCCGGCTGCTGCGGGGATTGCAGACAAGCCCGGTTCAAAATCCAGCTGATCTCCCGGAATTCTGATTCCGTTCTCTTCTCTGGGGCCGGAGAGCAGGGAGTCCTGCGCAGTGATTTCCGGCCTAAAGATAAACAGCTTCGCCTCTTTGGTATAGATTGTTTCGTTCTGGCTGCCCTCTGCGGAAGAAGAGGCTCCGGCAACCGTGTTTGCTACCGGCGTGACGGCGGCCGTGACCCGGTATGTACCCGATACCGGCTCCGTCTCTTTCCACTGCCAGGAAAGATTCCCGGTCTGGGAGTTTGTGTCATACACATAGGCTGTACCGGCCGGAATGTCCATTTCTGCGGCGATTTGGCCATTTTGGTCAACCAGCTCATAATGGATATCCACGAAGGCATTTCTGCGCCCGTCGGGCACAAAATCCGGGCAGAAAATCAATCCTGTCCGCATATCCTCCGGTCCGCCGGTGGGATCTGCCTCGACCAGCCCCTGCCGGATCACTTCTTCCGGCACATAGACGGTCCGGTCGGCGGCGATGAGATCATACTTCACCGGCAGGTCTGTCCGGGGAACGGGATACAGGCACATCTGCTCCGATCCGTTATAGAGTCCGGAAGAAGCTTCGTTGGTATTGACCTGATTTCCGCCGAAGCTTTCCCGCTGACGGATCTCAAACTCGATGATCAGCTTGCGCCCGAAGTCCTGTTCCGTTCCCGCGTGCGGTGCCGCAGTGACGGCGTTCTCGCCATAGTCAAAACCGAAGACCTCGACCAGATTGCTCTCGCGGCAGATGTTCAGCCCGCTGATTTCCCTGCGCGGCCCGAAGGAAAAGCTTCCGTCAGCCTCCGGCCGTGCATCCGCCGTATAGGTGCGCACGGGGACGGTCTCCGGCATCGAAGTTTCCTGCGACTTTCCGTCTCCCAGTTCAAAAGGCCAGGAAATCACATCCCGGGCGATGACACCGCTGCGGTAGTTTCCGAACATTTCCGTCAGCACCTGTGCATAGATCCGGTTCAGCTGCGGTGCGATCGCGGGAAGCGTGTTCGCCACCCGAAAAAAAGTCTCATCCACCATTCCGCCGGCGGCCGGATCGTTCCGGTCATAGATTGTCGGGGTCAGAAGCTGGTACGCCCCCGGGTTTGCGCTGGAGAGCATGTACAGAAACCGGAAGCCCAGCGCATCGGTTGTGTCCGGCAGCTCCGAGAGACTCTGCACGGAGGAGAACGCTTCAAAAGACGGCGAGTCCTCGGTCACGCCGTTGGAAATATAGCAGGTGTAAATCCGTGCGCCTGCCTGCTTCAGCGCGTAGGCCGTGTGCAGCGCCCGATTGGCCGCCGTGAGCGTAAACATGAAATTCCTCGGTGCGCCCAGCTTCATGATGGCCTCCCGGTCCGCCTCGCTGTCCCCGGTGTTCGGGCTGCCGTCCAACACCTCGTGATAGGGATAACCGTCCGTCACCAGCACGACTACCTTCTTGCGCCCTGCGGAATCATAGGAAAGAAATTCCTGCGCCTTCGCGAGTGCCGCGTCGGTCCAGGTATTGCCCAGTGTCGTCGTCCGGCCTGCGATGAAAGCCGCAGCACTGTCTGCGGCGGAGCTGTCCAGGACCGTCAGCTTCCTGTCACCGGTAAGCCCCCAGTTCTGTGAAACCGCGTCCGCCGCAGACTTGTTTCCGCCGAAGGCGATGATGCCGAGTCTGGCCCGCTCTTCTTCCTTAAGTCCCTCGCTTTCTGCAGCGAGAGCCCGCACGAAAGAGACGGCGGCATCATTCATCCGCCGCATAGCCTCTCCCTCCATCGAATAGGAGTAGTCCAGCACCAGCACGACATCCGTCGGTACGAGCTCCTGCTGCTCTTCGACCGCTCCCGTGAGATACTGCTCCAATGTAATGGTCTTCGTGCCGTCCGGCTGCTCTGTCAGGTATTTGTTCACAACGACGCGGACATTTTCCGTCAGCTGCCTGCTCACTTCTCCCGGGGCCGCTTCCTTTCCGGTAAAACCATCCGTGTTCAGAAGCATTTTCCCGGAAGATGCCGGAGGCTCCGCAGACATGACATCCTCCGCCGGCAGAGGGCTGTTCTCCACAGGATCCACCAGAATCCAGCCCGAGTCCGATCCGCCTTCTTCCGCGGCGCGGACCGGTACAGTGTCCGGAAAGCCGGCCGGACACAGGATCAGGCACAGAAGGCACAGGCTGATCAGCTGCAGATATATATGCCGCAGTCTGCTTCGTCCGCGCATCCCCTTCCGCCCTGTTTTTTCTCCGTTTCCCATTTATTCACATCCTTTCCATTCTGATGTTGAAATTTGATGCTGATATCTGATTTTTCTCTGCTCTCATGTGCCGGGTCCGGCAAGAAAGCGCTGCCACGCAGCTTTGTAAGCATCCGCTCCCTCCCGGATCACGCCCGTCTCGTCGGCGCACTGAATCGTCTCTTCATAGACAATCAGCTGGGTCCGGCGGACCTGCTCCGGCGTGTCACAGCGTGTCCGGACTGCCCTTAGCAGTTCAGATGTCGACTCGCCGGGCGCAAGGGGCTGTGTGTAATAGCAATAGCCGTCGGAAGCATCCCACACCCATCTGCCTGAGAGTCCGCGCAGATAAGCCCCGACGGCGCTGAAATTTTTACCGTCGGCCGACAGCTGCGAGCGGTCGGCCGTCTCCGAGTCGGAAAAGGCCAGATAAGCCCGCACATAGCAGGGAACATTGCCTGTATTCTTTATTTTGACGCGCTTTTCGTATTCGTTGACTCCTTCAGTCAGCACCGGCGGCGTATAGGTTTCCTCGACCGTTGAGACGTTGTGGCCGGCTGTAAAGGTGTTTTCGGCCCGGTCTGTGTCTGTCAGATAAGCGTACAGGGCGCCCGTCATAAACAGACCGGAGAGCAGCACAGGCAGCACTGACAGGACTGCCTTCTCTGCTTTTCCCGGCCGGTCGTCTTCTCCGGATCCGCTGTTTTTCCCCGGCCGTTTCTTCCTGTTCCCGTTCCGTCGGCGAAGTGCCGTCAGGATCAGGGCGAGCAGGCAGGCGAGCGATGCGCCCGCGAGCAGCAGAAAGGCGCTGAGGTGACCTTCGTCTCCTGTCACGGCTCTTCCGCCCACAGGCTGCGGCGCTTTCGGCGCAGGCGTGTCAGGCCGGGAAGGAGCCGGCGGCGGTGTCGAAGGACTGTAGCCTGTCGGCGGATCGGGTTTCTTAAACAGTTCGGAGGGTGTGCCTTCCAGGACGATCCGCACCATTTTGCTGACGTGCTGCCCCGGGAGCACCGTTTTGCCGTTCTGATATTCCCGCTCGCCGTCCGCGGTCTTTTCATATTCCCTGATGACGGCACGGACCTGTCCGGGACGGATCAGGTAACCCGCCCTGTCCGCCTCGGCAAGGTCCTCCTCCCGCGTCCTCTCAAACCACTTTGCAGGGCTGCCTGTCTCCTCTTTCTCCCGGACCAGGATTTCCGCCGCCTCTGCCGTGACCCTGACCTGAAAACCGTTCCCGGACTGATCGTTTTTCCACTCCGGCGGAACAACGACCTCCTTCATGAATTCGATCTCTTCTCCGATCTGCACAGGTTCTGTGTAATAGCAGTAGTCTCCTTCCCAGCGCCAGCGGTCCGAAGAGAGCACGATACACGAGCGGTCCAGCCCGTCCATCCCCTCCCCGGCGGAGAAATCCACTCCGGCGCGCAGGCGGAAATACGGCCCGGGTTCATATTCGGAAGCCTTTACGGAAAGCGGCGTAAACAGTACTGCCAGCGCAAGCAGCAGGAGCAGCCCGAAAGCTGCTCTTCTGCTGTTTCCTGCGCCGCATCCCGCGCCGGCCCTGTCAGGTTCTCTCATTCTGAAGTGCGTAGATTTCATAGATTTTCTCCAGTGTTTCTTTTCCGATGGTGCCGTCCGTATTGATCTGTGTTTCCCCGTCCAGAATCGAATCCGCCTGAATGGCAAAGGTCCTGATTCCGATGGACAGGGAGTCCTTTGCGCCGATTTCTTCCTCGCGGAAATTGACCAGCTGCACCTTGTCAAAAAGTGCGTCTGTCGTCTGTCCCTTCTGAATCCGTCTGGAGTAGCCGAACAGGTAATCTTTGTTTTTTCCGTCGGCAGACTGTTTTCCGCCGTTTAAAAGAACCCAGCTGTCCCGGAAATGATTGGTCCCGGGCTGTGCACTGTCCCCTTCCAGTTTCATGGTGAAGACTTCGGAGAGTGTCTTCTGCCCGCTGATTTTTCCGTCCGTGATCGGCGTCAGCTCCCGCAGCGGAACGCTGACCTGCATGAAGACGACCGCATCATTTTTCCCGGTATTTTCCACCTGCGGGTTCTTGGGCGTCTCCTGTCCGGGTGTCTGGTTCTTAACCTGCGGACTGTCATTGCCGGGATAGCCCGGCTCCTTCAGCGTCACTTTGACATTGCCGACCGTAAAAGTATTGGTCGCCTCGGCCGTATCGGTCAGATAGGCATAAGCGCCCGCGATCATCAGTCCGCCTGTCAGCAGGCAGCATGCTGCCGCCAGCGCCAGCCTGAGTCCCCGGCCGGATCTTTTTTCCGTTCTGTTTTCTGCCATATATCTCATCCTTTCTTTATTCTTCAGCCTCTTCCAGCTACCTGTGTCATCTGTTTCCCAAACTGTTTCTTATCTGTTTCCTGTCCTGTTTTCTCTGCTCTGCAAGCTGTCTTCACTGTACCTGCGGCGCTTTCCAGTCCGAAGCTGACCAGATTCAGACCCATCAGAAAAAGTGCGGCCGCCGCGGGACCGATCCGCTGTATTTCACTCAGCAGATAACCCGCCGCTCCGATTCTTCCGATCACGGTTCCGATCACCCGGCTCCGGTCTACAATGCCGGCATCTGCCGCGTCGTTTGCGTCGCCTCTGGTCTGAAACCCGGAAGCGGACGCGGCACACACGCGGTGCGCCACCACGTTGTCTTCCAGCGTATAGGCGATGATGTCCCCGATTTCCGGTTCACACAGACGCCTGTCCACTACTGCCAGGTCGCCCGCAGAGAGGGCCGGCTCCATGGATGCACTGCGCACGATATACACTTCCGTGCCGGCAATGCGCAGCAGCCAGATAAAAAGTGCGGCCGCCGCGGCAAGAACGGTGATGCCTGTCACAACAGCAGAGAAAACATGCACAAGTGCGCGCAACGTTTTCAACTGACCAACCTCGCTTGTTTTATGTTCTTTATTCAGGTTATGAAGGGAATATCTCCCGATCCGGGAGAGATGAGGCATCCTTTCCGACAGCCCGGAAAAGATGTGTAACAAGATTATAAAAAAGCTCCTGCATTTCTGCAAGAGCTTTTTTGCATAGAATTAAATTCTATAAATTCAGAATGTTCCGAATTCTCTGAATTCTCAGCCGGCCTTCTTTGCGAGTGCCTCGCGGATCTTTTTGGTCAGCAGCGGGACGATGGTGTTGAGATCGCCTACGACACCGTAGTCTGCTACGTCAAAGATCGGCGCGTTCTCGTCCTTGTTGATCGCGATGATCATGTCGGACTCTTCCATTCCTGCCACGTGCTGGATGGCACCGGAGATACCGATGGCAAAATACAGCTTCGGGCGGACGGTCTGGCCGGTCTGGCCGACCTGCAGTTCCTTCGGCTTCCAGCCGGAGTCCACGACTGCGCGGGAGCAGCTGACGGTTCCGTGCAGAACCTCTGCGAGCTCATCGAGCAGCTTGAAGTTCTCGGCGCTGCCGACACCGCGGCCGCCGGAGACGAGGATCTTCGCGTCGGCGATGTTGGCGACGGTGCTGACTTCCTTCACGATCTCAAGGATCTTCGTGTAGCAGCTGTTCTCGACGAAGCCGGGATTAAACTCGACGACTTCCGCTTTTGCATCTGCAATAGGAGCGATCTTCTGCATAACGCCGGGGCGGACGGTCGCCATCTGAGGGCGGAAATCCGGGCAGGCGATGGTTGCGATGGTGTTGCCGCCGAAAGCGGGACGGGTCATCAGAAGCTGTCCGTGCTTCTGCTCCTGGCCCGGAACCGGGTTCAGCGGGAAGTCGCCGATCTCAAGCTGTGTGCAGTCCGCAGTCAGACCGGTATGGAGTCTTGCGGAGACTCTCGGGCCGAGGTCGCGGCCGATTGCGGTCGCGCCGACGAGCAGGATCTCGGGCTTGAATTCTTTTACAACGCTGGCCAGTGCATGTGCATAAGGCTCTGTGCGGTAATCCTTCAGCTCCGGATCGTCCACAACGATGACGCGGTCCGCGCCGTAAGCGGCGAGCTTGTCGGTCAGACCCTTTACATCGGATCCGATCAGAACGGCGGTAACGGTTTTCTCGTCCAGATCATTGGCGAGATCTCTTGCTTTACCCAGAAGCTCAAGTGCGATGTTGCTGATCTCGTTGTCAACCTGCTGAGCAAAGATAAATACACCTTTGTAATCTTCTAAAGCCATTTCAATACCTCTCCATGTTCCTTAAATCATGTGCTTCTCATCAAGTTTACCGAGAATATAGTCAACAGCGGCATCCGCGGATTCCGGAACGATCTTCTCGCCGGCACCTTTCTTGACTTTGTCAGAAGCCTTCGCGATCTGAGTGGGCGAGCCCTTCAGACCGATATTCGAATCGTCGACATCCTTGAGGTCTGCTCTGCCCCATACCGTGACTTCAGCTTCCCATGCATCGAAGATGCCGCCGGGAGTCATGTAGCGGGGCTCGTTGAGTTCGGAGAGCGCGGTGATCAGGCAGGGCATCTTGGCCTCGACCATGTGATACCGGTCTTCGAACTGTCTCTTGACTACGACGGTTCCCGCCGCCTCATCCACACGGAGCTCTTCCGCGTAGGAGATGACCGGGATTCCGAGATGCTCGGAGATCTGAGGACCGACCTGTGCGGTATCGCCGTCGATGGCCTGGCGGCCGGCGATGATCAGATCATACTCGAGGTTGCGGATCGCGCCCGCGATGGTCTGGGAGGTAGCCCAGGTATCTGCGCCGCCGAGCACGCGGTCGGTGACCAGAATGGCCTTGTCCGCGCCCATGGCAAGTGCTTCGCGCAGCATTTCATCCGCCTTGGGAAGACCCATGGTGACGCATGTGATCTCCGCGCCGTACTGATCCTTCAGTCTCAGGGCTGCCTCAAGGGCTGCCTTGTCATCCGGGTTCATAATGGTCAGCATCGCGGCTCTGTCCAGCGTTCCGTCGGGTTTGAATTTTACGCCGCCCTTGGTATCAGGGACCTGCTTAAGACAAACTACTACTTTCATGTTTATTCTCCTTAGTATTTACTGAATGCACTGCCGGTTACTTCAGAAGATCACCCGAAATGACCATTCTCTGAACTTCACTCGTGCCCTCGTAGATCTCTGTGATCTTCGCGTCGCGCATCATGCGCTCGACTTCGTACTCTCTGATGTAGCCGTAACCGCCGTGCAGCTGGACTGCCTTGGTGGTGACGTCCATCGCGACCTCTGCCGCGAAGAGCTTGGCCTGCGCCGCCTCAACGGAGTAGCGCTGCTGTGTGCGCTTTGCTTCCGCTGCTCTGTAAACCATCATCTGAGCAGCCTGGACCTCTGTCGCCATGTTCGCGAGCTGGAACTGCGTGTTCTGGAACGCGCCGATAGCACGGCCGAACTGCTTTCTCTCCTTGACATAGGCAATGGTGCGGTCCAGAGCGCCTTCCGCGATGCCCAGTGCCTGTGCGGCGATACCGATACGGCCGCCGTCCAGGGTGTGCATTGCGATCGGGAAGCCCTTTCCGCGTGCGCCCAGGAGGTTCTCAGCCGGGATGTGGCAGTCCTGGAAAATCAGCTCATACGTCGAGGATCCGCGGATACCCATCTTCTTTTCCTTCGTGCCGAAGGTGAAGCCGGGGGTGTCCTTCTCAACGATGAACGCGGAGAATTTCTTGGTGGGTCTGCCCTTTTTGTCCGGAACGATGTCGGTGTAGGCAATGATGATATAAATGTCTGCTTCCTTACCGTTGGTGATGAAGCATTTGGAGCCGTTCAGAACCCACTCGGTTCCGTCCTCGGTGAGGACAGCCTTGGTCTGGACGCCCTGTGCGTCAGTTCCCGCGCCGGGCTCGGTCAGGCCGAATGCGCCGAGCTTCTCGCCCTTAGCAAGCGGAATCAGGTATTTCTGCTTCTGCTCTTCCGTTCCGTAGGTCAGGATCGGATCGCAGCACAGGGAAGTGTGCGCGCTGACGATAACGGAGGTCGTTCCGCATACTTTTGCCAGCTCTTCGACACACATCACGTAGGTCAGCGGATCGCAGCCCTGGCCGCCGTATTCCTTCGGGATCGGGATGCCCATGAAGCCGTACTTCTGCATCTTGGTAACGGTCTCTCTGGGGAACACCTCTGTCTCATCCACATCGATGGCATACGGCTTTACTTCCTTCTCGGCGAAGTCTCTGAAGAGGGATCTCGCCATCTCATGTGCTTTGTCTAACTGAAAGTCCATGTTTTCTCTCCTTGTAGGTATTAATCTTTCTTACTGTGCGTCTGTCGGAACCTTCTGTCCGTCCGCATAGTTGTAGAAACCGATGCCGGTCTTCACGCCGAGCTTCTTCGCGCGGACCATCTTGCGAAGCAGCGGGCATGCGCGATACTTGGGATCGCCGGTCTCTTTGTAAAGAACATCCATGATCGCCAGGCAGATATCAAGGCCGACATAGTCGCCGAGTTCCAGCGGGCCCATCGGGTGATTTGCGCCGAGCTTCATCGCGTTGTCGATGCCTGCGATGTCGGAGATGCCCTCGGAGTAAACAAAGATGCCTTCGTTGATCAGCGGGATCAGGATGCGGTTGACAACAAAGCCGGGAGCCTCGTTGACCTGAACGGGCGTCTTGCCGAGCATGACGGAGATCTCCTTGACCTTCTCAACGATCTCGACCGGTGTGTTCGCGCCCTGGATGACCTCGATGAGCTTCATGACCGGTGCCGGGTTGAAGAAATGCATGCCGACGATCGGCTTCGGAAGGCCTGCGCCGATCTCGGTGATGGACAGGGAAGAGGTGTTGGAAGCGTAGATGCAGTTCTCGTTCTTTACGATGTTCTCCTGCAGCTCCTTGAAGCAGTTCTTCTTGATATCCATGACTTCGAGCGCCGCCTCGACAACGAGATCCGCGTCCACGCAGATGTCATTGAGGCCGGTCACGATTTTGCCGGTGATGGCGTCCGCGGCTGCCTGCTCCATTTTGCCCTTCGCAACTCTCTTGTCCAGACCCTTCTGGATCTTGGCCTTGCCGCCGTCTGCGAACTCCTGCTTGATATCGCACAGATAAACGGTCTCGACCGCATCGCACTGTGCAAAGGTCTGAGCGATTCCCGAACCCATTGTTCCGGCGCCGATAACTGCTACTTTCATTTTTATTTCCTCCTTCACTAGTCTGAATCTGTCAGAATCTGATTAAGCGTTCTTGAATGCTACGTGTTTTACTTTGGCCGGATCATCCTTCTTGCGCAGGAAGTTTGCCATTCCCTCGCGCTGATCCTCTGACTCGAAGCAGCCGCCGAAGATCTTCTCTTCGATGACGATCGCTTCGTCCATGCCGACCTCAAGACCTTCGTTGATGGCCTTCTTGCAGCCGCGGACCGCGATCGGTGCGTTCATTGCAATCTTGCCGGCCAGCTTCTTCGCGGCATCCATCAGCTCAGCCTGAGGATACACTGCGTTCACCAGGCCGATCCGGTATGCCTCGTCCGCCTTGATGTTCAGAGCGGTGTAGATCAGCTGCTTCGCCATGCCGGGGCTGACGAGTCTCGCCAGTCTCTGCGTGCCGCCGAAGCCCGGTGTGATGCCCAGACCCACTTCCGGCTGTCCGAAGACGGCGTTCTCGGAGCAGATGCGGATATCGCAGCTCATGGCGATCTCATTGCCGCCGCCCAGTGCGAAACCGTTGATCGCCGCAATCACGGGAATCGGGAAAGTCTCGATTCTGCGGAAGACATCGTTGCCCTTCTTGCCGAAAGCCTCGCCCTCTTCTTTTGTGAGAGTGCTCATCTCGCCGATATCCGCGCCGGCTATGAAGCTCTTCTCTCCGGCACCGGTCAGGACCAGAGCGCGGATGCTGTCAAGATCCACACCGTCCAGTACGGCGTTCAGCTCATCCAGCACAGCGCTGTTGAGTGCGTTCAGCGCTTCCGGGCGATTGATGGTGATAATGCCGACAGCCCCCTCTGTTTCATACAGCACAAAACTCATTTTCTTTCCTCCTACTGCTTTGTTAATACACATTCAAAGACCGGATTAAAGGTCAACCCGGTCTTTGATGAATTTCCCACAGATGCTTATTCGTATTTCTCAACGATGGTCGCGCAGCCCATGCCGCCGCCGATGCAGAGGGTCGCGAGGCCCTTCTTCACATCGTCTCTCTTCGCCATCTCGTGAAGCAGGGTCACCAGGATACGGCAGCCGGAAGCGCCGACCGGATGTCCGAGTGCGATTGCACCGCCGTTGACATTCAGTTTGGAGAGGTCAAAACCAAGCTCCTTGCCGACTGCGACGGACTGTGCTCCGAATGCTTCGTTTGCTTCGTACAGATCCATGTCGTCGATGGTCAGGCCGGTCTTCGCGAAGACTTTTCTGGTCGCTGCGACCGGTCCCACGCCCATGATGGAGGGATCCACGCCGCCGAGTGCGCCGCCGATCCAAGTTGCCATCGGCTTCACGCCCAGTTCCTTCGCCTTCTCTTCGCTCATGACGACGACTGCAGCAGCGCCGTCGTTGATGCCGGAGGCGTTTCCTGCGGTGGTCACGCCGCCTTCATTGATCGGGCGGAGCTTTGCAAGGCCTTCCATGGTCGTGCCGGGACGAGGACCCTCGTCGGTATCGACAACGATAACCTGCTTCTTCTGTTTGACTTCGACGGGAACGATCTCGTCTTTGAATTTGCCTGCAGCCATTGCTGCCTCAGCCTTGTTCTGGGAAGCGACGGAGAACTCGTCGATCTCTTCTCTTGTCAGGCCCCACTGCTCCGCGACATTGTCAGCGGTCTTGATCATATGATAATTATTGAAAGCATCCCAAAGAGCATCGTTGACCATGGTGTCGACAAACTGACCGTTGTTCATACGGTAACCGAAGCGGGCATTCATAGCAGCATAAGGAGCGCGGCTCATGCTCTCCATACCGCCGGCAACAACGATATCCGCGTCGCCCGCGAGAATCATGTCGGCGGCCATGTTGACGCAGTTCAGACCGGAACCGCAGACAACGTTGATAGTGACAGCCGGAACCTCTACCGGAAGACCGGCCTTGATGGAAGACTGTCTTGCGACGTTCTGGCCCAGACCTGCCTGGATGACGCAGCCCATCAGCACTTCGCTGACCTGGTCAGCCGGGACGCCTGCGCGGTTTAAAGCTTCTTTAATGACGATCGCGCCAAGATCTGCTGCCGAGACACTGCTGAGTGCTCCGCCCATCTTACCGATCGCTGTACGGCATGCTCCTGCGATAACAACTTTTTTACCCATTTTTTCCCTCCAAATCTTTTTTGTTTCTGCGGGTCAATGCTCTTCGGAATGAGTTTGTTAAATTTTTCACATTCCATCTACATATTATAGCACAAAAGAACACGCTTTTCAACGAAAAGCGTGTTCTTTCATAAACATATTTACTGTGATCAGAGACGGTGCTCAGACTTCCGGCTCAATCAGTCCGTAGGTGTTGCCTTTTCTCTTGTAAACCACGTTGATCTGCTCTGTCTCGGCGTTCAGGAACACGTAAAAGCTGTGTCCTAAAAGCTCCATCTGTACGCAGGCATCCTCGGGATACATCGGCTTCATGTCAAACTGCTTCGAGCGGACAATTCTGATCTCCTCGTCGTCCATATAGTCGGCATCCATGTAAGCATCCTGGAAGCTGCCGCCGGACTGATGGCGATCAATGATCTTATTCTTATATTTCTTCAGCTGGCGCTCGATCACTTCCTCTACAAGGTCAATGGAGACATACATGTCATTGCTGACCTGCTCGGAGCGGATGATCTTGCCCTTGACCGGAATTGTCACTTCAATTTTGTGCCGGTCTTTGATGGTGCTGAGCGTCACATGTGCTTCCGTGTCCTGGTTGAAAAACTTGTCCAGTTTGCTCAGCTTGTCTTTGACTGCGCTCTCCAGCGCAGGTGTTACAGACATATTCTTTCCAACGATTATAAATCTCATAACGCTGTCCTTTCCGGGAAACAGTAACCCCCCTGTTCCCCTTCTTTTTTATACCTAACAGTATAGCAGAACAGACGTCAGTTGAAAATCCTCCGGATGGCGACAATCGGTCTGTAAGTTGCATTTCCGGTGGTAATGCCGGTCCTCGGATTGCTCGCGTGGACAATCTGTCCGCCTCCCATGTAGATACCGACATGGCCGTTGTAGCAGATCAGATCGCCGGGTCTTGCCTCGGCCAGGCTTGCAACCGCGGTACCGCAGCTTCTCTGGGAAGCGTCGTAGTGCGGCAGGCTCACGCCGAAGTGTGCATAGACGGACATTGTGAAGCCCGAGCAGTCTGTTCCGTTTGTCAGACTCGATCCGCCCCATACGTACGGATTGCCGATGAACTGGCACGCGTAGTTGACGACTTCCTGACCCTTTCCGGATCCGCCGGCACCCGCGCCCGCAGCTGCCGCCGCTTCCGCCGCCTGATCGTAGCTCGCCTTCGCGGCATCCGCCGCCTCCTGTGCTCTCTGAGCCTCCGCCTGGAGACGTTCGCGCTCGGCCGCTGTCCTTGCCGCCTCCGCTTCTCTCTTCTTGCGGTCGGCCTCCGCCTGGGCCTTCTGTGCCTTGATCTTCTCTTCCTCCGCGCGGCGCGCTTCGGCGATCTCGGCCTCTTCCTGTGCCTTGGACTTGGCCTCCGGGAAGAAGACATCGACGTCGGCGTAGTCCGAAGAAATATAGCCTTCGCCATCCGGTGTGTCGACCTTCAGCCAGCCTGCGAGTTCCTCAAGAATATTCAGTTCTTCACCCATGCCGATCAGGGTGATAACGTCGGAATCCAGATCCGGTGCGACACGGACACGGAGTGTCTCGGTGTTGACCGTCGCACGGTATTCTTCCACTTCCGCAGCGAGTTCATGCGCGTACTGTCCGGTCGCGACATACTCCGCCTTGATATAGCCGACGACTTCGCCGGAGGAAATCTTCATCCAGCCGAAATCATCGGGCTCGGACAAAACCTTGGCGACGCCGTTCGCGTAGAGCTTGCCGACGATCTCGCTGTCTGTGCTGGGTTCTGAACGGATATTGATGAAATCACTGACCAGCGCGACGCACAGCTCTTCTTCCGCGACAGCAGCTTCCGCCTCGGCGCGCTTGGCGCCCAGCTCTTCTTCCGCCTTCGCACGTTCAGCGGCCTTCGCGGCCTCTTCGTCCGCCCTGCGCATTTCTTCCACTGTCACGCCGGCGTCTTCCGCGCGCTGTGCGAGGACAACTTCTTCCTTGGCAATTGACACGGCCTCCTCGGTCGTGGCGCCTTCCGGCGCAGATTCCACGGCCTTCGCGACCGCAACGACTTCCTTCGAATAGCTGTCGTCGATCTCACGTCCCGCTGCCGCCGCAGTCTCCTCGATGAGGATCGCGGTCTGGCTGACCGTCACGTCCGCCTCGCGCTGCTGCTTTTTCGTCAGCGCGGTGTCGACGATCTCCGTGACCTCCGGAACTTCGACCGCGGAGCCGGATTTTGTCTGCTGCGCAGACTTGTCCTGCTTCTTCTCATCCGATGTCTTCGCGGCATCACCCTTCCGGGTCCGGATCATTCCGCTGGCAGTCAGATAGTCCTCCACATCCTTCACGGATGCGCGGGTATCAGGCTGTGAAAGAGCATAAGAAAGACCGGCTGTGGGAAGGGAAAGACCGCCGCCTTCCGCCCTCACAGCCCGTACGCAGCCCGGCAGCAGAACAAAAAGGGCTGCTGCAGGGATCAGAGTTTTCAGGAAAAATTTATTCATTCGCAATCAACAATCCCGCCAAAAGGCGCATGAAATATTTCGAAATTTTTACGAAAGTAACTATATCAGCCAGGGGATAAAGTGTCAACTTTCAGGCGGATGTGCTAAACTGATACTGCATGAAAAAGATGAAGTTTCTGCCGCTCGTCGGCAACGGTACATACGGATTTTCAGTGGCGTCGGAGCTTCCGGAGGAGGCGCCGGTTTCTTTGGTGACCCTTCCGCACCTGCCGGTCTCGTTCGCCGTGACGACCGACTATATGGAAGAGGCCAAAAATCACTGCGCCGCAGTGACGGCCACCAATCTCTCCCTGATCCTCTCGCCGCCGGCCAACGCGCGCACGGCGGAGCTTCTGCGCGAAATCTCGCACCGGTCCTTCACGTCCATTCACAGCAGGATCGGAAACGGTCCGATCCTGAACCTTGAGAAGCGCATCACACGCTACTACCGGGACACCGGGATTCCGATCCGCTGCAGGAAGCTGAAAAATGTTGAAGACATACCGGCTGTGCTCTCAAAGGGGCATCCGGCCGCACTGCTCCTCGGCGACTCCCTGTTCCGGTGGCACTGGGTCACCGTGATCGGCTCGCTGACGTATCCGGACGGAACCGTCCTGGAGATTGCCGACAGCTGGCACCGCAGGCCCCGGTACTATCGCCCGAATTACGGAAGCCGCGTTCTGGGCATTCTTGAATTCTATATTCCCGAAGAAAAGTCCCGGTAATCCTGACCGTCCAGCACCGCCAGGAGCAGCGTCCCGTCCGCATCGTATTCCAGCTTCAGGGAGAAAAACGGTGCGCCGCTGCGGATCAGGTCGAAAAAGATCAGATCGCCCTTCCACAGGTTCAGGTCCTTCATCTTCTCTTCTTCCACCCAGACCAGATCGCCCTCGAGGCTCTCCGGTTCACAGCGCTTTACGAATTCTTCCGAGGTGAACAGCATCATGTACTCCGTCAGCTGTTCTTCTCCGCGGACGATAAAGGTCACGATGCCGCGGAACTGCCACGAGAGAAGCTCATATCCCGTCTCCTCGCGCACCTCCCGCAGAAGGCACTCCTCCGGGCTCTCCGAAGCCTCAAAATGTCCGCCGACGCCGATCCATTTATCCCTGTTGACATCCTTCTTTTTCCGGGTGCGGTGCAGCATCAGGACCTTTCCGTCCTGTTTCAGATAACAGAGTGTGGTCAGATTCGATTTGTGTTCAGCCATTGCCCGTTAATAACCTCTGACGCGGAATCGGCGCTCGTCCTCCACCACGTCCATCTCCGTCTCCTCCGCATAATCGATGCGGACAAAAGAGCCCTCCTCCACGGCGGGAAGGAACTTCTCCACCTGGAGCCGGGGGCCCTGTATCTCAATCTGTACGCTGCCGTCCCAGAGATTTTCCACCCAACCGGTCAGCCCCAGTTCTTTAGCGGCATAGCTTGCGCGGTAGCGGAAGCCGACACCCTGAACTTGTCCGAAAACGCGGATCGATTTGCGGATCATGCAAATTCCCCTGCGATCTGCCGCGCCCTGTCGGGATAATTGGTGATGACCGCTTCGACGCCCATCTCCATGCACATCCGCAGATGCTCCGGCTCGTTGACGGTCCAGACATGGGTCTCAAGGCCGTATTCATGCGCCGTGCGGACAAAATCCGGGTCCTGCAGGTGATAGAGCGCCGGATGCAGTGCTTCCACACCCACAGTGTCCCGCGCATAGGGCGCTGCGCCGATCAGGACGTCTTCGTAAAGAAGTCCGGTCTTCACCGAAGGATTCAGGTCTTTCAGCTTCACCAGCGAGTAATGGTTGAAGGAGGAGTAGATCACGCGCTCCTCCATCCCCGTCTGCGCCGTCAGCTCAAGCACCTTCTCCTCGATCTGCGGGTACCAGATGATGCTCGACTTGATCTCTACATTGATATTCAGCCCGGTCGGCCGGATCAGCTCGTAGACTTCCCGCAGGGTCGGAATTTCCGTCTTTCCGAACCCCACCGGATGCGGGAGGCTGACATTCAGTTCCTTCAGCTCCCGGAGCGTGAGATCCTTCACCCACGCCTTATTTCCGGAGACGCGATCTGTCGTTTCATCGTGAATGACCACAAGTTCGCCGTCACGCGAGAGCTGTACGTCCAGCTCGATCGCGTCCGCACCCTGCTCCGCCGCCAGTGCGAAGCTCTCCAGTGTATTTTCCGGCGCGTAGCCCGACGCGCCTCTGTGTGCCCATACCTGTACTGCCATGAACTTATCCTTTCTTAGCTGCCACGGACATGCGGAATGCGAAGATACCGATCAGGAAGAAGATCGCAATGGCGCCGACGCCGTAATTGATATTGCCGGTCACCTGGGAGACAAGGCCCATGACGGTCGTGCCGACGACGGATGCGCCCTTTCCGCAGATGTCATAGAAACCGAAGTACTCTCCGGATTTTTCCGGCGGAATAATTTTGGCAAAATAAGACCGCGACAGGGCCTGGATGCCGCCCTGGAACATGCCGACCGCGATGGCCAGGACCCAGAACTGCCAGGCACTGGTCATGAAGAAGGCAAATACCGCGATGCAGAAGTAAGCGGCGATGCAGACCGTGATCAGCATCGAGCTCTCCTTCGTGCGGGAGAGGCGTCCCATGATAATGGCGCTCGGGAAGGCCACGAACTGCGTGACCAGAAGGGCGAGGAGCATGTCGGTCGAGCCGAGGCCCAGCGCGGAGCCATAGGCTGTCGACATGTCGATGATGGTATAGACGCCGTCAATGTAGAAGAAGAACGCAAGCAGGAACAGCAGGACCTTCTTGTCCTTCGCGATGTCCTTCAGGGTCTTCCACAGCTGCTTCCAGATGTTTTCTTCCTGCCGGCTCTCGTCTATGAAGTACTTCTGCTCATAGGAGCGCAGGATCGGAAGGGAGACGGCAAACCACCAGACGGCGGTGATGACGAAGGACATCGAGAGCGCGGTCATCTGGGAAATGCCGATTTTGTCATATAAGAGGACCATCACCAGGCAGAGGATGAACGGAATGCAGCTGCCGATATAGCCCCAGGCGTAGCCCTGCGCGGAGACATCGTCCATGCGGTTCTCGGTCGTGATGTCGTTGATGGTGGAGTCGTAGATGACCAGGCTGACGGAGTAGATGGTCTTGACGATGCAGAACACGATCAGGAATGTCAGCCACTGGCGCACAAAGCCGAGCATCAGGCAGCCGATGGAGCCGAGTATGATCGTCGCGGCAAAGAAGGTTTTCTTGCGCTTGTTCTTGTCAGCCGCCGCGCCCATAATCGGGCCCAGGAGCGCCACAATCAGCGTCGAGATCGAGATCGTGTAGCCCCAGTAGGCGAGGTAGTCGACCTCCGCGATCCCGGCATCGCCGGCGAGCGCGTGAAAATAGATCGGGATCAGCGTGGAGACCAGCATCGTAAAAGCCGAGTTGGCCACGTCGTATAGAACCCATTTCTTCTCAAGAGACGTCAGTTTGAATTTCATCTTACCTTCCCCCTTTTGCTTTTACAGCGCACTGCGCGCTGTCGGTGCTTTATTTCTCTTCGCCGGAAGTGATCCCGGCCTCTGCCCATCTGCGCCGGTAGTCCGACTCATAATTCATCTCATAGAGCGGGTCCCAGGCAATGCGTCCCTCCGCGCTGTCCCGGAAATCCCGGATCAGCCGCACGGCCTCCGGGATGGCCTCTTCATAGTGCCTGCGGAGAACCGGCAGGACCTCCCGGCAGGCGGGATCCTCCTCATAGCCGATCACATGCCCGCGCAGCTCTTCGTATTTGCCCGCCGCCTTCATCCCGCTGAAGATGATAAAGCGTTTTCCCTTTCCCGGTGCAGTCAGGATGTGATTGAACCGGATGAAAGACCGGATCGCCGCCTTCATCTGCTTCATCGTAAAGCCGTCTTCCCCGCTTCCGCCGAGATTCATGCCGGAATAAAATGCCGCGATGACCTGCGCGTCTTCCGGATCCGGATGCAGATTTTCAACGAGGTCCGCGCGGACCGGATCCTTTCCGTCCTCCAGAAGCAGCGCCCGGTCCAGCTCGCCCTCAATAACCGAATGTGCGGCGCCATGCGTTCTCGTGTAATCGAAGACGTCAAAGTGGCAGGCCCGGTCCAGGGCAAAATGGCAGATGGAGCCGTATGTATAAGCCAGGTACGGCAGCGCCCAGTCGTGTTCAGCCGCGACCTGTGCGGCATGGACGGCGAAGTCCAGTCCCGGACGTTGGTGAACCGCATTGCCGATGCGCGACACCTGTCCCGGATTCAGCGGTTTGTAATAAAAAAACAGATCAGGCCCCTGCAGTCCCAGGTGAAAAAGGCCCGGCGCCTGTTCTGCTGCTGCGCGCTCCCGCTCCGGGAGACGCCTTAGTACATCACATCCGAATCGTTCGTGCGCATACGTGCTCGGCATGATCTTAATTCTCCTTAAAAAAGCGGCTCCGGTCTCCCGGAACCGCTCTTTATATTTTACATGACTGCAGATGTTTTGTCGACAGGACGCCGCGGCAGGATCATGACTTGCCGGTCTTGTGATTGGATACGACGTCGAAGACGACAGCGGTCAGAAGCACGGCGCCTTTGACCACGTACTGCCAGGAGTCGGACAGGCCGTAGATGGACATGCCCTGGTTGATAACGCCCAGCAGGATTGCACCGATCATGATGCCCGGAACGGTTCCGGATCCGCCGTATGCGGATGCACCGCCGATGAAGCAGGAAGCGATGGCGTCCATCTCATAGGAGGTTCCCATTGCACCGTCGACAGAGCCGATACGTGCACCCATCAGAAGGCCCGAGAGACCTGCCAGAAGGCTCATCAGGAAGTATGCCCAGAAGTAAACCTTACGGGGATCGATACCGGAAAGCTTGGTGGCTTTCTCATTGCCGCCGACCGCGTAGAAGTAACGGCCGAACACGGTGGAGCTGGTCACAAACGCGAAGATCAGGACGACTGCCAGGATCCAGATCAGCATGACCGGGATGCCTTTGTACTGCATCAGCTTGTAGGAATAAATGACGATCAGCAGATCGATGATCACCAGCTTCACAATCGCGCCGGTCTTCGATCCGGTGTCGTAACCGTTCTTCGCCTGACGCGCACGGTTTGCCAGCGTCGCGAGAGTGATGACCACCGCGACGATGATGCCGACGATCAGTGCGGACACGCAGTGCTTGTTTTCATCGATTCCGGGGATCTGAATATAGGAGGAGAACAGGTCCAGGAACTTCGAGTTCTGAATACTGATGGTTCTGGAATCCAGCACGACACGGGCAAGACCTCTCCAGAGGAACATACCGGCCAGTGTGCAGATGAACGGCGGGATGTGGACAAAACCGATCAGGTAGCCCTGCCAGACACCGATGACGGCCGCCACGGTCAGTGCCGCAAGGATTGCAAATCCGGCAGGAGCTCCGCTCTGCATCATTTTGGCTGCCAGTGCGCCGCACAGACACAGCGAAGCGCCGATCGACAGGTCGACGTTGCCGCCCGTCAGGATACACAGCAGCATGCCGCAGGCCATGACCAGCACATAGGCGTTCTGCAGAAGCAGGTTGGAAACGTTCTGCGCGTTGGTCAGTCTTCCGCCCGTCAGGATCGTGAAGAAAATAAAGACGACGACCAGCGCGATCACCATGGTGTACTTTTTCAGTAATGCTTTGACATTCATGCTTTTGCCTCCTCTTTCTTATCCGAAGTCAGGATCGCGCTCATAATCTTCTCCTGCGTAGCTTCTTCCGCCTTAAACTCCGCGACCATTTCTCCCTCATTCATGACGTAGATCCGGTCACACATTCCCAGCAGTTCCGGCAGTTCGGACGAAATCATGACCACTGCCTTGCCCTGTGCGACCATGTCATTCATGATGCAGTAAATCTCATATTTTGCACCGACGTCGATACCGCGCGTCGGCTCGTCCAGGATCAGGATATCCGGCTCCGCGAACATCCACTTGGACAGCAGCACCTTCTGCTGGTTGCCGCCGGACAGATTGCCGACCTTCTGCTGGATGCTCGGCGTCTTGGTCCGCATGGCATCCACATATTCCTGTGCTGCCCTGTTTTCCTCCGGCACATTGATGATGCCGTTCTTGCTGACTTTGGACATCTTGGCCATCGTGGTATTCCACGCGATGGAATCCTCCAGCACCAGGCCGTTGACCTTCCGGTCTTCTGTCGCATATGCCAGTCCGTGCTCAATGGCATCGTGTTCATTCTTCAGATGAACTTCCTTGCCTTTTATGTACTCGCGGCCGGATATTTTGCTTCCGTAGCTCTTGCCGAAAAGAGACATTGCGAGTTCCGTGCGGCCTGCGCCCTGCAGACCCGAGAAACCGACGATCTCTCCCTTATGCACCTTGAAGCTGACGTTCCGGTCCACGCATTTTTCCGTATATACCGGGTGATAGACTGTCCAGTCCTGTGCCTCAAACATCACCTCTGTTCCCACGTTGTGCTCGCGGGAAGGGAAGCGGTTGGTCAGTTCACGGCCGACCATGCCTTTGATGATCCGCTCCTCATCGATATTGTGATCGTGGTTGTCGATGGTCTCGATGGTCGAGCCGTCGCGCAGGACGGTGATCCGGTCCGCACAGTAGGCAACCTCGTTCAGTTTGTGTGTGATGATGATGGAGGTCAGGCCCTCTTTCTTGAAGCCCAGAAGCATGTCCAGCAACATTCTGGAATCTTCCTCGTTCAGGGACGAAGTGGGCTCGTCCAGGATCAGCAGCTTGACGTTTTTGGAGAGTGCCTTGGCAATTTCCACCAGCTGCTGCTTGCCGGTTCCGATGTCCTTGATCAGCACGCTGGATTTCTCCTTCAGGCCGACCCGGTTCATCTGATCCTGTGCTTCCTTATAAGTCCGGTCCCAGTTGATTCTGCCGAATCCGGATTTCCGCTCATTTCCGAGGAACATGTTCTCGGCGATGGTCAGTTCCGGAATCAGGGCGAGTTCCTGATGTATGATGACAATTCCGAGCTTTTCGGAATCGTGAATGTTGTGGAATTTACATTCCTGTCCGTTATAGATAATCTGCCCGCTGTAATCTCCGTAAGGGAACGTCCCGGAGAGAACGTTCATCAGCGTGGACTTTCCTGCGCCGTTTTCACCGACCAGTGCGTGAATTTCTCCGCGCTCAACCTGAAGATTGACATCATCCAAAGCTCTTACAGCGGGGAAATCCTTAATGATTCCTTTCATCTCCAGAATATAATCTGCCAACTGTAATACCTCCTGCTTCCCTCATATCCTTTCAGCAGTACCCGCTACTGAAAAAAAAGGCGGGGCAAAATTTTTCTGCCCCGCCCGGTTTTATCCGGCTGTCGGATTAGTTTGTCGGATGCAGATAGCCTGCGTCGTCCTGTGTATAGTATCCGGGAGTTACAAGCTCTTCAACCATGTTGTCCTTGGTAACAACTGTGGGAACCAGCAGATAAGAAGGAATGATGCCGGTGCCGTTGTCATAGGAAGAGGTATCATATGCGCAGTCGAAGTCCCAGTTGGAAGCTGCGATCAGGCCTTCGTCCGGGGTCTCGCCGTTCAGAAGAGCATCGCCGAGGTCCAGAGTAGCAACTGCTTCGTTCGCAACTGCCTTGTAGACTGTCATGGTCTGCTTGCCGTCTACGATGTTGGCAAGGTTCGCTTCGTCACCGTCCTGACCGGTTACCAGAACTGTGTTGTCGCCGGCATAGTCGGTCTCGATTGCCTGTGCAACACCGAGTGCGGTGGAGTCATTGGAGCACAGTGCTACGTCGAGGACAGTTCCATCAGAATAGTAGGAAGCCAGAATGTTCTGGAATCTCTTCATAGCGGTCTCAGTATTCCACTGAGCGGTTGCAACCTGGTCAAACTGGGTCTGGCCGGAAACAACGTTCAGCTTGCCAGCCTCGATGTAAGGCTTCAGAACATCGTATGCGCCGTTGAAGAAGAATCCTGCGTTGTTGTCGGCCGGATCACCTGCGGTGAACTCGATGTTGAACGGGCCGTCAACATTGTCGAGATCCAGCTGATCAACTACGAACTGACCCTGCAGTGTGCCGACTGTGTAGTTATCGAACGATACATAGTAGCTGACTGCATCGGTGTTCATGATCAGACGGTCATATGCGATAACCGGGATGCCTGCATCCTTCGCATCTGCAAGAACCTGGGAAAGGGACTCGCCGTCGATTGCTGCGATGACCAGAAGGTCAACCTCATCCGCGATCATGTTCTCAAGGTCCTTGACCTGCTGCTCGATCTTGTTATCCGAGAAAACAAGCTCTGTGGCATAGCCTCTGGACTCGAACTGCTCCTTCAGATAAGAACCATCACGATTCCATCTCTCAAGGGACTGTGTCGGCATTGCGATACCGACGGTCTTGCCGGTTGCTTCTGCTGCCGGAGCTGCTTCAGCTTCCTCAGCAGGTGCCTCAGCTTCTTCCTCAACTGCTTCTGCTGCCGGCTCAGTTGTTGCCGGAGCTGCTGCCGCACATCCTGCAAGTACTGCAGAAATCATGGACGCTGCCAGAACAAGTGCTACTGCCTTTTTCTTCATAATATGTATCCTCCTTGGATCATATCCCGCCCCCTGCGGGGCGTACTTTTTGTGACAATTGCATAATAACACAGTTCCATTTGAATGTTTTGGCAACAAATAGCACCAAATTGACAATGAAATGTCGGGCCGGGGGACCGGCCGCAGGAAAAATGACAAAAAAATCCTGCCGGTGTGCTACTGACCTCTCAGCAGGACCGGCAGGACTCGGAATTCCGGTTTTATCGGTTCAGACAGACGGTTCACCTGTTCAGATAGATTTCATCCCGCGCGTGGAAGCCGCCCTCCACAATGACCTCGTCGATGTTGCTTTGTGTGACGGCAATCGGCGTCAGCTCCAGATACGGGACATCATAGGTTCCGTCGTTCATGGTCTGGTCCGCTCCCTCCGGTTCCTCTCCCCGGGCCATGCGGACTGCGCTCTCCGCTGCCCGGCGCGCCTCCTCATCGATAGACTTGAACACCGTCACCGTCTGCGTGCCGGCCACGACACGCTGGCAGGCCGAGAGGTCGCCGTCCTGTCCCGTCAGCATGACCTTTCCGGCCAGCCGCTCCTCGGAGAGTGCCCGGAAAGCCTGGGTGGCAATATCGTCATTTCCGCACATGATCCCCGCCACATCGCGGTTTTCCTTCAGCGCTTCTTTTACATAGCCGTATCCGTCGATGGCGTTCCAGTTTTCGCACCGCGCCAGATAGACCACATCGAGTTCTGTTCTGTCCACCACCTCGTGAAAGCCCCGCTCGACCTTCACGACATTGTCGTCGGTGAGAGGTCCGCCGATCATGAAGATTTTGCCTCCCTGCGGAATCGAATCCCGCAGCGCCCGTCCCATCAGGCGTCCCACTTCCTCATTATCAAAGGAGATGTACAGATCCACGTTCGCATTGGATGCCAGCCGGTCGTAGCTCATCACGCGGATCCCGCGCTTTCTGGCCTCTCCCAGGACCTCCGCGAGGGCATCGCAGTCGACCGGAATGACCACCAGCACGTCGATGCCCTTATCCATCAGATACCGGATCTGTTCAATCTGTTCCTGCGTGGATCCGTTTGCGCTCTGCACGTTGACCTTCGCACCCAGTGCCTCGGCCGTCGACACGAACACGTCCCGGTCCCGGATCCAGCGCTCGATCACGAAGGAGTCGAAGCTCATGCCGATGCTGATGGAATCCTCCTCACTCTTCTCCGTCTTCTGGGTCTGCTCGGCCTTTCCGGCGCCGCACCCGAAGAGTCCGGCAGCAAGAATGCACGCGAGAACAGCCGGCAGGAGCCGGGAGATCAGGCGCTTTCTTATTTTGCCCCGATAATCTTTTCTCATAGATTTATTCCTCCGCTGCGGGGCTTCAGGACCCGCGGTACTCGCTGGGCGTCATCCCGACATATTTCTTGAAAATCCGGCTGAAGTAATTCGGGTCGCTGTACCCGCACATAATGCAGACTTCCTTGATGCTGCAGCGCGGGTTGGCCAGGAATTCCTTGGCCTTCTCAATCCGGATATAGGTCAGATATTCGATAAAGTTCTCTCCGGTCTCCTGCTTGAAGAGCTTGCTGAAATAATAAGGACTGATATCCACCAGGCGGGAGACCTCGTCCAGAGTGATTTCCTCGGCATAGTGCTCCCGGATATAGGAGGCCGCCCGGCTCACGACATTTTCGGACTCCCGGCGCTTGCGGCTTGAGATGTCCTCACAGATGCTTTTGATCCGGGAAAGCAGCCACTGCACCACCTGTGGCCTGCCGGCGCCCGAGAGTTCCATGAGGGAATCGCCCTTCAGTTCCTGGCCGCCCTGCAGAAGGCCGTTCTCCATCGCCTTCTGCTGCAGATGAATCACCATGGTGAGCGCCCGCATGGCCAGCTCTTCCGGATTGTGCTGCTCCATCCACTCCATCAGCTCCTCCGCACAGGCACAGGCGCCGTCCGCGTCCGCCATCATACCCAGCTGGATGCACTTCTGCTCCAGGGCATAGGGATACTCCTCCTGCGTCTTGGCGGCAGCGGACAGATCCATGACATGGACGACATGCCCCTCGCCCTGCCGAAGACACCGCACGGCCTCCCGGAAGGACATGGACGCCTCCTCCATGCTGTGCACGCCGCCGATGCCGCTCCGGAAGCTCAGTTCAAAATCAGACTCCAGCCGGCGCAGCAGATTGCGGATTCTCGTGATCATTTCCACGCGCTGCTCGTAGGACATTCTGTCCCTCTGAAAAGGAATAAACAGCGGAACCCGGTTGCCCATCAGCGGACCGATGATACAGTCCAGGTAATCGTGGACGGTGTTCTTGAGCTCCTGATAATACTGATTCATTTTGACATTGGAGCCCACCGCATTAGTGAGGTTTCCGCTGCTGTCGCCGTCGCCGAATTCCAGCACGCAGAAGAACCCGTACTCCTCGTGAATGTCCAGCATATCCAGATAGTCCCGCATGCCTGCGCCGCGGTCCTCCTGCAGCAGGTTGTTGATGAAGGCCACTTCGATCATCGGCTGGACAATTTCCAGCTTCTCGCGCACGCGCAGATCATCGCTGCGCTTCCTGCGCATCTCCTCCACCTGATGCATCGCCCGCACGCACACATCCACGATCTTCTTCTTAGTGACCGGCTTGGTGATATATTCCATCACGCCCAGATTGACCGCTTCCTGTGCATAGGAGAACCGGTCATAGGCTGTGATAATGATAAACAGAATCGACGGATCGGTTTTGCGGACCTCCTGAATCGCCTGGATGCCCGAAAGGCCCGGCATCTGAATATCCACAAAAGCAATATCCGGCCGGAAGGTGGCACACTGCTCCACCACCTCGCGCCCCGTCCGGACGGTCTGGACCTCGCAGTCACTGGCAAAATTGGACTGAATGGTATTCCGGATCGATTCCCGCATTATGCCTTCATCATCCGCAATCAGAATCCGAAACATCTTGTTCCTCCCCGCTTTCCGTAGTTTCCGTAATTTCTTCCGCCTGTGTCTTTTTCGGAAGATGCAGCGTCACCTCGGTGCCCTTCCCCGGCCCGTCGCTGCGGATCTCCACAGGATTTTCCGTCTCATAATAAATCGAGAGACGGGAAATAACATTGTCCAGGCCGATGCCGGTTGAGTCCTCTTCATGGACCGTCCGGCCCGCCTCCAGCAGCGCTTCGATCTGCTCCCGGCTCATGCCGGCGCCGTTGTCCGTGACATCGATCCGGATTTCCTCCGGGAGCGAGCGGATCGTCAGCCGGATCTGCCCGCCGCTGTCCATGGACCGGATGCCGTGCGTCACGGCGTTCTCGACAAGCGGCTGAAGAATCATACTCGGCATCCTGAAGTCCAGCGCCTCTTCATCTGTCTGTGCGGCAAAATCAATCTCGCCCGCGAAGCGCACATTCAGAATATAAATGTAGTTTTCCACCGTTTCCAGTTCTTCGCGGACTGTGGCGTCCTCCGCCCCCTTTTTGACATTATAGCGGAAGAAATCCGCCATCCGGCTGAGGAACACGGCCGTCTTCTCATCGTCCTCCATCTCCGCCAGCTGCACACCGGCGTTCAGGGAATTGAACAGGAAGTGCGGATTGATCTGCGCCTGCAGGAACTTCAGCTGAGCCTCCTTCAGATGGTTCTGCATCATCAGTTCCCGTTCCTTCATCTCCTGCTCCTTTTCCGCGCTCTCGCGGATCCGGACGATGTAGCTTCCGAGGGAATCGATCATGCGGTTGAAGGCTCTGGTCACGACACCGATTTCATCCTGCGAGTCGACCTCTTCCGCCTTTCTGGCAAAATCACCCTCGCCGACCAGTCTGGCTGTCTGCGCAAGATCCTGCAGCGGCTGCACGAGATCCTGTGTGACGCGGATCATAACCATCAGACTGATCAGAATCACGACCGCGAGCACGATGAGGCTCGTGATCTCCATATAGCGCACCGCCCGCTGAAGGGTCTGGTAGCTGGCGGAGTTGTTCTCAAACTGCTGTTCATTCAGCACGGCGAGATCATCCCCGATGAACCTGTACAGCCGCGTCGCCTCCTGATACAGATCCTTGTAGCGCTCGATATTCATGCCTCGCTTGGCGGTCACCGCCTCATCCGCGATGGAGAGAAATTTCTCGGACATGCTCCGGATATTCTTCTCCCGCACACGGATCGGATTGTTGGAGACCTGTGTCGGAAATTCTTCAAACAGTTCCCGGTATTCTCCCGCCGCCCGGTAATAGCTGCTCAGGGAATCGTAATCGCGCACCTCCAGATAGCGGTACAGATATTCCTGCACCTCGTCCAGAGAATCCGAGAGTTCGGTCAGGTCGACGTTGCTCGAATAGACCTGGTTGAGCCGGGTGAGCAGACTGTTGACCTGTCCGTAGATAATCATGTTGCTGAAAAGAATGGAGAGCGCCATGAACAGGATGCCGAACAGCAGCTTGGTCCCGATGGATATGTCCCGGAAGTGCGGAATTTTGCCGGAGAGAGGTTTCTTCATTGTGCAAGATCCTCCCCCATCAGAAACTGCATGTTGACATTGTAATAGGAATTCGTCCGGCCCTCGTCCAGCTGCTCCAGAAGGGCGTCGGCGCTCTGGCTGCCGAGGCTCTCGGTGTCCGGCATCATCGTCACGGCGACGTTGCCCGACAGAAGTGCGGAGCGGGTGGTCGGAGAGAGATAATAGCCGATAATCTGGGTCTGTCCGGCGAGGTTATAATCGATGACTGCCTGATAGACCGCATCCGTCACCAGGGAACTGAAGCACACGACATAATCGGGGCGTTCCTCCTCTTCCCGGAACAGTTCCCGGATCACTTCCTCCGACTCAAAAGGCCCCGCGTCCGGAAGACGCACGGCGTCGATTTCGGTCCGCCCGGCTGTTTTTTCATTTGTGACGAGTTCCGTGTTGATCTGACTGTAGACCTGATACTGGAAGCGGTCCGTCTCCGCATCCGTGAGAAGAACAGCAACCCGCACGCGCTCTTCGCCTTCGCCGATCATATCAAGAAGTCTGGCTGCATAGGCCTGCCCGATGGCGTAGCCGTTGACACCGATATGGCTGGTCCGCCCGGTGAGCGGCGCATCGTTCAGCAGTGTGACCACCGGAATGCCGGCTGCCACGGCCTCGTTGATCTTCGCGTCAAGTCCGCGGGCGGCGGTATTCTGAAGCGCGATGCCGTCCACGCCGGAGGCGATGGCGATGTCCATCCAGTCGGTCATGGAGTAATTGCTGTTCCGCCCGATGCCCTTCAGTTCCACATAGGCGTCTCCTTCCGAAGCCGTCTTCTGCATACTCTCGTAGACATCCTGCCAGAACTCCGCGTCTTCTCCGTTGACGATCATGACCAGATGCCGGCCGTAGGTGACATAGCTCTCCGCTTCTTCCACGCCGGCGCGGTTTAAGATCTGCCGGTAATTAAACAACATGCCAGCCAGCACGGCGAGGATAATCGCCATGCTGACCGGCATTAAGACTCTCATGTGAATTTTGGGTCTGCGGGATTTCAAATGATCTTCTCAAAGAGCGGTTTGATGGTCGGATACAGCTCGTTGAACTTCGCGTAGCACTCATCGTACTTCTTCACGAGCTCCGGATCCGGATACTCGGTCGCAACGATCTTCACGATGGCATCCGCCGCTTCCTGTACATCCCTGTAGGTTCCGTCTGCAACCATTGCCAGCATTGCGCCGCCCATGGACGGACCTTCCTCGATCGCCGGAATCTCCAGATTGACATTCAGGATGTTGGCGATCATCTTGCGCCACAGCGGGCTCTTCGCGCCGCCGCCGACGATCTTCGTGGTCTTCACATCAATGCCGAGGGAACGGATGACCTTGAAGGAATCGCGCAGTCCGAAGGCAACGCCTTCCAGCACAGCCTGCGTCATGTCCGCGCGGGACGTGTCCATGGTAATGCCGATAAAGGTCGCACGCGCATTGGGATTGTTGTGAGGGGATCTCTCGCCCATCAGATACGGCAGGAAGAACACGTGGTTCTCGCCGAGCTTGTCGATCACAGCCTGCTCAGCGGCATACTCTGTCGTGTTCAGGATCTCCTCCATCCACCACTTGTTGCAGGAAGCCGCGCTGAGCATGCAGGCCATCAGGTGATAGCCGCCGTCCGCGTGATCAAAGCTGTGAATCGCGTTGTGCGGATCCATGACCAGCTCCTTCGAAGCGATGAAAATCGTTCCGCTGGTGCCCATGGAGATATTGCAGCCGCCGTCACCGACCGTTCCGGTGCCCACTGCCGCCGCGGCATTGTCGCCCGCGCCGGCCGCGACCACGACGTGATCCGTGAAGCCGAGCTCGTCCGCGATCTCCTTCCGGACTGTTCCGACACACTCATAGCTCTCATAAATCTTCGGAAGCATTTCCTCGGTGATTCCGCAGATCTCCAGCATCTCCTTCGACCAGCAGCGGTTCCTGACATCCAGGAGCAGCATGCCGGAGGCGTCGGAAACATCCGTGCAGAAGGTGCCGGTCAGACGATAGGCAAGGTAATCCTTGGGCAGCATGATCTTTCTGATTCTGGCAAAATTCCAGGGCTCATGGTTCTTCACCCAGAGGATCTTCGGCGCCGTGAAGCCGGCAAAAGCGATGTTTGCGGTATAGGTCGCAAGCTTGTCCTGGCCGATCTCCTCGTTGAGATATCTGGTCTCCTTGCCGGTGCGGCCGTCATTCCACAGAATCGCGGGCCGGATTACTTCGTCGTTCTCATCCAGAATGACGAGACCGTGCATCTGTCCGCCGAAGGAGAGGCCCCGGATCTCGGACTTGTCGACGTCCTTCGTCAGTTCCTTCAGTCCCTCGATACTCTCGCGGTACCAGTCCTCCGGATTCTGTTCGGACCAGCCGGGATGCGGGAAGGAAAGCGGATACTCGCGGCTCACTACGTTGCGGATGTTCCCCTTTTCATCCATCATGAGCAGCTTTACGGAAGAAGTACCCAGATCAATTCCAATGTACAGCATATCTGTCCCCTTTCTTATTTGTGTCTTATTGCTTCGTCAAAAGTATAAATCGGGCGGCGTCTTCCTGCAAGCAGGGACAGCTTTATGGCGGTCAGGACTGTGGGAGGCCGGCGCATCCCTGTCTTATGCGGCCGGCTTCATGTGGGCAAAAGCTCTCCTGTAGACAATAAAATAGGCGGTGTTCATGGCAATGCAGGTCAGCACCCAGGAGAGCGGGTAGACCAGCATCAGCGCCTCCGGCGTCCTGTGCGAAGGGAAAATGAGAAAGACATAAATCAGACGGAAGGCGCAGGTTCCGAGCATCGAAATCAGTGCCGGAACCAGGCCTCTGTTCAGGCCGCGCAGCGCCCCGCCCGGAATTTCATAGGTTCCGCACATGAAATGGAACCGGAAGGAATAGGTCAGACGCACCAGCGCATAGCTGATGACGGCTTCGTCGGTTGTAAACAGATGCAGCAGCGGCATTCTGAAAATCTGCATCAGAATGACCAGTACGATATCCATGGCGAGGCCGATTCCGAGGCACAGGCGGTAGACCCGTCCGCACCGCTTCTGGTCTCCCGCGCCATAATTCTGGCTCGTGAAGGTCACTGCCGCCTGTGTAAATGAATTGAGGAGGCAGAAGGAAATCGAATCAAAATTCCAGGCAGCCGTCATGCCCGCAATACAGTCCGCGCCGAAGCTGTTCACGGCGCTCTGGATCACGACGTTGGAAAGAGAAAAAACAGCTCCCTGTATGCCGGCCGGCACACCGATCCGGAAAACGGAGAGCGCATAATCCTTCCGGATCCGCAGCTTTCGAAGATCCAGTCTGAATTCATCCGACTCCCGCAGCAGAAACAGCAGAATCAGACCGCCGCTCAGGCAGTTGGATAGAACAGTCGCAAGCGCGACGCCGATCACATGCAGATGCAGCACGGCCACAAAGAACAGATTCAGCACAACATTCAGAACGCCCGCCGCAACAAGGGCATAGAACGGACGGATGCTGTCGCCGCGGCTGCGCAGCACGGCGGAACCGTAATTATAAAGAAGAATGACCGGCATGCCGGTAAAGTAGATCCGCAGATACAGCACTGCCAGCCGGATGACATTATCCGGCGCCCCCATCAGACGCAGGATCGGAGACGCCAGCAGAATGCCCGCCGCCGTCAGAAAGATACCCAGCACAAAAGCCAGCGTAATCACCGTGTGAACCGCATCGCTGATTCCCTTCCGGTTTCCCGCACCGATCTGAGACGCAATCAGAACGGTCGCGCCGACAGACAGTCCGACAAAGATACTGATCAGAAGATTGATCACGGAGGCATTACTGCCCACTGCCGCCATCGCCTGCGCGCTGGCAAACCGGCCCACCACAGCCAGGTCCGCCGCGTTGAACATCTGCTGCAGCATACTGCTGGCAGCAAGTGGCAGTGCGAACCGGATGATCTTTCCGGCCAGCGGCCCGTGGGTCATATCGACTTCATTGCTCTGATTTGCTGTTCTTGTCTTCGTGTGAGCCATCTGTGTTGTCTTTATCCGGAAATGGCCGGAACCTGCTCAGGCCTGAACAGGGATCCGCACTGTCTGCGCTTCGAGGCCTTCCGCCTGTACATGCAGAACCGCTTCGCCTGCCTCATACCCGGCCCGCACGATGGCCAGTGCGCGGCCGCGGTAGGCATCGAAGGTCCCTGTCGTATAATTCTGTGCCGTGATCGGATTGCCGCTTCCGAAGCCCTTCAGCTCACCGGCGCCTTCCACGCAGGCCTTTAATGTGATGCTGCAGTCCGGAACCACCTGGCCGTTTTCGTCCTGAATTTCCGCGCGGACATAGCAGAGTGCATGTCCGTCGGCCGGAAGAGCTTCTCTCTCCGGAATCAGAACCAGCTTCTTCGCTTCGCCGACAGTCCTCAGCACATCTCTGGACACTTCCTTTCCGCCGATGCGGCCGACTGCGATCACCTCGCCCGGCTCATAGACGGTCTCGAACAGGAAACTGTCCGGCAGCGCGGGCATATCCGCCACGAGTGCCTCGCCCGCCTTCAGAACGCCGGCGGATTTTCCGTTCACAAACAACTCGACCTCTTCCGCCTTGGAGAAGACCGCAACATTGACTTTCTGTCCTTCCTTTCCGGTCCAGTTCCAGTTCTTCTGTACGCCGGTAAAGCCCCACTTGCTGATCAGCTCTCCCTTGCCGTAGACAGCCGGATCATAGGAAAAAACATAAGTCTCGCCGCTACCCCAGACAACGCGCCGATATGCGCCCTGCGGAAGCAGTGTGCCTGTGATGTCGTAATCTGCATCATTCGCGAGTCTCCACGGGAACGTGGAGGTGTGGCTCATCAGTGCAAAAGGTCCCATGGCAAAGGACGGATCATCCTTCTCCAGGAAGACGGATTTTCCAATGCCGGCCTCGCCGATGTAGTCATAAGCGGTCCAGGTGAAATCGCCGATGACATAGTCGGTCGCTTCCACCATCGGCCACTGAATGCCGATCTCGTTCGGATAATTCTCGGAACCCAGAATCACGCGGTCCGGGAACATCTCATGGCTCTTGGGATATTTATTCTCCATGTAGTTGTAGCCCACGATATCCAGGCCGTTGGTAAAGCACTCGGTCATGGATTCCCAGCTGGTGTCTCCCTTCCTGCCGATATCGGCGTTCTGGATACCGCCCGAGAGAGTCTCCTTCATTCCCTGGATTCCTTCCGCCATCAGTTCGTCGTCCAGGCCGCTCCAGAAGGAACAGATGCCGTTGGAGACCGGACGGCTCGGATCCAGCGCCTTCGCGAAGCGCGCAAGGCGCGTTGCCAGCGTGTAACCGTTGCCCAGGCCGCCGCGCTCCGGAATTTCATTGCCGGTGGACCAGATGATGACGCTCGGATGGATCCGGTCGCGCCGCATGAAAGCGGAGAGATCCTTCTCCCAGTCCGCCTCAAAGAACATGTTGTAATCGCCGGGCTGCTTGCAGATCGCCCAGGCATCGAACGCCTCGTCAAAAACATACATGCCGAGCCGGTCCGCCGCTTCGATCAGCGCCGCGGAAGGCGGATTGTGTGTCGTCCGCACCGCATTGAAGCCGCTCTCCTTCAGATGGGACAGCTTGCGGTACTCTGCGTCATACTGGGAAACAGCACCCAGGATGCCGTTATCATGATGCAGGCAGCCGCCCTTCAGCTTCACGGTCTTTCCGTTGATCTGCAGGCCGCGCTTTGCGTCCGCTGTGATGCTTCTGACACCGAACAGCGCACTGTCCGTATCCGTGAGCCCGTCCTCCGGCACATGATGGGTCCGGAAGATGCCGGTGTCCGTCACACTGGCCGTGACGCGGTACAGTTCCGGGGTCTGTGCGCTCCAGAGTTTCGGATCGTCCAGCATCATGGTCATGTATGCCGTCTCCTCCGCCATCGGATTGACCTGGACCCGCGTCTTTCTGCGCAGCACCTCGCGGCCGCTCTCCTCCTCCGTGAAGATCAGCTCCACCTCGGCAATGCGGTTGTCCGGCGTCTCGTTGGCAAGATCAATCTGCGCGCACAGGATTGCGGTCTCCGCTTTCCCGTCTGCAAGGCCGATCAGGTCCTTCGTATAGACAAAAATACCGTCCTTCTTCAGATGAAGCTTCGGCGTGTGCACCAGCTCCATGCTCCGGAAGATACCGGCGCCCGAATACCATCTGGAATTGGGCTGCATACTCGGATTGACCGTTATGGTCACTCTGTTCTCGCGGCCGAAAAAGACGTAAGGAGTGATGTCCGCGGCAAACGGAGCATAGCCGTAATGCTGCAGCATCACCTTGCAGCCGTTCACTTCCACCGTGGCATTCATCATGACGCCGTCAAAATAAAGAAAAACCTTGTCGTTCTCCCATTCTGCCGGAATCATGACCATTTTGTTGTAGTGTGCTGTCGCTTCCGTGAAATAGCCGCTCGCAGGACCCGCCGGCGCGTCTTCTCTCACTTCGCTTTCGATCATGTAATCGTGCGGAAGGTTCACGACCTTTTCCGTCCCTGTCCCGCGGATCATTGACATGCCGTCCAGCAGTCCGTGTCCGAATTGCCATTCCCTGTCCAGATTGATGTTTCTCATTTTGTTCTTCCTTTCCTGTTGCTGTTTTTGCTGGGTTCTGTCCGCCTGCTGAATTATCATTTCCCGCTGAATGGCAGATAATCTTCCTCTGCTGCACCGGGGCAGACCGCCACCACACCGGAGGATTCCCGGAAGGTCAGCGGTTTCCCGTCATAATCTGTCACCGTGGCGCCGGCTTCCTGTGCGATCAGCGCGCCCGCCGCGAAGTCCCACAGCTGAATCAGCGGCTCCGCGTAGACACCGGCGGCTCCGCAGGCCACCATACACAGATCATAGGCTGCGCTGCCGGAGCGGCGCACGTCGATGCAGCGCTGCTGATAATACATGGCTGTGTCGAACGCCTTCTGCACGATCTCCCGCTCGTAGTATGCGGACGTCCCGAAGACGGCCAGGTTTTCCCCGAGCGGGTCCCGGGATGCGTGAATCGGTTCGCCGTTTTTCCGGGCGCCGCACCCCTTCACTGCAGTAAAAAGCTCTCCGCTTACCGGAACGTAGATGACCCCTAGATACGGCGTGCCCTTCCGCAGCATTCCGATGGAGATGCAGCTCGGGAACCATCCCCTCATAAAGTTGGATGTGCCGTCGATCGGGTCGATCACAAACACATCGCCCTGTGCCAGAATTTCTTCGTGATGCTCCTTCTCTTCCTCAGCGAAGAAAGCTGCGCCGGGATGAAGCTTTTTCAGCTCACCGATCAGAAATTCCTGAACCTTCCGGTCATACTCAGTCACAAAATTCTTGTGTCCCGCTTTGCTGATGATCTCGGAGCGGTTTAAGTGCGCGTGCACCATAATCTCACCGGCCTGCCGGATGATATTCTCAATCCCGCTGAGGAGTTCGGAAGTTTCCCTGTCCTTCATATTTTGCCTGATAATCCTTTCCTGCTTTCTCAGATGGTCAGCACCGCGATGGCATGTCCCGGCAGCTGCAGCGGAATGCGCTTTCCTGCTGCCCTGCACTGGATCTTCCTGCTCCGGCTGCTCCGGTTCAGGAGCACCAGCACAATCGCACCGTCCGGATTGATAAAGGCGGCGTTCTCGATCTCTTCCGTGTAGACGCTGGTCTCGACGCGCACAGCGCCCGGCTCCACCGCGCGGCTGATCATACCGATATATTCAAAAGAGAGGTGCCGCTCGTACGTTTTGTTCTCCGGGTCACAGAGAATCGGCGCGTCGCAGTAATTCTCCACATGGTTGGGGCCGCCCTGCATGTCCAGAACGATATTCCAGTCGTAGAAAATATTCAGTCCCCCTCTTAAATCTCCGATCATATCATGCGCGTACTTCTCGGCGTCCGCAAGTGCAGTTTTCGCTTTTTTGTCTCCAAATCCGACACATCCTTCAGAGAAGACCAGCAGCTTTTCCGGGTAGAGGTTGTGTATAATCCGGACCGCGTCGAAGTGGTCGCCGGAGTACCAGTGGAAGGCAATGCCGGAGACGTCCGGCCCTGCTCCGCTCTTTAAGATGCTGCCGGCGCGCTCCACGACCCGCTCCTTGTTGTGATCCCAGATACAGATCCGGATCTCTTCCAGCCCGTACTGTTTAAAGGCCGGTGCCAGCGCCGTCTCAATATACTCCGCTTCGTCCGCGGCGGAATACAGGCTGCTGTCCCAGATCTGCCAGGCGTTCGGTTCATTCTGCGGAGTGACCGCATAAATCACAAAGCCCAGTTTCTGCATTTCCAGAATGTAATGGCAGACATAATCCGCCCAGTCCCGGTAGCGCTCCTTTAGAAGACGCCCGCCGATGCGGCTCTTAATGTCCTTCATGGAAGCCAGCGGCGACCAGGGGCACAGCAGAATCGGTACGGGCTTCCCGAGAATTTCGCCGATCCGCTTCAGGTACTTATTGATCCGCTTCTGTTCTTTCGTAAAGCGGAAAACGTTGTCCGCGCTGCCCGCCTTCCAGTCCTTTGCCGCCGCGTACATCCGGACGGAGAAATCACAGCTGTCCAGGTGAACCCGCACGGTGTTGTAGCCGATCCCCTCCGGGCCGAAATACGCCTGCAGGATCTCCTCCTGCTGCTTCTTCGGCATCTGTTCCAGCACGGAGCAGGAGGCGTCCGTGAGCGCGCCGCCGAATCCCAGAACCGTCTGGTCCGTCACCTCCGGGTAGATGTTCAGAACCTGCAGCTCATATTTATCCTCATCCTTGTATTCGCGGATCTGCCGCGACTCGCAGACAAATTTTCCGTCTGCTGCTTTTCCGATCAGAAACTCTGCCATGACATCCTCCATTCTCAGCCGGGCCCGGCCCGCGCCGGTTCAGATCTCCTTTTCAAACCAGCCGAAATCTGCACAGCGTCCCAGGTCCCAGGCATCCCAGCCGACCCAGGAATCGCCATTGACCGTATCGATCAAAAGCTTGTAACTCCAGTAAAAATAGCCGCATCCTTCGTCCCACGCCGCCTTCTGTGCGCGGTCGAGTGCTGTATAGATTTTTTTCTTCTCTTCGTCCGAAACAACCGCCGTGATCTGCTCCATCTCGCCGTTGAGTTCGGTCTGCCCGCCCTTTGTATCGCGGCCGCAGGCCAGGGAATTGAACAGGCACCACTCGCCGCAGACCACCGGGAAGTACTGCTGCATCTCGGAAATGGGCTTTCCGAATTTATCTCCGATAAAGTCCACATAGCCTTCCAGCGTCTGCTCGCAGCCCTGCGACTCCGCCACCATCAGGTACTGGTGTGTGTCGAGCACAACATTTTTAAAGTGATCTTCCCGCATGAAGTCTTTCCAGGCGGTCAGATCAAAGCCGTCGTGGATCACGACATACTTGTCCTCCGGAAGATAGTTCCGGATCCGCTCATAGGCAGTTACATAAAAATGTCTGAGTTCTTCCGTCTCATAGCCGCGGGAACCTGCTGCCAGCTCCGGATCCACCGGTTTATAGCGCTCTCCGACTTTCATGGTCGTCCACATCTGCTCCGAGACAGGCTCATTCAGGATCTCGATGCCCCACAGACCCTCGCGGTCCGCGTAGCGCTGCGCGAGGCGCTCAAGAACTGTATAGACGAACTCGATCTCGTCAGGCATCTGAAAGAACTTGCAGACACCGCTGATGCCGCCGTTGTCAAAGCCGTTCTGGGAGAGAGGCGCTGTGTGGAGGTCGATCAGAATCTGCAGTCCGTAGCGCTCCGCCCAGGCAAACGCCTTGTCCAGCTGCTCAATGCACCCGATAAACGGCGGGCGGTCTCCGAAGATAAAATAGGGAACAGGGATCCGGACCGTGTTGAGTCCGAGCGCCCGGATCGTGCCGAAATCCCGCTCCGTGATGTACTCGGCCCGGTGCTGACGGATCCGCGCCTCATAGACCTCGGGAGAGAGCTGTGTCGGGAGATAATACTCATCCTCCGCCGTCGTCCCCGCAAACAGCTCAGGGCTCATCCATTTCTCCAGCACCAGCCAGTTGCCCAGATTGACGCCTTTTACCTTCTCGATTCTGACTCCCTTCATTCTGCCCTTCCTCCTGTCATTTCCTCCTGCAGCCGGTCCGCCGCAGAGGCTTTCCTGATTTTGCAGAAACGGGGCCCCGCCGAGCAATGTCGGTGGAGCCCCTTCCTGTTGTGGTTCATATCCGGTAATGCTTAAGCCGGATCAGTTCTGAGCCTCCAGATAAGCATCCAGCTGCTTCTGTGCCTCAGCGATGACATCGTCGATGCCGGCTTCCTGCATCTTCTGCTTGTACTCTGCAAGTCCTGCAACCGGATCAACATAGCCCAGCTCCAGCGGCCAGCCATACTGCTGACGGACGTTCTGGCAGTTTGCGAGCTGTGTTGTGATGTTGGAGGTATCGAATACGAAACCGGTGAAGCGCTCTGTGCCCTTGCCTGCTTCGATATTCTTCTCCCACTCCGCACGGACGGTGTCGTAGAATTCCGGAACACCCTTCTGGTTGCGGTTCAGATCGAAGGTACGTGCAGCCCACATTGCGGAGGTGCTGTACAGATCCGGATCGGTGATGGTGAACTGACCTTCTTCGTTCAGCTCATAGGTGGTGCCCAGTACGCCATAGTAGAATGCATCATAGACTTCCTGATCGGTGGTCAGCAGATCCCAGAACATCATAGCGCGCTCCGGATTCTGAGCCGTGTTGGAAATGACCATGCAGTCCTGCGTGTAAGGAAGGTGTGCGATGTCGCTTGTCATGACGCCGTACTTGAAATCCCATTCCGGATGGTTGACGGTGTAGCCGCTCCAGGTATCGATGTTGTGGAACTTCATAGCAGCCTTGCCGTTCTGAGTCTTCGCGGAATCGGTGTCGGACAGAGCGGATTTGCTCCAGAAGCCCTTCTCACCGAAGCGATAGCACATGTCATAGAACTCAGGAGCGGTCGGATCGTCATACAGTGCGAAGACGGTCGGATGCTCTTCGGACGGATCGTAGAAGATGTAGCGGTTTCCGGAATCGATCTCGTAGTTGCCCAGATTTCTCTCCCACTGAAGGGACAGCTCTACGTTGCCGGCATACATGTCAATAACTTCCATCTCAGGGTGATTTGCCTTGAGCCAGTCACCGAACTCCTCGATCTCTTCCCAGGTGTCGATATCATCGGTCAGACCTGCTTCTGCTGCCAGATCGCCGCGATAGATGCAGCCGTAGGTGATGTAGGTCGGAAGCAATGTCGGAACTGCATAGATGTGACCATCGATGGTCGCCTGCTTCAGAGCCGAATCGGACTGCATCGCATAGTTCTTGGGTGCATAGGTCGGAAGCAGATCATCCAGAGGCTTGAAAGCGCCGCGGCGTGCAAGGTTCGCGAAGTTCAGCCAGGTTGCGCAGTATGCCATATCGAACTGCTCACCGGAGGAGAACAGCATCGGATACTTGTTGGCATACTCAGCCCATCCGATCCAGTTGATCTTGATGGTGGTGTTCATCTTCTCTTTCAGAAGCTTGTTCAGATTCTCATCGACGACATCCTGTCCCGCCGGGCGGTCAGAGATGACGTAGAGCACCAGCTCGACTTCCTTGGAAGTGTCCGCTACGCCCGCTTCCGCAGAACCGGAATCCCCTGCGGGCTGTGCTGCCGGAGCAGAGGAAGAGCCGCAGCCTGCCAGCACGCTGACAGCCATGGCGCCGACCAGACCGGCGGATAATAACTTTTTCATGGTTTTGTTAAACATACGTTACCCTCCTGATTTGTTTGTGAAGTGTTGCTGCAACTTCTATATTAGGATCAGCCCTTGACGGAACCGATCGTAATACCTGCGATAAAGTATTTCTGCACGAAAGGATACAGAATAACAATGGGGCCGGTCGCCACAACCGCCATGGCCAGCTTCAGGGAAGTGGACGGCAGGTTCTGAACCTGTATGCCCGCCTGGCTCGCGATCTGGGCGAGTGCCTGTGTCTGCTGCTGGATTGCATACAGCATGTACTGCAGGGGATACTTGGTCTCGGTGTTCATGTACAGCATTGCGTTGTACCAGTCGTTCCAGTAGCCCAGGGCGAGGAAGAGGCCGATGGTCGCAAGACCGGACTTGAGCAGCGGGAGAACGATCTGGAAGAAGATTCTCCACTCGCCCGCGCCGTCCAGCTTCGCGGACTCGATCAGGGCAAACGGGACGGACGTCACGAATGTTCTCATGATCAGCAGATAGAACACGTTGAACATGCCGGGAAGGATCAGTGCCCAGAAGCTGTCCTTTAAGTGCAGGTACTGGATGTAGTAGATGTAGGTACTGACCATTCCGCCGTTGAACAGGGTCGTGAAATAGAAGAAGAACGACAGTGCATTGCGGTACTTGAAGTCCTTCCGGCTGATGACATAAGCCGTCAGCGTTGTGATGAACAGGCCGAGTACGGTGCCGACGCCGGTGATCAGGAACGACACACCGTAGGCGCGGACAATCCGCATCGGAGTTTTGAAAATGATGTTGTAAGCTTCCGTGGAGAACTCTCCCGGAATCAGTCCGAGTCCGTGGAAGCGGATCCACTGCTCACTGGTAAAGGAGCCGGAGATCAGCAGCAGAAACGGGATCAGACAGATGATCGCGACCAGCAGTACGACCGTGTAGCAGATCACATAGAATACTTTCGAAGACGTGCTCAGTTTAATCTTGTGGGCGGGCGCCTGAATTTCCTGTGTTTTAGCCATAATTCTTTCCTCCCTTCCCGATTAAAACAGTGCGTAGTCTTCATCGACGTGCTTGACGACCGCATTGACTACTACAATGATGACAAAGCAGAGGACGGACTGATAAAAGGTTGCCGCGGCGGTCATTCCGATATCCGGGTTCGTGACCAGGGAACGGAAGACGTAGGTGTCAATCACGTCCGTCGCGTTGTAGAGCTGTCCGTTCATACCGACGATCTGATAGAACATCTCGAAGTCGCCGCGCAGGATTCGTCCGACCTGCAGCAGGATCATCGTGACCAGAGTGGGGCGGATGGACGGAAGCGTGATGTACTTGATCCGCTGGAAGATATTCGCTCCGTCGATGGAGGCTGCCTCATGGATTTCGCCGTCCACACCGGTGATGGCCGCGATGTAGATGACGGAATTGTATCCTGTCCATTTCCATGCATTGAATGCACAGATGATGAACGGCCAGGCAGCCGGAATGCCGTACATATTGATCGGCTCACGGCCCAGGGATTTCATGATGCTGTTGATGATACCGCTTTCGTAGTTGAACAGGTTGTAGACGAAAACGCCGACAACGACCCACGAAATGAAGTAAGGCAGCAGGATAACAGACTGCGTGACCTTCTTGAAGTACTTGGCGTGGATCTCCGTGATGAAGATCGCGACGATCACTGCGAGCAGCTGCGATGTGATCAGGTTCAGCAGGTTGTACAGAATGGTGTTTTTCGTGATCAGCCAGCCGGTGCCGGACGAAAACAGGAACTTGAAGTTGTTCAGTCCGTTCCAGGGGCTGCGGAACACACCCATGTCGTAGCGGAAATTCTTGAATGCCAGCACGAGGCCGCTCATCGGGAAATACTGCATGATGAGCACCAGGAAAAATGCAGGTGCGGCCATTGCGAACAAAGCCTTGTGCACTCTGAATTCTTCCGCAAAATCTTTGAAGAATCGCATTATGTCACCTCCCTCAGATAAAACAGCAATAACTTCCTGGTCATTATTTTAGTGCAGGCAAAATAAACCCGAAACCAACGGAATTTCGAAAAGGGGGAATTTTTTACGATTTTGGAGAGGAGAATTTTTGTACGAAATAGACAAAAAAACTGCCGGCTCAGGCCAGCAGTTCTTCCAGTTCGCTCAAAGTGAGGGCCCGGATCCGGATCTGGGCCGTTGTGCCGGGGCGGTCCGTCAGATACCGGACACCGTACGCCTCGCCGTAGCAGAGGCGGATGCGGAAGTTAATGTTGCTGATGCCGTATCCGCGGGTGCGGTCGTGAGAAGTATTCTCCTCGATCTGTCTGGCAATCTCAGGGGAAATGCCCGGACCGTCGTCCTCCACGGTAAAGACGACATCATCGCCTTCCCGCACAGCCGTAATCCGGATGTGACACGACATGATCTCTTCGTGCTCGCCGATGCCGTGGACGATACTGTTCTCCACAAAAGGCTGGAGGGTAATGTTCAGACATGCGAGCTGCCGGATTTCCTCCGGGACGTCGATCTCCAGCGTGATCGCATCCTCATAGTGCGCATTCTCTATCGCGACAAAGGCCTCGACATGGCGCAGCTCATCCTCGATAGAGATGGCCGCCTTCCCGTGATTGAGCGAGAGCCGGTAAAACTGTCCGAGGCTCCTCGCAATCTGGGCTACCTTGTCCGCACCGTAATCCAGCGCACCGAAATTAATCAGATCCAGTGTGTTATAGAGGAAATGCGGATTGATCTGTGCCTGCAGCGCGCGCATTTCCGCCCGGGTGATATTTTTACCGAGCCGGTACTGCTCCTTCATCAGCCGCTGAACGGTCTCCAGCATGACGTCATAGTTGCGGTCCAGAAGATCCATCTCATCGTCGCCCGCCTGCTGTGCCGGCGGAACAAAGGCATTGATCTCGCCCTCCTGCACCTCCTTCATCCGCCGGTTGACGGCTGTGATGCGTCCTGAATAATAATTTGCAATCCAATAGGAAATCAGCGAGACAGTCACTGCGATCAGAATCGCCGCGATCAGAACCCACACACCGACCAGCCAGTATTCACGGCTGAATTCCTCGACCGGGATCAGGGAAACCATGTACCAGCCTCCCTCCGAGACTCTGTGGCCGACATAATAATAATCACCCATCGCCAGAGAGACTTTGGACCAGTTCTGCGGCCCTGTTCCGGGAAGCTCCTGCAGCGGCAGTTCCTCGCCTTCCCCGGAGTATATGCGCAGCGCGCTGTCGGAGCGCGCCATACACCGGCCTTCGGGATCCAGCAGGTAAACAATGCTGCTGCCCGTTGTCCTCGCGTTCTTGAGAATGCTTTCCAGGTCAGAGATGCGGATGCCCACACGGATGACATAATCCCTCTGCTCCCCGTTCTGCTGCAGAATCGTCATCTTTCTCAGATGCGTGAGATAAGGCTGATCCATGCCGTTGTTGGTCGTTCTGGTCTCATTGAAAATCGCGTATGCTGACCGGCCCTCCTCCAGTGCCGGACGGATCTCCGGATAATCCGGACGATAGAAAAGCTCTGTCTCCTTATAGAAATAATACTGATGGTTTGTATATACAATTCCGTCCGGCAGAAAAATGCCGATATGACAGGTTTCATTGGACAGCTCCATCTGATGGAAGCAGTCCTCCAGTGCGGAATATTCCTGATAGATTTCCACCAGTTCAGTGTGCTCTCCGTAATCCGGATCAGACAATATTGCATGCAGCTGCTCATCCACCGCGATCATATTTGCGGTCTGCCGCATTCCCTGCAGCCTGTTGGACAGGGAACCGTCCGCCTGATTCTGCGCCTGCACAACGCTGTACTCCATCTGCTCGCGGTAATATCCCTGCAGGACCACACCGCTGATGGAAAACAGAACAACCACGACGAGAATGATCGGCAGAGAATAGCCGTACAGCATCTTCCTGCGCATTGAAAGGCCATGTATTTTGTTCCGGATCTGTCTGAACACATCCATCATAATCTGGCTCTGTACTCCGAGGGCGACATGCCCGTCGTTTCACGGAAAACTCTGGCAAAATACTTCGCGTCGTCATAGCCGACCTGCATCGCCACTTCATACTGCTTCAGTTCCGGGTTCCTTAACAGTGCGGCGGCCTTTTTCATCCGCGCCTCCGTGATATACTGCTTCAGCGTCATCCCCGTGTCCCGGGCGAACAGTGAACTGAGATAAGACGGGGACAGATCCACTTCCTGTGCCAGGCGCGAGAGCGTAAGATCCTTCTCCGTCAGATGTTCATCGATAAAACTGCAGGCCGCGCGGATCTTCAGGCTCTGTGTATCGCTCTCGTTTTCGCCGCTTTCTTGCGTGTGCTGCCGGATATAATCCTGCATGGCAGGATCGCTCTCCATCTCACTTAAGATACTTTCTGCCTTGTGCGCCCGCTCGGCCTTCTGTACGTTCTCGACAGCCATGCGGATTGCGTCGGAAAGAATAGTCAGATCGATCGGTTTCTCCACGTAAGCGACAGCGCCCAGTGAGATCGCACTGGTCAGAAATTCCTTGTCCGAATAACCACTGATAAATATGACCTGGCACTCAGGCTGAAGCTTGCGGAATTCGCGCATCAGGTCCGTTCCGATCATGCCCGGCATACGAATATCGGAAATAATGATATCCGGCTCATATTCCTGCCGCAGCGCCAGTGCTTCCGCACCGTTTGAAGCCGAGCGGATCTCGTCCACCCCCAGCTCATTCCATCTGATATGCCGCAGAATGCCGCTCCGGATGACTGCCTCATCCTCTATCAGCAGTACTTTCATCGTTTTGCTCCCATCTTGTGATATCTGCAGATATCCTGCAGACAGCACTGCGCGCACTGCGGGCGCCTCGCGATGCAGACCGCCCGGCCGTGGTCCACGAAGCGGTGACACAGCTCATTTCCCTCCTCCGGAGGGACGATCTTCCACAGTGCCTTCTCCACCTTCGCCGGGTCCTTTTCGTCGTCCACCAGACCGATCAGGTTGCAGAGTCTTATACAGTGCGTATCCGCCACGATCGCCGGTTTGCCGAACACGTCGCCCATCACCAGGTTCGCGCTCTTGCGGCCGACACCCGGCAGAGACAGCAGCGTGTCAAAATCATCCGGCACCTGGTCGTTGAACTCATAGTGCAGAACCTTCATGCACTTCGAGATATCCCGGGCTTTGCTCGGCCCCAGCCCGCAGGGCCGTACGATCTCCTCGATCTCCTCCACCGGCGCCTCAGCCAGCGCCGCCACACTCGGAAAGCGCTCGTACAGAAGCGGCGTGATCTGATCCACGCGCGCATCCGTGCACTGAGCCGCCAGCCGGACACTGACCAGCAGCTGCCAGGCCTTGTCATAGGCCAGCGTGCAGTGCGAGTCCGGATATTCTTCTTTCAGCCGCCGGATCACCTCCAGCGCCAGCTGTTTCTTCGTCATTCTGCTCACCTGATCCTGATTATACCTGTCATGTTCGTTCCTGCACAGCTTATTCCTGCAGCGCCGCTTCCATCAGGATCCGGTTGATCTGTTCCAGAATGCCATTCGCCGCGTCGCCTCCGTATTGCATCATCAGCTCCCGCAGCGAGCGCTCCGCTCCGATGACGCCGGCCTGTTCGATCCCCGGGATCGCCTTCAGCAGCGCCGCCCAGGCAAGATCGTCACTCATAATATCCATCAACGCATCATCCGCCGTAAAGATCCGGACAATCGGCGCATCGGTCTCATAAGTCAGCTCATAGCTGCCGGCAGGGAGTATCACTCTGCGCTCTTCTCCCAGTTCTTTTCCGGACCATGGAAGAATGGTGTCCGCTTTGGCGAGCGGCAGCTGCAGCTCCGCCTCCGCATCAAACGGGACTTCCACACACAGACGGATATGTGTCAGATCCTGTACCTCCCAGCCCGTTCTGTAGGTCCCGGCTGCAGAAGCATAAGTCATCTGTGCATTCTTCATGCGGTAGTTCGGAACCGGGCGCAGGACGGCGCGCTTGAAGCCCGGTTTCTCAAGGCACGGCGAGATGCCGCCGATGGTGCGGAACATCCACTCGCCGACAGATCCGTAAGCATAGTGATTGAAGCTGTTCATACCGGTCGAAGAAACACTTCCGTCCGGAGCCATGCTGTTCCAGCGCTCCCAGACCGTTGTCGCACCGAGGTTGATCTCATACAGCCAGCCCGGATAATCTTCATTCATCAGAATCTTATAGGCCAGGTCATCGCGGCCTTCCGCGGATAGAACTTTCTGAATCAGCGGTGTCCCGACAAAGCCGGTGACAAAATGGTTTTTATGTGCCTTCAGCAGCTGCAGCAGCGCATTCAGCTGCCGGTCTCTGTGCTCTGTCAGGCCATAGTAAAGCGCCAGCACATAGCCGGTCTGCTTTTCTATCGCCAGCCGGCCGTTCTTCGTAAAATATTCATCCTGAATATAGCGCAGGATACGATCCGCCAGCGCGCCGTATTTTGCCTCATCATCCGAAAGCCCCAGAATCCGGGCGCTGCGCTCCACGATCCGCGCACTGTTGTAAAAATAAACATATGCGACGAAGGCATCCTCCGTACCGCCCTTCACCTGATCGACGCCGCCCGCCGGATTGTCCAGCGCCAGCCAGTCGCCGTAGTGGAAGTTGCGGGCATAGCCGTGATCCTCTCCGTCGGTCCGCCCGACCCAGTCCACCCAGGCCTTCATGCCGGCCATGCTGTCCTTCAGAATGTTGAGATCTCCGCTGAATTCATACAACGTCCACGGGATAATTGTCGCCGCGTCACCCCAGACACTGGAGCCGGATGCAGGCACGTCAAAAGCAGGCACGACGTCCGGCACATTGCCCTCCCGCATCTCCTGCTCCGTGTGCATGTCAAAAAGGAACTTGTTGTAGAAGGCATAGGAATCCGAATAGAAGCAGGCCGTCGGAACAAAGACCTGCGTATCGGCAGTCCAGCCCATGCGCTCATCGCGCTGCGGGCAGTCGGTCGGCACATCGACGAAATTACCCTTCTGCCCCCAGAAGATATTTGAGATCAGCTGATTGATCTTCGGAAGTCCTGTGGAAAGCGTACCGGCCGGCGTAAAATCGGAATAGCAGGAAAGGCCGGTGAAATCGTCGATCGTCAGATTTGAGACGCCCTCCACCTTCGCATAGCGATAGCCATAGAAAGTAAACAGCGGCTCCAGGACATGCTCTTCTCCGTCGGAGGTGTACCAGTATTCCGCCAGCGCCGTGCGCAGGTTGTCGCGGTAGAAATTCCCCTGCTGCAGAACTTCGCCCACCTGTACATGAATCTTTGTTCCCGCAGGTTCATGGACCCGCAGTCTGAAAATGCCGGCCTGGTTCTGGCCGAGGTCATAGACCTTCTCGCCGGCAGGCGTGTCAATCAGTGCGATCGGCCGGATTTCTTCATGAATCTTCACCGGAATCGACAGGCGCTCTTTCAGCGGGAGCTCCTGTTCCAGTTCTGCTGCCGTCCCGAGTACAATTGCCGGCACCGCCTCCGTCTCCGGCAGCGTGTCGTCCCGGACTTCGCCGTCGTAAATATTGGAGAAAGTAATCTTGCTGCGGGTGACCTTCCAGCTGTCGTCGGTTCCGATTACCTCACAGGTGCCGTCTTCATAGCAGACCATCAGCTGCGCAATCAGCTTCCAGGAATCGCCGTAGAACGGAGCGCTCTCCGGATTGGAAGCAAAACCGAACCGTCCTTTATACCAGCCGTTGCCGAGCATGACGCAGAGCTCGCTCTCTTCGCCGCTTTCCGCATTTTGCCTCAGCAGGTCGGTCACATCATAAGTCTGATACTGAATCCATTTTTTGTAATTATTACAGTAAGGCGTCAGGATTTCGTCTCCGACACGCTTTCCGTCAATCCATGCCGCATAGAGACCGAGGCCGCAGATATAGAGTCTGGCTGCAGACATCTTCTTCCCGTTCCGCACGCCCTCCGGAGAAATTGCTTTGTGAAAGACCGGGTGCCGCTTATTGCTGTCGTCACAGCCGATCCACTTTCCCTGCCACGGCTGATCCATCAGTCCCGTTTCAAAGAAGTTCAGCTCGCTCTCCGCTTCCTCCCCCGCATCGCTCCACACTTTCACCGTCCAGTAATAGCGGGTGCAGGGCTTTAATTCCATATCAATGTTATGAGACAGCGAGCTGATCTGCTCCTGTACTCCCGTATCGTACAGGACCTGTTTTCTTTCCGGATCCGCATAAACCCGGATCTGTGCCGCTTTCTGTTTTTTTCCTTCCGCTTCCTCGACAACATAGGAAAAAGAGAGATGCGGCAGCTGATAGCCGATCGGGTTGATAAGGTGATTAACTCTGGTGTTCACAATCTTCATTTGCATTCCCTCCTTTAATCTGTTCCCATCTTATCACAAAAGACTCTCAGAACGGGAGAATCTGCACACCGGTCGTTCCTCTTGCTGGAAAAACCGTCCGGCTTGTGTTCTAATAGAATGCAGAAATGCGAAAGGAAGCTTATATGGGACAGAAAGCACAGATTCAGGCCGCCATCTTCGATATGGACGGAACGATTTTTGACACAGAACAGATATACCGCCGTGCCTGGCTTTCCGCCGGCGTTCCCGAGCCGCTCTACCGCTCCTACATCGGCACACCCCGCGCCTATATCAAAAAGCTGCTCACCGAGAACGGCTTTGACGCGGAGGAAATCTACCGGCAGAAGGATGCCTTCACCGCGGCAGAGACGGCAGTCCGCGTCCCGGTCAAGCCCGGTGCCGAGGCATGTCTTGCCTTTTTAAAGGAGCACGGAATCCGGTGTGCCATCGCGACCTCCTCCTCCGTGGAGACGGCGCAGACGTATCTTGCAAAATCCGGCCTCGCGCCGTATTTTGACGTGGTCTGCAGCGGCAACCAGGTGGAGAAGGGAAAGCCGGCGCCGGACGTGTTTTTATACGCAGCAGAACTTCTGGGCACCGCGCCGGAGCAGTGCTTCGTTGTGGAGGACAGCTTCAACGGCGTGCGCGCGGGACATGCGGCCGGTATGTTCACGGTCATGATTCCTGACCTGGTGGCACCCGATGAAGAGATTCTGGCGCTGGCGGATGCCTGCCTTGAGAGCCTTGCGCAGCTGCCGGACCTGCTTATTGATAAAAAGCTTGTAATTGCCTGTAATTGACGTGTTTTTACCGATTCGGTCAATCGCATTCGGATCACTGAAAGGCGGCCGACATATGCCGCAGAGCCCTTCATGAGACTTGACAAATTGCTGGCCGACATGAATCTCGGCACCCGAAAAGATTTAAAACAGGAAATCCGCAGAGGCGACGTTCTGGTGAACGGGACGCCTGTGAAAGATCCGGGCTTTTCCGTCGACGGAAGCGAAGAAATTCTGTGGAAGGGAAAGCGCGTCCGCTATGCGGCTTACGAGTATTACCTGCTCAACAAGCCGGCCGGCGTCATCAGCGCCAGCGAAGATCCGAAGCAGGAAACGGTGCTGGATCTGCTCGGCCCGGACCGCCGCAGGGACCTCTTCCCGGTCGGGCGTCTGGACAAAGACACGGTCGGCCTGCTGCTGATCACGAATGACGGCGATCTCGCACATCAGCTCCTCTCTCCGAAAAAGCATGTGGATAAGACCTACTATGCGCGGATTACCGGGCGGGTCACTCAGGAAGATGTCGATGCGTTCCGGGAAGGCTTTGACGTGGACGAGTCGCTGCATACCCTTCCGGCCAGACTGGAGATTCTGTCAGACAGCGAAGTGAAGGTCACGATCCGGGAAGGCAAGTTCCACCAGATCAAACGAATGTTTCAGGCGCGCGGCATGGAAGTGCTTTACTTAAAGCGTCTCTCCATGGGCCCGCTCTCACTCGACCCGGACCTGCCGGAAGGAAGCTTCAGGACACTGACGGAGGAAGAGCTCACGTCGCTGCGCAGTTGTACTGCGCAGTCTTAACACAGGAGTACAGATGATCATGAGCAATCACAATCTTCAGAAGAAAGTCGCCGTTTTCAATGATTTCACAGGCTTCGGGCGCTGTGCGCTGACAGTGCAGCTGCCGCTGCTTTCCGCGCTGGGACTGCAGTGCTGTCCCGTGCCGACAGTGCTGTTTTCCAATCACACGGCTTTCCCGAGTCATCACCGCATGGAGACAGAGCAGGACCTGCCCGCTTATCTTGCGGAGTGGGAAAAGCTTGATCTGAAGTTTGAAGGCATCGCGACCGGCTATTTCACATCCGGGGCCGGAATTGAAGCCGCCCGCTCGTTTCTTGAAAAGCAGGATCAGGCACTGATCCTGGTGGATCCGATCATGGGGGATCACGGCAGGATGTATTCTTCCTGTACTGAGGAGCGCGCGCAGAAACTGAAGGATCTCCTGCCCCTCTGCGACGTGCTGACGCCGAATCTCACGGAAGCCTGCATTCTCACCGGAACGCCTTACACGGAGAATCCGGAAGAACCGCTGCTGCATGAGCTGTGTGAGAAGCTTGTGCTGCTCTCTCCCCGTCTTTCGAAGATTCTGATCACCGGTATCGAGTGCGGTGACCGGCTGGGCAATTATGTTTATGAAAAAGAAACCGGAGGAAGGCTTGTATGCTTCCCCCGGGTAGGAATTTCCCGCGCCGGAACCGGAGACGTGATGGCTGCGATTCTGCTCGGTGATCTGGTAAATGGTCTGCGCCTGTCCGACGCACTCAGCCACGCGCAGCGTTTCCTCGCTGCCTGTCTGCAAACCGCCTCTGAGCTGGGACTTCCGCCTGAGGATGGTATTCCCTTCGAACTGAATCTGGCAAAATTATGACTTTTCGTTCTTCTCACCCCTGCAGTCCGTTGATGTAGCGGCAGGCCGCAAGTGCTGCGGTTGCGCCGTCCGCTACGGCGGTGGTCACCTGGCGGACGAATTTGCTGCGGCAGTCGCCGGCAACGAACACGCCGGGCGTCTTTGTCAGGCACTGCTCGTCTGTGTCAAAGTATCCGTAGCTGTTCAGATCCGCAAGCTCTTTGAAGGGCTCGTTCTCCGGGATCAGGCCGATGGCGACGAACAGTCCGTCGCAGGCGATCTCCTGAGACTCCGCCGAGTTTTCAGTCCGGCTGTGAATTCCGAGGCCTTTCAGCTCACCGTTCTCTGTGATCAGGCGGTCAATGGCGACCTCTGTCAGCGCGCGCACATTCGGCTTGGAGAACAGGACGTCCTGGAGACGCTGCTCGCCCGTAAACATCGGGAGATCCTGCAGCATGATGACTTCCTTACACTTTTCTGCCAGAAGGACTGCTTCCTGCAGTGCGGAATTTCCGCCGCCGGCCACACAGACCGTCTTTCCGGCATAGAAATCGCCGTCGCAGACTGCGCAGAAGGAAATGCCTTCTCCGATCATCTCCTCTTCACCTTCAAGCCCCAGCAGGCGGTGCTTCACGCCGGTCGCAATGACAACCGTTCTGCCTTCGAAGGTGCTGCCCTCTTCCGTCTCCACCGTCTTGCAGTGCTCGGTGCTGGTCACAGACTTCACGGTCTCGAACTCGATATCCGCGCCCTGCTTCAGAATCTGGTCCAGCATCTGGTCTGCGAGCTCATTGCCGCTCACGGAGAGCATACCGGGATAGTTCTCCACCTTCGGCGAGTTGGTGATCTGTCCGCCGAAGCCGTTCTTCTCGATGACCAGAGCGCTCTTTCCGTTGCGCAGTGCGTACAGTGCCGCTGTCATGCCGGCAGGCCCGCCGCCGACCACAATTACATCATACATATTTTCCCCCTTAAATTGATCTGGCAGCCTGTAAAAGCTGCCAGATTTCTTTTCTTTATCAGCCGGTCACTGCTGTCAGTTCCCGTTCTCAGACAGTCGTGACTGCCGGCTCCTGTCTCTTCATCAGCCAGCCCTTGATATCCGATACACCGCGGTACTTCTCAAAGCTGTCGCCGTTGATCAGGACCAGGGTCGGTGCCTGCTTGACGCCGAACTTCTCGACGAGTTCGCGCTCTTCGTTGGCATTCAGCGCTGTGTAGTTCACGCCGGCCTTGTCGAGCAGTGCGCCTGCTGCCTTGCAGTTCGGGCAGGTCGGTGTCTTGAAGAGGATGATCCGCTCTCTCGCCGCATCGGCGCCGCTCATCTCGATGGTGCTGACCGCGTCGTCCATCAGCGGAACGTTCGGATAAATCTTATCCTTCTCCGGTGCCTGGATTGCAGGCTCAATCGGAGAAGCTGTTGCTGCTGCCGGCATCGCCGCAGCTTCTGCAACCGGTGTCGGGACCGGTGCTGCCGGGCGCTCGACGGGCTCGTCGGCCGGTGCCGGGATCGGGCCGGTGTGCGTCAGCGTGGAACGGCCGATGTTGTAGACCTTTCTGTCTCTGTATTCCTGTGCCTTGCCGTCGTTCCAGTTCTGGACCGGACGATAGTAACCGGTGATCCGGCTGTAGACCTCGGTCTTCTGTCCGCAGATCGGGCAGGTAAACTGCTCGCCGGTAAGATAACCGTGATCACGGCAGACGGAGTAGGTCGGGGACATGGTGTAATACGGCAGCTTGTAGTTCTCGGCGATCTTGCGGACCAGGTTTGCGGCAGCCTTCCAGTCGGGAAGCTTCTCGCCCAGGAACGCGTGGAACACGGTTCCGGAGGTGTACAGAGTCTGCAGATCATCCTGGATATCCAGTGCGGAGAACACGTCCTCGGTGTAGCCGACCGGCAGGTGCGAGGAATTGGTGTAGTAAGGTGTGCCGTTCATGTTTGCCGTGATGATGTCCGGATACTGCTCCTTGTCATGTTTTGCAAAACGGTATGTCGTGGACTCGGCCGGTGTCGCCTCCAGGTTGTACAGATCGCCGTACATTTCCTGATAATCGGACAGGCGCTCACGCATATGGTTCAGCACATCCCTGGTGAAGCGCTGGGTTTTTGCATCCGTGAGATCCGCGCGCAGCCACTTCGCATTCAGACCGACTTCGTTCATACCGATCAGTCCGATCGTGGAGAAGTGGTTGTTGAAGGTGCCCAGATATCTTCTGGTATACGGATACAAGCCCTGCTCCAGCAGCTTGGTGATGACCGTTCTCTTGGTCTTCAGGCTGCGGGCTGCGATATCCATCAGGTTGTCCAGACGGCTGTAGAAGTCCTTTTCATCTGCTGCCAGATAAGCGATTCTGGGCATGTTGATGGTCACGACGCCGATGGAGCCCGTGGACTCGCCGGAGCCAAAGAAACCGCCGGATTTCTTGCGCAGCTCACGAAGGTCGAGGCGCAGACGGCAGCACATGGAGCGGACATCGCTGGGCTCCATGTCGGAGTTGATATAGTTCGAGAAATAAGGCGTGCCGTATTTTGCCGTCATCTCAAACAGCAGCTTGTTGTTCTCGGTCTCGCTCCAGTCAAAATTACGCGTGATGGAGTAGGTCGGAATCGGGTACTGGAATCCGCGGCCGTTGGCGTCGCCCTCGATCATGATCTCGATGAACGCCTTGTTGACCATGTCCATTTCCTTCTGGCAGTCACCATAGGTGAAGTCCATCTCTTTGCCGCCGACGATAGCCGGAAGGTTCTTAATGTCGTTCGGGACGGTCCAGTCGAGAGTAATATTGGAGAACGGTGCCTGTGTGCCCCAGCGGCTCGGTGTGTTGACACCGTAGATGAAGGACTGCACGCACTGCTTGACTTCCTTCTGGCTCAGGTTGTCAATCTTGACGAAGGGTGCCAGATAAGTATCAAAGGAAGAGAATGCCTGCGCGCCGGCCCACTCGTTCTGCATGATGCCGAGGAAATTGACCATCTGGTTGCACAGAGTGGAAAGATGACCTGCCGGGGAGGAAGTGATCTTGCCCGGTACGCCGCCGAGGCCTTCCTGGATCAGCTGCTTCAGGCTCCAGCCTGCGCAGTAGCCGGTCAGCATGGAGAGGTCGTGCAGGTGAATCGCCGCGCTGCGGTGCGCGTCCGCGATCTCATCGTCATAGACCTCGCTCAGCCAGTAGTTGGCGGTGATGGCGCCGGAGTTGGAAAGAATCAGACCGCCGACGGAATACGTGACGGTGGAATTCTCCTTCACGCGCCAGTCGTTGATCTTCAGATAATTATCGACCAGGTCCTTGTAGTTGACGAGCGTAGAATTGATGTTGCGGACCTTCTCGCGCTGACGGCGGTACAGGATGTAGGCCTTGGCCACGTCCGAGTAACCGGATTCGGAGAGGACCTTCTCAACACTGTCCTGAATCTCCTCGACCGTGATCTTGCCGTCCTTGATCTTGGATTCGAAATCCGAAGTGACATGCAGAGAAATCAGATCAATCACGCTGGGATGATACTGCTTGTTCAGCGCTTCGAATGCGCTGGTGATTGCGGCACTGATCTTGCTGATGTTGAACTCCGCAATGGTTCCGTCTCTCTTGACAACCTGATACATATTATTACCCCTCATACTATAAAAAATTTGTTTTTGACCAAAAAGAAAATATGGCTGCTGCGCGCATTTTCAGCGCGTACAACAACCATATCACCGGGTTCTCTGAATGTCAATATCTAGTGTTGTTTTCAGAAATCTTTTCTATATGTTGTATATTTACCCTTTCGGTCATTGACTGTCTCAGTCCACTCCCCGAATGGTCACATCAGGCACAAAACGACGCACAATCTGCGCGTATTTTTCAAGGTCTTCCTTCGCCGGCGCGGACAGGTTTCCGTAGGGAACCGTGTCGCGGTCGGTGAAGCTCTGCAGGAAATAGCGTCTGGCGCCGGAGATCAGGCGTCCGATCTCTTCAAAATCAGACTCTTCATGGAATTCCCGGACGACGGTGGTGCGGAACTCGTAGTCTTTTGCTTCGTTCATAATCAGCGCAATGCTCTCCCGGATCGTGTCCATGTTGATCCGGTCCACGCCTCCCGTGACGGCATATTTTGCCGGACTGTTTTTAATGTCCATGGCCACATAGTCAGCAAGACCCTCCTCCAGAATGCTCCTGAGCAGCTGCGGATGATAACCGTTAGTGTCCAGCTTGATGCCAAATCCAAGCTCCCGGATTCTGCGCATGAGCTCCGGCAGGTCTTTGTGCAGGCAGGGCTCACCGCCTGTGATCGCGACGCCGTCCAACAGGCCGATCCGCTTCTTCAGGAAGGCCAGGAGCTCCTCTTCGTCCATTATGGGGTCCGCCGTGCCGTCGGCGAGCTCATAGTTGTGGCAGTATGGGCAGCGGAAATCGCAGCCGCCCAGAAAAACCGTGCAGGCCACGTGTCCCGGAAAGTCCAGCAGTGTCATTTTCTGTAAACCGTGTATTTTCATGATGTCCTTTCTCGTGCCCTAAACCGCCGCCAGGATGTGGAGGTTTCTCAGCTCCGCCTCCTGAATGCCGTCGTTGACGGAATACGCGTGCTTTTCGAGGTCACCGCAGACGGCCTTCGTCAGATTCTGCTCTATGAGCTCATCGATGAGATCGGCGGCGATGCCTTCGATGACATTGTACTTCTCCTCCGCCATTTCGTCATCGTTTCCCGAGGTGATCAGGAACTCCAGAAGCTCCGCCTCCAGGGAGAGTTTTTCCAGTCCCCGCAGCGCGCGGAAGCTCCACTTGTAATAAGGCTGATAGCGGCGGTTTAAGAGGAAGATCGCCGCGATCGCGCTCCGGGTGAATTCGAAGACCGCAAGCTGGGCTGCCGCGCTCTCGCCGTGCCGGATGCAGCGCTGATAATTATACTGCCCGGACTGGGCCATGAGCAGCAGGTGTCCTGCCAGTTTTTTCAGGCGGATCCGCTCCGGGTAGAAAGCGAGGGCCGCGCGGACGCGGGCGATTTCCCGGTACGGATCGCTGAAAACCTCTCCGCCCGTCACTTCGAGGAGAGACTGCTCGGGAATTGTGAGCCACTCCCGGTCCGTGAGAGGGGCTGTATCAGGACTCAGCTCCGCAGTGCCGGCAGCGCTCAGAAGGCGCCCGGCAGCATCTGCCCCCAGCCGGTCCGCAAGAAACTCCTCCGTCCTCAGGACGCCTCGGCGCGCGCCGCCCACCGGCTGCATCAGAGAGCGGGACAGGCCCATAAACTCCTTCGGCAGCTTCGCGTAAGCCCGCTCCAGCAGGAAGGCGCTCCGCCGGTCCACGATGTCTTCACCGGGCAGAAAAACACAGAAGCCCGGTTCAAAATCATGATCCCGGGAAACCTCATCGTCAAATCCGAGGCACTCCGAGCCGCTGCCGAGAAGCCCCGCCGCGGCATAGGGCAGGATCCCGGGAAATTCCTCCAGCATCGGCTTTCCGAAGGCTTCGTAATATGCTTTGGAAATCTCCATTCCGTTCATACTGATACTGTTCCTTCTTTCACTCTCTTCCGAACCGGGCGTAAAGCTCCTCAGCGCGCTTTGTCAGTTCTTCGGCCTCGAGGAAATAGCCGTAATAGGAAAAGGTCGGCGCGCACTTCTCGCAGACAAAGGCATAATAGCCGTCCCTCGGTGCCTTCGTCTCATCGAGCAGCTGCTGCGCCCGGTCCAGATATCCGGAGGTCAGCGTCTCCGCCTCCTCCGGCCCCAGCTGCGCATTGGCGGCATCCGCCATATTCAGATAAGTGATCGCCTGCTCCAGTTCGCCGCCGGGGACTTTCTCCATCTGTTCCAGCGCCTTCCGGTAGAGCCCGCCCGCTTCTTCATAACGGCCGAGCGCCACGCAGGTCAGCGCCATGTTGTTATAGAGGCCGCCGAGCAGCTCCGGCTTTGTCCCGGCCGCGCTCTCATAGACCTTTCTGGCCCGCTCGAACAGTCCGAGGGCCCGCTCGTTTTCTCCGAAGGCACTGCAGGCGGTCGCCGCGTTGACATACGTAGTCCCCGAACTGATGGTCCCTTCAAAATCCATCCGCTCCAGCAGCTCCAGTGCCGCTTCGATCTGGGCAAAAGCGGGCTCGCGCTCACCTGTTTTCCGATAATGTCCGATCAGCTCGCCCCGGACCAGCAGTTCCCCCCGCAGGTCATGGCCCAGGCGCGCCTCCTCCAGCCAGTACAGAAGGTGCCGCTCCGCGCCCGCGTAGTCCCGGCGGCTCATATATTCATCCATCTTCGCGATGATCCTCTGCTGCGGAATGGATCTGATCTGCGGCTCCGCGCCGTAGGGCTCGTCACACAGAACACAGCGCGGCTCGACATAGTCGTCCGGTTTCAGGATTTTCTCTTCGCTCATTTTGTTCTTCCTCCGCGTCAGCATGCCGCATCGGAAACCGCGGCGTTCCTGCATTTCTCATTTATCCGTATTCGGGAACAGTGTCGTAAAGGCGTTGATCGGCGAGACGCCCTTGAACGGGCTCTTACCCGCCAGCTTCTCCGCCAGTGTCTCAATAATGGTCGGTGTCGCTGTGTAGGCGTTGATATACGTCGGGATCCGCGGCGCATCCATCAGAAGATACGGATTATCCACGGAGACCATCAGGTACGGAAGTTCCCGGATGAGAGCCGGCATGGTCACACGCACACCCGGCCAGGTGATGCGCGCGCTGCTGTCGGCGCCGTTTGTGCAGATATTGCCGAAATAGACGATCACGTCATATTTTGCCTTCAGATCCGAAATACGCGATCTGGCGAGGTCAAACTGCATCTCGGGAGACTCGTCATAGACCGTCACCGCAAAGCCCTGTGCCTGCAGCGCCTCTGCGAATTCCTTCACGTAGCCGCCGCGCGGCAGATGGTAGCTCGGCTTGTCGCCCAGGGCTACTACCATCAGACGGTGCTGCTTTGCCGGATCCAGCGGCAGCAGATGCTGTGTATCCTTGACCAGGGTGATGCTCCGGTCCGCAACTTCTTTCTCAAAACGGATCTTTTCCTCGCTCCGGAAGGCGCGCATGGCCTCACTGTCCTCAGCGGGGATCAGCGTGCCCGCCGCCTTCTTCTCCGGCAGACGGAGCTTCGCCTTCAGCGCCAGAATTCTCGTCACAGCCTCCTCAAGGCGCTTCTCGGAAAGAATTCCGTCCGCGACGCCCTGCTTCATGAATTCGAAATCTTCCTCCAGGTTCCGCATGAACAGGAAGACATCCGCGCCGTTTTCAATGCAGGTCGGGACGGCAATCCGGCGGGGCAGAACTTCCGTGAAGCCGCACATGCTCGATGCGTCGGTGATCAGGACGCCGTTGAAGCCCAGCTTTTCCCGCACGAGATGCCGGTTCATCTCCGCATTCAGCGAAGCCGGCAGAATATCCTCGCCCGGGGTGCCCGGCGCGTAATATTTTGCATAAGAGGGCAGCTGAATGTGTCCCTCCATGATCGACTCCACGCCGTCGTCGATCAGTGCCTGGTAAATCTTCCCGTAGGTCGCATCCCACTCCTCCATCGACATCGAGTTCACCGAGGAGAGGAAATGCTGATCTCTTCCGTCCACGCCATCGCCGGGAAAATGCTTGGCGGTCACCGCGAGGCCGCCGTCGCGAAGGCCCCTCGCCATGCTCCTTGCGAACGCTATGACCGTCTCCAGATCCGAGCCGAAGGTGCGGACGTTCGTCACGGGATTGAAGGGATTCAGATCCAGATCCGACACCGGTCCGAAATCCCAGTGCACTCCTGCAGCCGTGCACTCCTGCGCGCAGTACCGGCCGGCGCGGTAGGCCACCTCCGGATCCTTCGTCGCAGCCAGGCCCATGTTGTGGCCGTAATTCATTCCCTCTTCAAGAATGTCGGAAGCGCCCCGCTCCACATCCGCCGCGATCAGCAGCGGGATCGGAAAATGCTCCTGAAGGGCCATTGTTTTGGCCCGGTAATTTGCAACCGAGTCCTTCCGGAACAGAATTCCGCAGGGTTTTAATCCGATCCGGTCGCAGAGCTCCATAAAGTCCTCTGCGGTCCCAAGTGCCAGCGGCAGAAACAGTTGACCAATACGGTCATTCAGACTCATCCCCTGTAATGTCTCTTCCACCCACGCGATCTGTTCATCACTCAGATAAAACGGTTTTGCTTTTAAATCGATTGACATTTTCTCTTTCCCCCTATTTTGTTTTCTCACCCCGGCAATTCTGTTTTTTGCCCGATATCTTTCTATAGACCATAGTACCACATGAACTCCCGCCCGCGGAAACCTTTCGCAGTTTTCTGAGATACGTTATAATGTAAACGATGTGACATTCATGTTTTTGCACGCAGGAGGATTTGAAATGATCGATGTGAAGAATCTGCCCCCGGAGCAGCAGGCGCTCATACAGGAAATACAGGCGGAAGCTTTCAGGGCAATGGAAGAAAGCATGAAAAACGAACAGGCCAGGAAGGTCCGCAACTTCCGCATTCTGAATAAAACGGCAAAAAAAGGCGGGATTCTCTTTACCGGCTCCTCTCTGATGGAGCACTTCCCGGTGTGCGAAATAGCCGCGAGCCGCGGCATTGACAAGCTGATCTACAACCGCGGCATCGGCGGGACCACCTCGGACGATTTCCTGCGCGAGATCGATGCGGTCCTGCTCGGCCTCGAGCCCTCCAAAGTCTTCATCAATATCGGAACCAATGACATGACGACCCGCACCTACGGCGACGGCTGGAAGGATCATCTGGAAGAAAATTATGATAAGATCCTTGCCACAGCGAAGGAGCAGATCCCGGACGCCGAGATCTACTGCATGGCTTACTATCCCACCAATCTGCATCTGCCGGACCAGCCGGAGTGGGCTGCGGAGATGCTCCGGGAGCGCACACAGGAAAACATCGCGGAGTGCAATCGCCGTGTGGAAGCCCTCGCGGCAAAATATGGTTATCACTACATCAATGTCAACGCGGGGCTCACCGACGAGAACGGTGATCAGAAGAAGGAATTCGCGATCGACGGCGTCCATATGTACGCGGACGCCTATCTGATCGTCTTTGAGAATCTGCTGCCTTATCTGAATTGACGGACACACTGTAAAAGGCGCGCCCTCGCGGACGCGCCTTTTTTTGTTGCCCTTCCATGTGTCAGATGCCGACGTTGCCGCTGCTTACGCCTGCGTCCCCGCCGAGGGGAAGCAGATCAACGAATTCTTTGATGTGGGTGTTCCAGAAGTCCCACTCGTGGGCGCCGGGCGCCTCGGTATAGGTCAGCTCGAAGCCGCAGGCTTTCAGGCAATCCCGCAGACTCCGGTTATTATCAAGCAGCGAGTCCTCCGTGCCGCAGGCAATGAAAATCTTCGGCAGCGGGCCGCCCTCCTCACTGCGCTTTTTCGCAAGCCACTTGATGTTTCTGTCGCTCTCGGCGATGGTCGTCAGATCACCGAAAAAGCTCTCCGCGAAGCTCCGCTTTTCCAGGAAGAACGGCACATCGTCGGTCCGCTCTTCGATCCCGTCCACGATGTTGGCGACGGACAGGCCGCCGATCCAGCCAAAAGTATCATTGTATTTGATTCCGTTGCGGAGCGCGCCGTAGCCGCCCATGGACAGGCCGGCGATGAAGGTGTCCTCCCGGCGGTCCGAGAGCGGGAACATTTTTCTTGTCAGCTCCACCAGCTCGCGTCCGACAAACTCGCCGTAGAAGGCGTGCGACGCCTCCTGATCCACATAAAACATATTTTCTCCGGCGGGCATTACCACGCACAGGTCCTTTTCTTCCGCCCAGCGCTGAATGTTGGTTCCGTTGATCCAGTCCACCTGCGAACCGAAAATACCGTGCAGCAGATACAGCGTCTTATAGGGTCTTGCATCTACCTTCGGCATGCCGGGAAACGTCAGCTTGTCCGCCGGCAGAATCACATTGACATTGACGGTGCGCATCAGGCACTCCGACAAAACATTCATCTGAATAAAAGCCACAATATTTTCCTCCTGTTATCCGGGCGTTTCCGTGTGTTGTCTCATATGGCTCATGTTCTCATCAGCCGGCGTATAGCAGTCCCTCGAAAACATCATCCACGTCCATGCCGTTCACCAGATGCGGCCAGTCGTCCGCCTCCAGCTCAAAGCGCACAATCTGTCCGTCGTCGGTGATCAGATCCACATAGGTCTCGGCGTCCGTGCGGTACGGTGTGAGGATCGTGCCTTTGGTGAGCCGGACACTTTCCAGGAATTCTCCGTCTTCATCGACCCTGTCCGCCCGCATGCTCAGGAGCAGCTCCAGTTCCGTCTCATCATAGAACTCATACGGCACGTCTTCATCCGGGATCGGAAGGCCGGTGCGGGACAGATAGAAGGGACGGATCCCGGTGCTTGTGCCCAGAACGTACAGACGCTGGCTCAGCTTGAAGTCCAGGAAGTCTGTCCAGATGATCTGCGGAACCCGGTCATAGTGATCGAAGAAATCCTCCGGCAGCTCCCGGTAAGGATAGAACGGCGTGCTGCCGAGAACGTCTCCGAGATGCTCCGGCTCCGTGCCCATCAGATCAAAGCAGCTGATAATGCGATAATCATCCGCACCGACGGTGCAGTTGAACAGACAAAGCTTGCCGCCGGTCTTGACGAGAATCGGCTGCAGGTCATACCCTTCCGCCGGTACATTGTAGACTTCTCCGTTGATGCTGATATTAATGCTCTCGTTCCAGTCACCGTAATCATACTCGGGCGAACCGCCGCCCCAGACCCGGATGATCTCATTCGTGCCGTCCATGTCCAGATCGGCAAAAACGGGATAATATTCAGGGAAGTAGCAGCCCCACGGCACATCCTGCGGCGTGAAGAAATCCGGGAAGAGAGACGCGGTGTCGTCCTCATACGGGATGGACATGATCATCGTCTCACCCGTGTCTTCCTCGATCGTGTAAGCATCAAACCAGAAAGTCATGCTCTCCTGTTCGGCCGTCCACTCGAAATTGCCCTCCTCAAAAGCTGTCATAATCCGGTCGGTCAGCTTATTCCGGGAAAGCGACACTCTCGGGTATGCATCCCGGATCAGCTCCGCAAGCAGCTGGGCTGTCGCATAATCATCGACAAGAACATCTTCCGGTGCAATCCACTCGCCGGTCTGAACATCAAACGTGAAGCACTGGAAGTAGGCCAGTTCGTCTCCGCCGCCGGTCAGACAGACCTGCTCCGCAATGGACAGGATTTCCGGATCCGCTCTGCGCACATAATACTGACTGTCCAGCCGGAACGGCAGCATTCCGTCTATTTCCTCCTGTGTTCCGGTGGCGATGATTTCCTCTCCCCGTTCCATCAGATCTTTGTACGCATCCACATAATCCTCGTCTTTAATGGATAACAGCAGCTGCAGCGTTTCATCGAGCTCCGGGTAATCCTCCGCGCTCTTTTCCGACAGACGAATCTCATCGTAATTGGCAGAAGCGATGTTCACTCTGTAATCATCCGTAAACTTGTACTCAGTGCGTTTATAGAGATACAGCTCCGGCATCTCTTCTTTCTTTTCCTTTTTTTCTCTCTGCAGCTTTCCGAAGGCCGTGCCGGCGCCTTTCCCGCTTTCGGAGCTGCTGCTTCCGGAACTGACTGAGCTGCCGGAAGATTTACTGCCCACAGCCTGCACAGGGACGGAAAAAACCGGGGCGAACAGACCGGCGCAGAGTGCCGTGCATAAGAGTGTTACAACGAATTCCGATGCTCTTTTCATCGCGACCTCCTTATATATCTGATTCTTTACTGCATCTTCTATTTTACACGTTTTTCCGACTCATTGACAGTCTCGGGAAGGGGACGCTATGATGAAATTTACAGGACAGAGCAACCCGCATAAGATTCATTCGGGAGGAAAACACTATGGAAATCCGTCAGGCCGCTATTGTCGGCGCCGGTGCAGTCGGCGCGTATTTTATCCGGGGTATGCAGCCCGCTATGGGAGAGCGCTTCATGGTTCTCGCGGAAGGGAATCGCGCGCAGCGTCTTAAAGAAAACGGGCTTGTCATCAACGGAGAGACAGTCCCGCTGAACGTGCAGGATTTTGCCTGTGCACCGCAGGTCGATCTGCTGATCATCTCGACAAAATACACTGCTCTGCAGGATGTCTTCGAAAAAGTAAAGCCGCTGGTCGGGCAGGACACCGTCGTCCTCACGGTCCTGAACGGCATTGACAGTGAGGAGCTGGCCGGCGCGGCGCTCGGCGCAGAGCATATCGTTTACTCCTACATGGTCATCGTCTCCGCGCGGAAGGGAGATTCCATCGTCATCGACCCCGCCTGCCCCGCCCGGATCAATTTCGGCGAACTCTCCGGCGAAGAGACGGAGCGGACCGCAGCCCTCTGCCGCCTGTTTGACGAGTGCGGAATCGACTATCACCTGAGTGACCGGATCGTCAACGATCAGTGGAACAAGTTTGCCATCAACATCTCCAACAATCTCCTGCAGGCTGTCCTGGGCGTCGGCTACGGAGCCTATTTTGACAGCGCGCACATCGCTCATCTGCACCGGAAAATCATGGACGAAGTCCTTCAGGCTGCCGCAGCGGAGGGAATGGAGATCACTTCGATTCCCACCCCGCAGAATATCGCGGCGCCGGGCGCGCGGTTTTCAACACTGCAGGATATCGATGCCGGGCGGCCGACCGAGACGGACATGTTCCTCGGCGTCCTTTTAAAGATCGCGGAACGGCATGGCCTGCAGCTTCCTTACTGCGACTACACCTATCACGCACTGAAGGCCCTGGAGGAAAAGAACGCCGGGCGATTTGATTACTGAGAGTGAGTCAGGGGGACAGGTCCCGTGACTCATTGCACAAAATGAGTCGCGGGACCTGTCCCCACTGACTCAGCCCCTGACTCAAAAAAGTCCCCGCAGTGCGGGGACTTTTTTGTATGAACTTTTTATGCATGCCCGGGATTCATCCGGGTTTATGACGGATCAGGCTTCTTTTTCTGCGGCCATCTTCTCTTTCATCTCCGCGATCTGCGGGAAATACTTGCGGATCGGATAGAAGATCATGACGAGAATGATAATGCCGGAGACGCAGGCCGGTACAAGGAAACGGACGACGTTGGTCGCTTCCACGGCGGATTCGGGCTGGCCGAACGGACCGAGCTGTGCGTCGAATTTTGCAACAGCCAGAATGGCGAGCATGCCGGAGCTGACCATCGTGGTGCCGCACTTCTGTGCAAAGCCCTTGACGGAGGAAACCACGGCGTTGAGCTGCTTGTTTTCCTTGAGCATAATGAAGTCAATCGTGTCGTTGACGAGGATGTTGACCACCGCGTTCACCATCGCGCCGACAGCCGTCGCGATAAAGCTGACGATGCAGCAGTACATGAAATTCAGCCGTCCCGTGAAGAACAGGATGATATAGAAGATGACAGTCAGGATCTGAGACCACAGCATGGTCTTCCAGCCGCTCTTGAACTTCTTTAAGAAGATCGGCATCAGGAACATCATCGAAATCAGCGCGCCGACGGAGATAAAGCCCATGTAGGTCGAGATGGTTCCGCCTATGGTCGCGCCGATCTGACCTTCATCCATCGTGGCAAAATCAACCCGCTTCGGGGCCCAGATGTACTGTGCATAGTAGACGGAAGAAGTGAACATGAATCCGTAGGAGACGGATGCGCAGACCCAGACCAGAATGACCGGCCAGACTTCCTTGTGGCGGAAGACATAGGCGATCTGCTTGATGCCGCCGCTGTTATCATGCGACATGTAACGCTCCTCGGAGGTCTTGAACAGGCCCCAGAAGGATATGATCGCGAAGATGGAATAGAAGACCATCAGGTTCCGGTAGCTTCCGAAGATCTGGACAAGCTGCGTCGAGAAGGTCGAGGCGATGGTGAACATCAGCGCACACACGCCCGCGCCCTTGGCGACGACGTCGTTCCGGACTTCGTCGTTCAGCGTCATGGCAGGCAGAATCGCCATCTGCGGCATGGTATAAGCTGTCACGACCATTCCGTAGATCATGTACCAGATCAGCATCCAGGCACATTTTTTCATCGGGCTGCTCTGAATAAAAGACGGGTTCGAGAACAGGAACCACATGTCAACCATCAGCACGATCGGTGTAAAGGTGAACCAGGTGCGGTACTTGCCCCACTTCGGATTTGCAGATTCGCAGATGACACCCATCATCGGGTCATTGATGGCATCCCAGATGTTGCAGATCAGCAGAATAACAGCCAGCTGGGCTGCAGTAATGCCGACTGTCTCCTGCGCGTACAGTGAGAAGTAGCTGGCGATCGTCGCGGCAATGGCCATGGCGCCGCCGTTGACGGAAGTCGCATGGAACCATGTAAAGGCTTTGCTGACTTTTCCGTCGTCATCAGGTTTCTTTGTGACCGGTGCGGCCCCCGCCGCTGCAGCCTGCTCCGCTTCCTGCAGAACTTTGTTGTCAGTATTCTCCATAGTGTCCCCCTTCTATAGTAAGTTTTTGCCCGGAGAATGTGTCAGGCATACACTTACTATAGCGGAAAAACGCTGAAATTTAAAGGGAAAACCGTCCTAAATCAGGGCAGCGGACCGGTTTTTTTACTTCAGCAGCGGAACGCCGCATTTGCTGCACCGGTCATTCGTGATCGGATTAGCCTTCAGGCAGCTCACGCAGTACAGATGTGTCTCCCGGGTCTTGTCATATTTTTCGTAAGGAAAATGAAGCTGCGGGTGATACATATACCGGTCGCCCACCTGCAGATACTGCCAGGCGGAAAACTTCGTCGGTGTCGTCTCGACAATCTTGTCGTTTTTCCCATCTGAGCGGCGGATGTAGGTGACATATTTCTCCCGGATCTGATTGTCGTCATTGCGCCTGTATCTTCGCTCGGAAGCTGTCAGCTTCTTGCGCTGATTAAGGATCTTTTTATCTGTCACAACCGCTTCATAAGTATGCTTTGCGCGCTCCTTGGCAAAGCTGTAAATCGTAAAAATCAGAAAGACCGCGGATACGAAAAGGCCGTATTTGAATGCATCCTCCGGTTCTATCTCTCCGGTGACATTCGAATAGATCATAAAGCCGATCAGCGGCAGGGGAACGATAATCGGAACAAACAGCTTCGAGATGTTTCGGGACTTGCGCATCGCCTTCATGATCTCCGGATCATTAATCCGTGTCGAATAACCCGGGGCCGGGACGCCCATGCGCACGTTGGCGCCCGCCGTCTGCCATGCTGAAGCCTGCTGCTGCGCCCACTGCTGTTGCTGCGCCCACTGCTGTTGCTGCTGCGGCTGAGTCCACTGCTGCTGAGGCTGGGCCTGCCTGGGCGGCGTCCACTGAGCCTGCTGAGGCTGGGGCTGCGCCGCCTCAATACGTGATCCGCAGTTCTCACAGAACGCATCACCGCCGTTTACCGGTTTCCCACAGTTCGGGCAAAAATTTGCCATATCGCACCTGCCTTTCTCTTCCGTCATCTCCCCGTTTCCGGATTTTCTGCCTCTATCATATCTTTTCTTTGTCTGATATAATCGTGACAAATTGATTTGTCATTGACATCTTTGTTGTCACACCGGGCATTCCTGAAAAGGAGGATGAGATGTTTACAGAAAGATTGAATGAGCTTCTTGAAACCATCGGAGCAGGAAATAAGGATATTGCAAAATACGGCGGATTCGACCGCACGAATTTAAGCAGACTGCGCAGCGGCACCCGCCGCCCCGGGCGACTGAGCCCGACGGTGGAGAAGCTGGTCAGCGGCATCTATCTTTTCTCGGACGACAGAAATGCTTTAAAGGAGCTGTGCGATGTCATCGGGATGGATCCGGATGCCTCCGCGCCTCAGATCCGTCAGAGTATCGCCGACTGGCTGTTTGAGGGCGAGCCGGAAGAAACGGCGGGCGCCGAAAAGGCCTCTGCCGGGAGCGCAGCGGCGGAAAAAAAGAAAAAACAGGCGTCACTCCGCTCGCTCGCGGAGCGGCTGGACAGCTCCATGACGCTCGCTGAGCTGTCCAATGTCCGTCTCTCACATCTGGTGCACACGGATGCTTCCCTGATCAGCCGCTACCGGAACGGTATGCGCTCTCCTCTCTCCAACCCGGTCATCGCCGAGCAGATCAGCCATATTCTGCTTCACCGGATTCTCCGGCACGGAAAAGAAAAGGAACTGGCTGCGCTGATGCGGCTGCAGGACGGAAAGCCGGAGGAGGGAAATTTTACGGCATGGCTCTTTCAGACTGAGGAGCTGCCGGAGCGGAATATTCATATTGCGGAGGATATGCTGGGATTCTTCGATTCCTACACTGCCGGGAGCAGAATTCAGCTGCCGCCGTGGGAGTCCGTTGCGCAGGGGCTGGACCCTGCGGATGCCCGCGGCGCTTATTTCGGCACTGAAGGGCTTCGAGAAGCAGTCCTGCGTTTTCTCACGGATGCGGTGAAAAACCGGGTGTCAGATCTGTTTCTCTATTCTGATGAGGATCAGAGCTGGATGACCGGCGATCCGGCATTTCTTTCGGCATGGGCCTCCCTGATGAGCACCTGTGTCGGGAACGGAACACAGATCCGGATCATCCACAACATTGACCGGAATCTTTCGGAGATGAACGATGCCATAAGAAGCTGGCTCCCGCTTTATATGTCCGGAATGATTGAATCCTACTCCTGCGAAAGACAGCGAGAGCACAGATTCTCCCATACCATCTTCCTGGCTCCCGGCTCAGCCTGTATCTGGGCTTTCCATGCGGCCGGGTCCGAGTCGGAAGGCCTCTATCACTATGAGACGGATCCTGCAAGTCTTTCGATGTGTGAGACACAGTACCGGTCTCTTCTGGCTTCTTCAGACCCGCTTCTGAAGGCCATGCCGGCCAGACCTTTTGACGGTTCATCGGATCTCACCGTCATTCAGAAAGAGCTTTCCGCCGCCACCATGCCGGAGGAACTGATCCGCTCCTTTGACGAGCCGGCGCTGACCGCGTACTGGAAAGATGTCCGGGCGGCGTTTTTAAGACGCCTCTCCGAGGATCAGGTGAAGGTGCGCGAGTGCATTCCGCTCGCCGCAGCAGATGCTTTCACAGAGGGGAAGGTTTTTACGGAGAGTATCCCGGGAAGAGGGGCTCTGGCCTATACACCGCAGCAATACGCCATGCATCTGCGCGGCATCATCCGTCTCCTGGAGGAGTTTCCGAATTACCGGATCTATCTCCTTCCCGAGACGCCCTTCCCGAACATCCGGCTCTTTATTTCACAGATCAGGGCACAGATCATCCACGCGCTGCGGCCGGAGCTTTCCTTCGGTTTCTCTCACCCGCAGCTGTGCGCGGCTTTTCTGGGTTTTGCGGATAATCTGACAGATCAGACGAAAACAGACCGGAACTCCCTGCGCCGCTGTCTCGAAGCCGCGGCCGCCGGGCTTTATTGAACCTCCCACCGCCTGCAGAGGCGGGGGATTCCTGCTTCATCGCTATAGTTTGCCGGCCAAGACGTGTCTTTGCCAGGCAGTGACCATCGGCTCCACAGGCGTTGACTTCGGGCAGTTCCTGCCCTAGTGATTCTATTTGTTTTCAGCTTACTTTCTGTATTTCGATATCATTCAGGATTCGGAGAGCCTCCTTCCTGATATTGACCGCTGCATTGATGTCACGGTCATGCACTGCCCCACATGCCGGACACTGCCATCTCCGTAT
>JAFRIW010000001.1 GCA_017432565.1 Lachnospiraceae bacterium
GAATCCACTTCCTGAAGCCAGGTGAACTGTTTCTTCAGTCCGGGCAGCCGCCGGATGAGATCATAGGTACTTAGAACTGTCCCGCTGTCCTTATAGACAGCTTCCTTCGCAGACAGTGCCTCATTATACACAAAGCGGCAGGAGCCGACGGTCTTCAGTATCAGTTCAAGCTGTGATATATTAGGGTATATTCGATATCTGAAAGCCTTATTATCCATGCTGATCCTCACTTATGGCGGAAGAATCGGTACATGTTAATTATATCAGAAATCGAACGCATGTTCTACTATCAAATATTAATTTGGTCGATTCATCTCACCGCCAGAGGCGGGAGTCTTCTCGACTGGTCGGATAAACCTTTGCTGTTAATCGTTCAGTGCGCGGGCCTTCTCAATCTGCGTCAGGACCTCGTCCAGCAGCTCCTTCACATCCCCGATTTCTTTCTTTCCGCGCAGCTGCTCTGTCAGCTCGCTCACCGGAACATAGAGCGGCGTCAGGGAGAGATTGCCCATGACACCCTTCAGCGCGTGCGCGGCCTCGAATGCCTCTTTCGCGTCGCCCGCCTCCACGGCCGTCTTCAGTCTGTCAAAATTCGGATCTCCCAGCCCCATTCCGACCATTCTCAGATAAAAGGCCTCATTGTTCATGCAGCGGGACAGTCCTTCCTCCGTGTTTGCCCCAAAATTTTTCAGCGCTTCAACAGTCATCATCCTGTTCTTTTCCTCCTTACTGTTTCCGGCTGCTTATCGGATCTTCGCGTTGACACATCTCTGAGAGATGTAGTTCCAGACAAAATCATAATCCGCTTCTTCGGCATAGACCTGGTTCCGGTCGAGCAGCTGATTCAGTTTGATAGTGTGAAAGGGCCGCACGCCGATGACATTCCGGATATCCGTGTAGACGGAAGTTGATGTGTATTTTGAACTGGAAATCAATCCTGTGCCGATGACGGAAGGCCGCCCGGCGGCAATGCCCGCCATCACGGTCAGCCACCCGACCGCCTGCGCCAGTTCAACCTGCTTCGGCATCTGGATATGGACAACCTGTTTTTCATCCATCTCAAACAGAACGAAATATTTCCAGCCGTACAGCGCGGCCAGAATCACATAAGAGAGGACGGCCAGCAGAATCATGAACAGAATGACCAGCACCAGTACCTTTGTCTGGCCGGATGCCGGCGGTGTGATCCGCCCGTCCTCGACCAGGTCAATCACCAGGACAAATACCGCCACAATGAGCGCGGAAAGCCCCATCACCTTCAGAACCGTGAACAGAATCATCGGGTTTTTCAGCATTTTGAACTCATAAACCCACCGGTATTTTCCGTCCGGACACAGATAAATATTTTCCGTCACCTTCTCGCCGCTTATTTGATTCCCGCCATTCATATGCTTCCTCCCCTCGCTTATATGAATGAGTGAGTCACCGGACCTGTCCCCCTGACTCATTTCAGTTTATTCGCTCTTTCCGTTCGCCGCGGCCAGCTCGTCATACCATTCCTGCATGATCCCGGCTGCCGTGGATTCTCCGTCCTCAAAGACGGCTGTATAATACACTTCATCACCGCCTTCTTCATAGACCCGGCGGATGATGTTTTCTTTCCCTTCCATCAGGAAGAAATCGTAGCGTACTCCCTCTTCAGGGAAGTTCAGGACGACATATTCGCCGTCCGGGCCTTCTTCCATGTCGGCATATTCGATCTTCACATTGCGGGTCAGGCGCTCTGCAAATGCAGCTGCGTCAACGCCGGCAGGCTCCAGCGGACCGTACTGTGTGGTGCTGACCGTGTAGGAGGCGTCTTCCAGATATGCAGCGCGGCTTAAAGCGATCGCGACGTCGCTGTTGTCATAAGCAACTGCGGTGAGGCTTTCGTTCTCCTCCACAAAACTTTCTTTGACAGAGCCCGCCCATTCATTGAGCTTCGTCCAGCTCTCCACAGACTCATCGTCGTAATTATTGTCCTCCCGGACAATCCGGACATCTGTCGGATGATAGAAAATGTAGTAATTACCGTCTTCGTCTTCCGCAAAAACTTCCGCGCCGGACATATCCCAGCAGAGCATTTCATGCAGTTTTTCCGCGCTGACTGTGCCGATGGCGAAAAGCCATCCCGCACCGTCATAGGCTTCCCCGTCCTCTCCTGCCAGCGCTTTTTCGGCTTCGACAGAGGCTTTCTCATAATAGCTGAACAGACCGCCCTCAATGCCGGTCTCTTCGCCGGTCTTCACGATCAGTTCATCCTTATATTCTTCCGGAACAGTAAGCTGCGGAGCATCGGCTTCCGGCATCTTATGCATGCTGTAGGAGCCGTCGCTGTAGAGGTAGATGACAGTGGAAACCTCTTTCCCGTCCGCCTCCGGAGCGGGAACAGCAGCCTTCTCTTCATATGCTGCTTCTTCCGGCAATGCTCCCTTGGGAAGTCCGAGGTCATCCCATGTCTCAGGGCTGAGTACCTCCAGTGAATCGATGACGACCACACAGTCTTCGCGGACATTCTGCATGACCTTGATCATCTGATCCTGCGGAATCGCGATGCAGCCGCCGGTATAAGGCTTGAAGGGGCCGAGACAATGCAGGAAGATGGCGGAACCCAGTCCCGGCGTGCCGTCGGCGTTGTAGCTCACATTCAGGCAATACTGATATTGAAGCTTGTAATCAACGATGCGCTCGCTGTCATCGACATTCAGGTCCGGATATTCCGTAATATCAACCATCTCGTTGTAGTGATAGCCGTCACGCTGATCGCCCGACCAGTAAGAATTCTCATCGACCTGATGGTATTCCAGCGCACACCCCGGATCTTCCGCAATGCCGAAAGCATAGTTGAACGTAAAAGTGCCCACAGGTGTTTTTGCATCACCTTCTCTGGTTTTTCCGAGGCCCTTCTTGCCGATGAAGCCCGGCGTGCTGAGAATCTGCTTCCAGTTTCCGTCCGCATCTTTCTCATGCATGGAGACACTCGCCGTCGTACCTCTGATCCCTGCAACCACAAACAGCTGCTCCGCATTCTGCGCCGCGTCCAGCGATGTGATCCACTCAGGAGAATCCTCCAGCTGTGATGTCCCGGCAGCCGCTCCTTCCGTCTCTGCCCTGGCCACCGTTGCAGCACCTGCAAGGACTGCGCCTGCCAGCGAAAACACCACTCCTGCCGTGATAATGTTTCTCATCCATTTACTGATCATTTTGTTTCACCTCCGTTCCTCCTCATTTTAACACAGTGTGAGGGGTCACGGGGAGTCGCGGGGACAGGTTCCGTGAGAGTCACGGGGACAGGTTCCGTGACGC
>JAFRIW010000006.1 GCA_017432565.1 Lachnospiraceae bacterium
ATCAAACTCTCATGTTAAAGTTGCGGTAAGTCCGCAGGACTTATCGCCAACCTGAAGCTCTCAGCTTCAGGTTTAAGTTCTCTCCACTCAGAGATTCGCTGACTGATCTTTAAGATCTCTCATCCTTAAGATCATTTCTGCTTCTCTCATCCGTGATTTTTTGGATTCGGATTGTTCTCCAAATTCCCTCAATTTTGGTCCAGCCTTAATGGCTGTTCTTTTTCGGAAATTCGGGGTCGCATTTCTGTTTGATTGTCTGATATTCGATTTTAAAAGTACGAAATCATCTTAAATGATTTCCGCTGCAAGGCAGCTTTTTTTGTGTTCCTCTCTCGAGGCGACTTGAATAGTCTATCACAGGTCATTTTTGAATGCAAGCATTTTTATCCACAACTTTTCAACAATTTTTTCAACAATTCCGGCGGGTGGTTTGGCAATTTTTATGCTTGCCTTTTTGGTCTATACGATTCCGGGATCTGTACTGTCGTTTTATTCTTTCTTGCTTTCACGACAGTACGATTTCAGAGCCTGTACTGTCATTTCTAGCTTGCTCATGTTCTCGACAGTACGCCAACGATATCTGTACTGTCATTCCCAGCTTGCCCATGCTCTCGACAGTACGCCGGCGATATTTATACTGTCATTTCAAGCTTGCTCATGCTCTCGACAGTACGTCGGCGATATTTATACTGTCATTTCCAGCTTACTCATGTTCTCGATAGTACACCAGGGATGTTTATACTGTCACGCCCAACCTGAGCTCGCTTCCGACAGTAAAACTTCCGAAAAGCTTCCGGAAAAAGCTCCGGAAAAGAAAACCAGGCACCGTGGGCTGCCCCGCGATGCCTGATTATAGTAACTATATTACTGTACAGTATATAAGATCAGCTTCTTCTTATTCCGCCATGTGCTTGTAAGATTCGTAGCGCTGCTTCGCTTCCTCTGCCGCCTTTGCGAACAGGACGCGGGCGTTGTCGGGGAAGGTCCTGTGGAGCGATGCGTAACGCACTTCGCCCTCGAGGAACTCCTGGTAGTCCATCGTCGGCTCTTTGCTGTCGAGGGTGAACGGATGCTCCTTGCGCGGATCGAAGCGATAGAGCGGCCAGTAGCCTGCTGCCACTGCGCGCTTCATCTCGGCCTGGGCACTGTCCATGCCGGCCTTGATGCCGTGGCTGATGCAAGGTGCGTAGGCGATGATGATGGCCGGGCCCGGATAACTTTCGGCCTCGGTGATGGCCTTCAGCAGCTGCTCCGGATCCGCGCCCATCGCGACACTGGCGACGTAGCAGTTTCCGTAAGCCATGAACATCTTGCCCAGATCCTTCTTGCTGCTCTTCTTGCCGGCAGCCTGGAACTGTGCCACCGCACCGAGCGGTGTCGCCTTACTGCTCTGTCCGCCGGTATTGGAATAAACCTCTGTGTCGACAACGAATACATTAATGTCCTCACCCATCGCGATGACATGATCGAGACCGCCAAAGCCGATATCATAAGCCCAGCCGTCGCCGCCGTACATCCAGACCGGCTGCTTCGCCAGATGCTCCGGATGACGCAGGATCAGCATCTTCAGATCTCCTGCTCTGCCGGTCAGATAAGTCTTGGCCAGCGCGGCGCCGAGTTTCTCGGAAGCAGGCATGGAAGCTTCCACATCCGAGAAGGTATCCAGCCACTCATCGATGACTTCTTCCAGTGTGGGCACCAGTGTGCGCAGCTCTTCGATCCATGCGCGTGTCTTGTTGCGCTGCTGCTTGACAGACAGATACATTCCGAGGCAGAACTCCGCGTTGTTTTCAAACAGCGAGTTGCTCCATGCCGGTCCGCGGCCTTCCTTGCTGACCGTATACGGGATCGACGGCATTGCCGCACCCCACGCCTGTGAGCATCCGGTCGCATTGGCCCAATACATCCGGTCGCCGTAAAGCTGTGTCAGCAGCTTCGCATAAGGGGTCTCGCCGCAGCCCGCGCAGGCGCCGTTGAACTCGCACAGCGGCTGACGGAACTGACTTCCCTTGACTGTCTCGGGACGGAAGACCTTCTTGTCGGACAGCGTCAGGCCATATTCCCAGGCAGGTGTCACCTTCAGTTCTTCGGTGACCAGTTCCATATGCAGTGCTTTGCCGCTGAGCGGGCAGGACTTTACGCAGCTTCCGCAGCCTGTGCAGTCCATGTCACTGACCTGGATGGAGAAATACATTCCTTCTGCGCCTTTACCCTTGGCAGGGACGGTCACGAAGCCTTCCGGTGCCTTGTCCTTCTCTTCTTCCGTAAGCAGATACGGGCGGATGACCGCATGCGGGCAGACGAAGGAGCAGCGGTTGCACTGCGCACAGACCTCGGCGTTCCAGACCGGGATGTGAGTCGCGATACCGCGCTTCTCATAAGCCGTCGTGCCGAGCGGCATGGTTCCGTCTTCATAACCGATAAAAGTAGAGACCGGAAGATCATCGCCCTTCAGAGCATTGATCGGTCTGAGAATATTCTTTATGAAATCAGGCTCAGGCTTTGCAGGAGCCACAGGTTCCGGATCCTGCGCGTCCTTCCATTCTTTCGGAATCTCCACGGCGACCACGGAAGCTGCCCCGCGGTCAATGGCATCCAGATTCATCTGTACCACCGCATCGCCCTTCTTCCCGAAGGATTTCCGGGCCATCTCCTTCATCAGTTCAATGGCCTCTTCCATCGGAATGATGTCGGCGAGACTGAAGAATGCGGACTGCAGCACCATGCTCGCATGATCACCGAGTCCCAGCTCCTGCGCGATTTTGTTCGCATCGATGATATAAAGTTTTGCCTTCTTTTCGGCGAGTGCGCGCTTCACATTCGCGGGCAGTTTCTCGCCGAGTTCTTCTTTTGCATAACGGCAGTTCAGCAGGAAGACCCCGCCCGGCTTCAGCTCGGACAGCATGTCGTATTTATTTAAGAAGGACTGGTTGTGGCAGGCGATGAAGTCCGCTTCGTGCACCAGATATGCGCCGCGGATGGGTTCGTCGCCGAAACGCAGGTGGCTTCTGGTGATGCCGAAGGATTTCTTCGTGTCATATTCAAAATATGCCTGCGTGTACATCGGTGTGTGGTCGCCGATGATTTTGATCGAGTTCTTGTTGGCACCGACCGTGCCGTCAGATCCCAGGCCCCAGAACTTGCAGCTGACCAGCTTGCCTCTCTGCAGCGGAAGGGGTGCGGGGATCGGCAGAGACCGGTGCGTCACATCATCGTTGATTCCGATGGTGAAGTTCCCGAACGGATCCTCCTGCGTCAGGTGCGTAAACACGGCTGCAATCATTTCCGGTGTGGTGTCCTTGGAAGACAGGCCGTATCGGCCGCCGATGATAAACGGCTTGTTCTCTTCATTGATGAAGGCCGAGCAGACTGCCAGATAAAGCGGATCGCCGGCGGCGCCCATCTCTTTGCAGCGGTCCAGAACCGCGATCTTTTTGACGGTCTTCGGCAGTGCCTTCAGGAAGAATTCCTTCGAGAAAGGATTGAACAGGTGAACCTGCAGATAGCCGACCTTTTCGCCCTGTGCGTTCAGGCAGGCAACCGCTTCTCTCGCAGCGCCGCTGACGGAACCCATGGCGACGACGACACGCTCCGCATCCGGTGCGCCGTAGTAATTGAAGATGTGGTAATCCTCGCCGGTGTACTCATTGATCTTCTGCATATAATCTTCCACGATCTCCGGCAGACCGTCGTAGAAACGGTTGTTGGCTTCGCGGAACTGGAAATAGACGTCCGGATTCTGGACGGTATTGCGCAGAGACGGATGATACGGATTCAGCGCCGATTCACGGAAGCTTCGCACCGCGCCCCAGTCCAGCAGATTGCTGAAGACTTCGTAAGGAATCGCGCGGATCTTCTGGATCTCATGAGAAGTCCGGAAGCCGTCAAAGAAATGCATGAACGGGATCCTGGCCTTAATTGCGGCAAGATGAGCGACACCCGCCAGATCCATGACTTCCTGAACGCTTCCTGTGGACAGCATGGCAAAACCAGTCTGCCGGCAGTTCATGACATCACTGTGATCTCCGAAAATAGACATCGCGTGCGTGCCGACGGTCCGGGATGCGACATGCAGTACTGCGGGCTGCTTCGTGCCGCTGATCCGGTGAAGAACCGGGATCATCAGCATCAGGCCCTGTGAAGAGGTAAAGGAGGTTGCAAGAGATCCTGCCTCCAGTGCCCCGTGCACCGCGCCGATTGCGCCGGCTTCGGACTGCATTTCAACCAGTGTCACCGGCTGCGTAAACAGATTTTTGCGTCCGTTAGCGGACCATTCATCTGTTTTTCCTGCCATCGGAGAGGACGGTGTAATCGGATAGATTGCTGCGACCTCTGAAAAAGCGTAGGCAACATAGGCACAGGCCTCATTGCCGTCCACGACCATGATGGGTCTTTCTTCCTGTAAGTTTTCTGACATGATGATTCTACCCCCTGAAATAAAAGAATCTGTGCGCGGATTCTGCTCTCATGAAAGACGCATTTCCGCACACAGATTATTATACACCTTATTCGGCAGAGCGAATCATCAACCGCGTTTTTTTAAGGCTGAAGCAGTCACCATACCGGTCAGCGCGAACAGCGCTATGACGTTCGGGATAACCATAAGCTGATTGAACAGATCCGACAGTTCCCAGACCAGGTCGTTGCTGGCGAGGGTTCCGAGGAAGATGAAAACCAGACCGATCAGCGAGTAGACGACGACAGACTTCTCTCCGAAGAGGTAGATCATGTTGATCTTGCCGAACATGTTCCAGCTCAGAATCGTGGAGAAGGCGAAGAAAAACAGGCAGATGGCGACGAAGCTGTAGCCGATGCTCTCACCGAACACAGAGCCGAAAGCGTTCTGCGCCAGGTTAGCCTTCGTGATGCCTTCCGCGGAACCGGAAGCAAGAATGCCGTCAGGCGTATAGAGGGTACTGATAATGACAAGGGCGTTCAGGGTCAGAACGACAAAGGTATCGATAAAGACACCGATCATCGCAACACAGCCCTGCTCGTGCGGATCGTCGACATTGGCCTGCGCGTGGGCATGCGGTGTGGAGCCCATACCGGCTTCGTTGGAGAACAGTCCTCTCTTGGCGCCCTGGGAAACCGCTGTCTTGAGAGCGTAGCCGAAGCCGCCGCCGATGATCGCCTGCGGCCTGAAGGCATAACTGAAAATCATACCGAAAGTCGCCGGAATGTAGCGCCATCTCATAATCAGGATAATCAGACCGCCCACGATGAAGATCGCCGCCATGATGGGGACAATTTTCTCCGTGACGGAAGCGAGCCGCTGCATGCCGCCAAGGAAAATGAAGCCGCACAGAATGACCAGCGCGATGCCGACAATCCAGGAAGGAATGCCGAACGCGTTCTGGAAGGTGGAGCCGATGGAATTGGACTGCACCATGCAGCCGAAGAAACCGAGAGCCAGAATAATGGCGACAGAGAAGAAACCGGCGAGGCCTTTTCCGAAGCTTCCTTTGAAAGCAGTTGTAATATAATAGACGGGACCGCCCAGGATGCTGCCGTCCCGGCCTTTGATCCGGGTCTTCTGCGCGAGAATCGCTTCCGCATAGATCGTGGCCATACCGAAGAAGGCGATGATCCACATCCAGAAGATGGCGCCCGGGCCGCCGGTCAGAATCGCGCCGGATGCGCCGACAATATTGCCGGTGCCGACCTGCGCCGCAATGGCGGTGGCGAGGGCCTGGAAGGAACTCATACCGCTCTCATGCTTTCTGCCGGACAGCGACAGGTTTCCGAAGGTCAGGCGGACGCCGTGTCCGAAGTTTCTGATCTGGACGAACCGGGTTTTGACTGAAAACCACAGTCCGACCGCGACCAGCATGAAAATCAGGATGTAGTCTGACAGGTAAGCGTTGATTTTCTGTACAAATGATAAAAGCATGCTCTCCTCCTCCGATACGGAAGCCTCAGCATGCTCCACGCGCAGTTCATGTCCGCGCCTGATAAGACGTCTGCCGTTAAGCAGATGAATATACACCCTGTCCTTTTGCCTGAGAGATTTATGCGGACCTGCCGCATTTTGCACCTTCGGCACCCTTTTCGGGATTCTCCAGAGCTACTCCATTTTCAGTCATCACCCTCGCGGGAGCCTGAGAGTTTTACTCCTTCGGCGGACCGGCCGTCCGGTCCTTTTCTGAAAACTTCATCGTATCGTTTATTATGTAATTATATTCCGCTCGAAATATTACCATCCGCCGCGGACGTCGTCAACAGCTTCTGATCAGTTGTCCAGATCCTGCTGCCGCATCCAGGTGTCCATGACAAAGCTGTGCGGAAGGAGCTTGACCAGCAGTTTCTGTCCCCTTGCGACAAAGCCGTACATGCTCACGTCCTTCCCGCGCTTTAAATCGCGGAAGGCCCGGCGGACAATGTCCTCCGGATTGTACATAGCCGCGTATTTCTTCACAATCTGCTTGTCCGGATTCGTGATGGCGCGGTTGAAGAATTCCGTTTTGGTCCAGAAGGGGCAGACGGCCATGACGTGAATGTCCTCCCCTTTCAGCTCGCGGTTCAGTGCTCTGGAATAGCTCAGGACAAACGCCTTCGTGGCGGCGTAGATATTGATATACGGAATCGGCTGGAAGGCTGCGACGCTGGCCATGTTGACAATCTGCGCGCCGGTGCACATATAGGGAACCGAGAGCTGGCACAGCGTCATCAGCGCTTTGCAGTTCAGGTCCACCATATTCAGGTTCTCCTCCAGCGGGACATCCATCACGGCCTCAAATTTGCCGAAGCCGCTGGCGTTGACCAGCAGGGCGATCCGCTCATCCGCTCCCAGCTCATCCAACAGGGCCTGATACAGGGCGGGCAGATCCGGATCCGTCAGATCCATGGGGATCGCGCGCACCGGGAACGGCGCTGTGCTCTTCAGCTCCTCCAGGCGGTCTTTGCGGCGGGCAATTGCCCAGATCTCATCATATTTGTCATAGGTGTTCAGTGTTTTCACAAACTCGCGGCCCATTCCGCTGGACGCACCCGTAATGACAGCAATTTTCTTCATGATTTTCCCCCTCTGTTCAGAGTTCACGGTTCCTGCACTCCGTCAGATTCCCGCTCCGTTCACGGAGATAATTCTCGCGTACTCATGCGCGGAATCTTTAAGTGTGCGCTTCCCGGTGCGGTAGTCGACGTAGATCAGACCGAACCGCCGGTCAAAACCATCCGCCCACTCGAAGTTGTCCATGATGGACCAGTACTGATAACCGATCACCGGCACGCCCTCGTCAATGGCCTTCTCCAGTTCGCGCAGGTATCTGCGGAGATAATCGATGCGCTGCGGATCGTGCACGGCGCCGTCCAGGCTCACCCAGTCCAGGTTTGCCATGCCGTTTTCCGTGATCAGAATCGGAAGGTGGTAGCGCTCATAATGGAACTTCGGCATCCAGTACAGGCACTCCGGCGTCACCGCCCAGCCCATGGCCGTGCGCGGCATGCCGTCATAGCCCTGATAACCCTTGTCCGCGTTCTGGTCTTCATAGTTCTGTGAGTTGTAAATATTAAAGCCGAAGAAGTCCAGAGGCTGGTGAATGATCTGCAGATCTTCCTCGGAGAGCAGGCCTTTCAGCATATCCGGCACTTCGCCGAGAATGATCGGATCGAGCCACAGAGAGAGACCCATCATGTCCTCATAGGTCAGTTTTTTCGCCCGCTCGATTTCCTCCGGCGAGTTGTCCGCCGGCGTATAGCCGCTGCCCACCGGCGCCATGCCGACCTTCGGCGGTTTTTTCGCATTTTGCCTGATCACAAGGGTGCTCTTGCCGTGAGCCAGCATATAATTGCGGAGCAGTGTCGGCATTTTCTCCGGCACCTGCAGAAACGGTGCGTGGACACCGCCCAGATACCCTGCGCCGATAAAACACTGCGGCTCGTTGACCGTCATCCAGTACTGCACCCGGTCAGAGAGTGCATCGACGACAATGCGGGTGTATTCGGCGAAAAGATCGCTGATCCGCTCTGATTCCCAGCCGCCCATCTCATACGCCCACATGGGCAGGTCCCAGTGATACAGCGTCACCAGCGGCTCGATCCCGGCACAGAGAAGCTCGTCGACCAGATTGCTGTAGAACTCAATTCCCTTCGGATTGACGACGCCCTCGGCGGACATTACGCGCGGCCAGCTGACAGAGAAGCGGTAGGACTTCAGGCCGATCTGCTTCATCAGCGCCACATCCTCTTTGTAATGATGATAATGGTCGGCCGAGACGGCGGCATTCTCATCTCTTTTTACATGTCCTTTATAAAGCGCATCCCAGATGCCGGGAACCTTCCCGTCTTCTGCGGCTGCTCCCTCTACCTGATACGACGCCGACGCGGCGCCCCATAAAAAGTCCTTCGGAAACGGCATGCTGTACACCTCCTGATTTTCAGATCAATAGCCCCCGGGAGTTATTCCCACATCAGATTATAATATACACAGCCATCTGTCCGAAAGGTTTTATGTTTCATAAAGAAACCCGATTGTCTTCATCATCAGCGGAAAACTGATTCTGCATTTCCCGTCCCATACGAGGACCGGGATCTCTGTGTCAAAACCATAGACTGCCGGTATGGCTTCATGCTCAAGATCATACACAATAACGGCTTTTTTATCCGGATCGATGATCCAGTACTCTCTTACACCGGCATTCATATATTTATAGAGCTTCAGCGACATATCCTTTTTTCTCGTCGAGGGAGAGAGCACTTCCGCCAGAAAATCCGGGGCGCCGAACACGCGGCCGTTCCGGAATTTTGCCCTGTCACAGACAATCAGCACGTCCGGCTGCACGACGGTCTTCTTGTCGCAGTCCAGCTGCACATCCACCGGCGACATGAACGGCATACACTCTCCGCCCTGCTCCATTACAAAATCCAGCAGCTGCTTGTGCATAAATCCGCCGATGGCCTGATGCACTGTCGTCGGGGCTGCCATATCATAGAACACCCCGTCAATCATCTCCACCCGCCGCTCTTCAGGAAGGGCAAGGTAATCTTCCAGGGTGTAATCTCCCGGCTTTTTAACCTGATACTCTTCCGCTCGCTCCGCGACCATACCAGGCTTATGAAGGGCCTTTTCCAGTTTTCGGAGCGTCTCTTCCCTCGGGAGGGAGGTGGATCCGCTCATCACCTTCTGCACCGTACCGAGAGGAACTCCGCTGAGCTCGGATAGCCGTGCGTTGGAATACCCCAGTTCCTGCTTGCGCCTCTTCATTTCCTCGATTGTCATCCCTGTTCTCCTTTCCGAATCAGAACGCCATCAAGGGCAAAATCTGAAGTGATCCATTGTGAATCCGTTTTGAAGCCTTTGTCAGTCTTCGTAAATCCATTTTAAATCCTTTAGGGCCGTTTTACAACCCTTCTGAGCATCTTGCCGAGTATCTTGCCGACTGAACAAAAAGAGACCGGCCATGGCCAGTCTCTTCATAATCCGGGATGCATCCTTCCGGGGGTTTTTATTATCTTACCGCACCTTGGCCGCATAGACGCGCACGTAGTTCCCGCTGCGGCTGTTGAAATAGATACAGCGGCCGTTGTGGCTGTAGATCGGGTGCGGATGCGCATCTTGACCGAGCCAGTCACTATCGTGCCTGCACAGCGGAATCCAGCTCAGAATGCCCTGATCCCAGTCCGGCAGGACACGGGAAATGTAGGCGCCGTCCTTCTTGTGCGGATCCGGCCCGTTGTCCGTGCTGTTCTCGCGGACCACCTTCTGCTCCTCCGGGAACTTGAAGTAGCCGTCACATACCAGGTTGCCGTCGTGATCCATGGTGAAATGTCCGTAGGCATTGTAATCATCCGGCAGCGCAATCTCCCAGTACCGGCGGTTCTCTACGTCATAGCGGCCCACCATCGCGGGGCCGTTCTCGTAGCTGCCGTGGTAGATGATGAACTTTCCGTCGTCGCTCCACATCTCGTGGCATACCCAGTCGCCGCCCTTGCGGGGATATCCGTGGGGATCGCCCAGGGTGTCATCTCCTTCCGTCCGGACGCGGATGATCTCGTCCTTCCGGTGATCATAGATCCAGATCCGGCGGATGCCGCAGTCATAGCAGGACCACTCGTGATTGTACATGATCCGCTCAGGATCCAAAGGATGGAACTGCACATGCGTGATCCAGCACAGCGGAATCTGCTTTTCATACTGCAGCGCGCCCGTTTCCGTATCGTAGACGCACAGATAGCTGGAGAGCTTCTCCTCCTGCACGCGCCCGTCAATGTCGTAAACCGGCCGCCGATCCAGACCGCTTCCCTCCGTCTCCGGATCATAGTCCAGACATCTTCCGTCTGTCATCGGCACGCACAGCAGCTTTCCGTCTGCGGAGACATGCGTAAATGCCGTCATCCGCCCGTCCGGTACATAGGCGAGCACCTTGCGGTTTCCCTCGTGGTCCGCGCGGCAGATCTGATTGTCCTGAATGTAGTAGACGATCTTCCGCTCCGGGTCCAGGCACACGCTCGCTTTGCTGAGCCCCTTTCCGAACTGCTTGTCAAAATAGACATAGCTCTTCATGATGCCGCTTTGGTTGTCGGTCAGGATCCGCTCCTCTCCCGTCTCCAGATCACGCACCATCACATTCGGATTGCCGTCCCGGTCCGTGATCACATAAAGCTCCCTGTCATCGCGCGACAGCGATGAACAGGTAAAATAAAGAAGCTGCGTATTGTAACCTGTCTGCGCCGCGTCCTGTTCATCGCTGCAGCCGCAGACCGGAATTCTCTCTCTGATGTCTTCCTGCATATTCAAGCTCCTCGCTGTACTTATACTTCTGCCGTCATCCGCCGGATGCTGTCAACCCACGGTCCGGTCTGCGCCAGCAGAATTTCCTTCGTCGGCTTGTTGAAGCACTCGAAGGACGCATATTCCTGAAAGCCCGCCTGGGCGATGCCCTTGAAAATCGGGGCAAAATCTGTATGCCCGTAACCTGGGAAGAAACGGTTGGAATCTGCGATGTGCACGTGCTGCAGTTTCTTTCCAAGACGCGCAATCGCGCTGTCAAAGGTCATGTCCTCGATATTGGCATGGAACAGATCCCAGAGCACGCCCACGCTGTCGGGATTTCCCAGCTCATTTTCAATAAAATCACAGGCCGCTTCAGCGGTATTTAAAAGGGCGGTCTCATAGCGGTTGATCGCCTCCAGAATGATCACAACGCCCTTCTTCTGCGCGTAGTCCGCCAGCGGCAGCATAGCTTCCCTCAGCTCTGCCAGGTCCTGTTTCTCTGTCGCCGCAGAGCCGATGCCCCGGATCAGACCGATGGTCACCTTGGAGCCCAGAATCGCCGCCGCATCAATATGCTGACGATAGCGCTCCTGCGTCTTTTCGACCACATCCTTCGGAACGCCGGAAAGGCACAGGCCTTCCAATGCTCTTGCCTGCCCCGTTGAAAGTGTTGAACAGCCAAGGCCTCTCTTGTCCAGTTCCTCTTTCACAGCCGGGATATCCAGCCCGTTGTAATGACTGATGCAGAGCTCCGCGCCGTCCAGGCCGCTCTCCTTCATCCAATCCAGTCCTGTCTTCCAATCCGCCACGGAAAAAGCGGAAAATGGTGTCTCATACTGCAATGTCACTGTGCCGCTGAATTTCATAATCATTTTACTCCGTATAATACTTATCCACGTTGCTCCTGCAGACGATCAGCGATGTCAGCCGCTGGTCCTTTGTATCAGGCTCGGTCCCCCAGATCAGATGATCCAGCATATACTGAATACCGGTTCTGGCCTGGTTTCTCGGATTTTTATAGATGATGTAATGAATGATGCCCTCCCGGAGAAGCTGTGCACTCTCCCGGTAGAGGTCGCTGCCGATAATCTTGATTTTTCCCTCCAGCCCCAGCGCCCGCACAGCATCTACCAGCTGCAGCGTGCCGCGCGCATTGACCGAATACATCCCGCCGATAGTCGGATTTTGCTCAATGCACGCCCGCACCCGGGACGTCACCGTCGTATCTTCGGCGGCGCCTTTCACAACATGAATGGTTCGCTGGGGACTGATTTCCTTCACCTGACTGCAGAAGGCCTCAGAATTGATGTCATTAGACCACATGAGCGGGTCTCCTGCGGCAATCAAAATGTCTCTGCCGGGCTCCAGCTGCGCACACAGAAGCTCCGCAGCCATCCGCCCGTCTGTCACGTGATCCGATTGAATGGAACATAGACAGTCAATATTCTCAAAGTTTTCCCCGACCGCAATCAACGGAATTCTGTGGGGCGGCTGGGTAATCGTCGCAGCCAAATCAATGTCTTCCTGCAGCATTTTCCCGCCGATCAGAATTCCATCGATGGCATCCTGATACTGCATTAAAACCTTCACCATATTGGCGGCAAAGCTGTTGACCCGGTCCTCCTCGAAGGGCACTTCGATGATGGAACAGTTGTGATATAGCGTCAGCTCGGCACAGTCCTTGCAGCCATTCCAAAGCTCGCCGTAGAAAAATCGGTTTGCCTCGGTCGGAGCGGGAAAAGCAACAACAATGTTCAGCGGCTTCTTTCTTAAGGACGATGCAACCCGGTTGGGCTGATAGCCCATCTCATGCGCGATCTCGAGAATCCGCTGCCGGACCAGATCGCTCACCCCGGGTTTCCCGTAAATCGCCCGATGCACGGTTCCGAGTGAGACCTGCGCTTTTTCTGCCACATCACTGATTGTTGTTCTTTTCCCCATAAGCTCCGCCGTTTAATTTAATAGAATCACGGTATTCAACGTAGTCCATCCTGCCTCAAAGCAGGCACAGGCGCATCTCGTCAGAACTCGCCTTCCAGCTCCTGCAGCTTCGCATAGCCGCGCTCATTGTTCAGTCTGCGCTGCTCTGCAAAACCTTCGCACCACTTGCCGGCCAGGAACTTCTCAGCCATCTCCTGACCCATGGCATAGCTGACCACCTTCTCACCCATCGCCAGCACGTTGGCGTTGTTGATCAGGGAAATCTTCTCTGCCGTGTAGACGCTCTCACAGGCGACGCAGTACACGCCGCGGAACTTGTTCGCGATCATGCTCACGCCCGCGCCGGTGCCGCAGATCACGATGCCCTTCTCGGCCTCGCCGCTCTGAATCATCTTCGCGGCAGCGGAGGATGCCTCGTAATACAGCGTTGTATCTTCTTCGGTCTGCGCGCCGACGTCCACAAGGTCATAGCCCAGAGACAGCACATGCGCCTTCACCGCTTCCTTTAAACGAAATCCGGAAAAATCGGATGCAATAACAACTTTCATGACTCTTCACCTCTTCATAATGTATTGTTTTTATCTGCCGCCCATGTAGCCTGTCAGCCACGGCAGTGCCAGCGAGACAGCCGGGATGAAGGTGATGACCAGCAGGGCGATGATCATGAAGATGTAGAAAGGAACCATCTCCTTGACCACCTTTTCCATCGGACGGTTTGCGATACCGGAGCCGATGAACAGAACCGCGCCGACCGGCGGTGTCAGCAGACCGATGCCGCAGTTGAGGACCAGCATGATGCCGTACTGGACCGGATCGATGCCGATGGAGGTTGCGATCGGCAGCAGGATCGGCGTTGTGATCAGAATGATCGGCGCCATGTCCATGATCATGCCCAGCACCAGCAGAATCAGGTTCAGCATGATGGCGATGACGTACGGGTTGTTGGAGACACCCGTGATTGCCTGTGCCGCGATATCCGGCACGTGCAGCGTAGTCAGGCAGTAGCCGAACACGTTGGAGGTCGAGATCAGAATCAGAACGATCGCCAGCGTGTCCACGCACTGATCCAGTGCGTACCAGACGCCCTTCCAGGTCAGACCCTTGTAGACATAGATCGAAACGATCAGCGAGTAGATGACGGCGATGGCGGCGGACTCGGTTGCCGTGAAGACACCGGCCACAACGCCGACCACGACGATCAGGATCGAAGAAAGTGCCCAGATCGAGGTCTTGAATTCCTTCCACAGGCGCTTGCCGCTGAAGGGATCTCCCTTCGGATAGCCGCGCTTCTTGGACAGGATGTAGGAAATCACCATCAGGCTGCCCGCCAGCACCGCGCCCGGAAGATAGCCTGCCAGGAACAGGCTGCCGACAGAAATGCCACCCGCAGTCGTCGCGTAAATAACCATGTTGTGGGAAGGCGGAACCAGCATGCCCTCAACAGACGAGGAAATCGTTACTGCCGTGGCAAAATCTGTATCGTATCCGCGGTCTACCATCATCGGGATCTCGAGAGAGCCCAGGGAAGCTGTATCAGCGGAGGCTGAACCGGAGATGCCGCCGAAGAAATAGGAGGCGACAATGTTCACCATGGCCAGACCGCCGGTCATCCAGCCGACGCAAGCGTCTGCCAGATTCAGCAGCTTTTCTGAAATACCGCCGGATCCCATGAGCACGCCCATCGTAATAAAGAACGGGACGGCCATCAGGGAGAAGGAGCTGATACCCTTCACCATCTGCTGTGTCAGCGTAGTCAGCGGAAGCTTCTGATAAGAGAGACACAGAAGGGAGGCAATGGCCACGGAATACGCGATCGGGAATCGCAGCAGAACCATCACGAGGAAGCTGATCAGCAGGATTGCAATCGCTGTACTATTGATCGTCATATCTCTTCCTCCTTTCCGTATAAATGTTCAATGTCAATAAAGATTCGTTCCACCTCGAAGAAAATCATCGCAAGTCCGGCCAGCGGGATCGGGAAATACAGCCAGAATCTCGAAAGCCACGGCATGGAGATGTAGGTTCCTTTCGCGCCCAGTCCGGTCGCATAGGACCAGCCGGTCACCAGCATGACGATCGCAAGCACGAGCACCGCGAAGTCGCTAAGCAGATCCAGCAGGTGGACAGCTTTTTTCGGCAGGAAGCGGTCAAAAGCCGTCATACGGATATGTGCGTTGCGCTTGATGGCCAGTGCCGCCGACAGAACGGCCATGTAGGACATCAGAGTCAGAATCATTTCCTCGCCCCAGTTCGGCGCGGGGATTGCTTTGATATAACGGGCCAGAACGACCCAGCTGGTAATCAGGATATCTGCGATCAAGAGCAGTTTGCAGATCCACATGAAGATCTTGTAGGTCCAGTCATAAACCGGCTTGATCACTTCCATCTTCTTTAAGAATTCAGGCATGTTCCCCTCCTGTAAGATGATAAGTTTCTGCTTAAAAAAGGAAGGACCCCTGCCGCAGGGGCAGCGGTCCTTCGGAATAACAGATGAATTACTCAGCCATGTCAACAATCTGCTGATACAGATCGCCGAGATCGCCGGTCAGGTATTCCTGAACGATCGGGCTGCAGGCTTCTCTCCATGCAGTCTTGTCTTCGATCTCGATGACATTGATGCCCTCGTCCTTGAGCTGCTGGATAACCTCAGCTTCCTTCTCGGCGGAAACCTCTGCGCAGTAATCAGCTGCGATCTTGGAAGCCTCGAGAATGACTGCCTGCTGGTTCTCTGTCAGCTTGGTGTCGAAAGCGGAAGAAGTCATGATGACTTCGATGACACCCAGGGTGTGGCCGTCCAGTGTCAGGTTCGGGCCGACTTCCTGGAAGGAATTGGAGCGATAGTTCGCAACCGGCTGCTCAGCGCCGTCGATGGTGCCGTTCTGCATGGAAGGATAAATCTCAGAGAAGGCAACCGGAGACGGTGTCGCGCCCAGGTTGGAGATCATGCCGGACATAACCGGGTCAGCGGAAGAACGGATCTTCAGGTTCTTCATATCCTCGGGCGTCTCAACCGGCTTGCTCTCAACCGTGAAGAAGTTACGTGTGCCCTCTTCGCCGAAGAACAGGCCTCTTACGCCGATGCCGAGCTCTTCAGGCTCATCCAGCAGCTCCTGGCCGATCGGGGAATTCATGACTGCCCAGAAGTGCTCTCTGCTTGCGAAGGTGTAAGGAAGGGAGGTCAGGATACCCTTGGAGATACCATAATTGTTCAGGCTGTTCGCGCCGATTCTGCAGATATCAACCGTGCCGGTTCCGCCGATCATGCCGTCCAGGATATCCGCCTCGACACCGAGAACGCCGCTGCCCTGCAGATCGATCTTGATGGATCCGCCGGAAATCGCCTCAACCGCTTCCTTGAACTTCGTGTCAGTCATACCGCAGATCGTGTCCTCGACCGGGTTCAGCTCAGCCATGGTCAGCTCCACAACCGGATCCGCTGCTGCAGCTTCGTTTACGGTGTACTCACCGGCGGCCGCAGCTGCCTCTTCGACGACTTCCTCTGCCTCCGCAGCAACCTCTTCGACAACTTCCTCTGCCTCAGCCGCTGCCTCTTCGACAACTTCCTCTGCCTCGGCAGCAGCCTCTTCCACTGCCTCAGCAGCCGGAGCCGTCTCGGTAGACGCCGGAGCGGACAGACCGCAGCCAGCGAGTGCGGACGAAAGAACGACCGTGCTGAGCATTACGCCAACTAACTTTTTCTTCATGTACGTTTTCCTCCTTGTTTTCTGGTGACTCCGGAAAGTGAAACGCGGGGACAGAGCCCTGTTTCATTTTTCCGGTTCACTTTTAATGAAACATCCCTGTTCTCACAATAAAACGTTTTACACATATCGTTTTCGGTATAACGTTTTACCGCTGCTTATGGGAAAATTATAGGGAGCGAAAAATTGCACAGTCAATCAAAATAACGCCGCTAAATTCAATTTCGTCGCAATTACTGGTTTTTTAGTTTTTTTCTTAAACAACTTACCTATTGCAGGAAGTGCTAAAACGTTTTATCTTCCAAATAGGGTTACTGTGGGAGCAGTGCAGGGTCTGCCGCCCGGCAGTTCTTATGCTCTTTCCGCAGTACTTATTTCAGGCAAAAGCATATTCAACAGGAGGGAAAAGTATGACTAAGGACACCAACTGCGCATACTGCATGGAAGGCGAACTGGTTGCAAAATTCGCCTATCCGATCTGCCAGATGAAGACCGGTTTTCTCTATGTCTTTAAGGAACAGAGCAAGCCGGGCCGGCTGGTCTTCGCCTACAAGGATCATGTGAGCGAAATCGTGGATCTGACCGATGAAGAGCGCAACGCTTTCTTCGCAGACGTCACGGCGGCAGCACGCGCCATTCACAAGGCTTATCACCCCGACAAGGTTAACTACGGCGCCTACGGCGACACCGGGGGACACCTGCACTTCCATCTCGTTCCGAAGTATAAGGACGGCGAGGAATGGGGCGGCACCTTCACCATGAACAGCTGGAAGACCATGCTGACAGACGCGGAATATGAAGAGATCGCAGAAAAGATCCGCGCTAACCTGGAGATTCCCCAGTGATCCGCACCATCCCGGCAGACAGGACCTGGCCTAACATCGCGCTGATCTCCGACATCACTTATAAGAATGAAGACAGCTGGTATGGGGAGACGCAGCGGCCTTTGAAGCTCTCTGTCCTGATGCCCAAACATCGGGAAGAATGCAAGCCGATGCCTCTGCTTTTATGGCTGTGCGGCGGCAACTTCCAGGTCGTCGATCATAACATCTGGATCCCGGAAATGGTAGATTATGCCCGCCGTGGCTTCATCGTCGCAAGTGCGGAATACCGGACCGTCAACGATGTGCCCTACCCGGCTCCCCTCGTCGACGTCAAGGCCGCCATCCGCTATCTGCGCGCCCACAAGGAGCGCTATTGCATCGATGACCGGTACATCTTCGTCATGGGCGAATCCGCCGGCGCGGCGCTCGCCTGCTATGCCGGCATTCTGAAAGATCCGGCGCTGGATCAGGGCGATTTTCTCGAGGTCTCCAGCGCGGTCAGCGGCGTCATCGACCTCTACGGACCCGTTGATTTCCGGCTCGATTTCGAGAACGTGCGGGAGCACCCGGCCAAGCACGGTGCCTACCTGCAGCGCACCATGGCCTTTCCGAATGAGGACGGTTCCCCTTCGGAAGCCGATCCGCTGGCCCTTTCTCATATCACGCCGGATACGCCGCCGTTCCTGATTCTTCACGGAACCGGCGATGAAAAAGTGCCGCTGAAGCAGAGCGATGATCTCTACGCCACGCTCACTGAAAAAGGCGTCCCCGCGGACTACATCCGCATCGAGGGCGCCATTCACGGGGAGGATTCTTTCTATCAGCCCCGTATTGTAGATCTGGTTGTGGAATTTATGAATAGGATTGTAAATGATCTTGAATAAACCGGACCAGCTCCGCCGGGTCTCCCGGGACCGCGCGGTCCGGAATCAGATAAGCGTGAATTCCATCCGGTGAAACCACCGTCAGCTTCAGCCGCCGCACAGGCGGCTGAAATTGTTTCCAGGTAAGGTCCTGCACATGGGACTTCACCCGGATGTGCATCCCCTTCTCTGTAAAGATCAGCGTCGTCTCCGGCTCAATCGCTGCGGCCTGCTTTACACCCCGCAGATAAAAAGCCAGCGGCTGGATCACCGGAAACACCAGCAGCGCGAAGATCATCAGAATCTTTCCCAGCAGGTTTGTGTGGTTGAACCGGGCAAAAATCAGCGCGGCTGCCGACACCGTGAAAATCACATTCACAATCCCCGTCCACTGGCTGTACGCATTGCCCAGATAAAACCGGAAGAAATCCCCCGGTGTGTTCCGGTAGGTGATCTCCCACTGCGCTTCCTTCAGATTTTGCCTCTTCGGATCATGCCCCATCCGCACTCAGTCCTCCACGAAGTCTTCCCGGTACGGCGCAAACACATCGATCAGCACGCCCGGCTCCAGACACACGCATCCGTGCTCCACGCCGTCGGTCTTGAGCAGCGTGTCGCCCGTTCGCACCACGTGCTTCTCGCCGTCGATGCAGAACTCAAAGGCGCCGCTCACAATATAGGTGATCTGCGTGTGCGGATGCGAATGCAGCGCGCCCACCGCGTCCTTTTCAAAGGTGTTCTCGACGACCATCACGTCGTCCGAGTACGCCAGCACCCGGCGCGTCACGCCGCCGCCCATGTCCTGCGGCACGATATCCTTGTAATAAACCCAGCGGTCTCCCTTCATTTCTTCTTCCTCCATTCTCTGTATTTCTTTCCGATCAGCACGCCGACCAGCAGCGCCAGAATGCAGACCAGTACATCAAACAGCTTCGGCATTTCACAGACTCCTTCTTGCGATGCAGCTTCCTGTTAACGCTCATTCCGGATCGGATCTGACAGGATCTTTCTCGAATGCAAACGCCCGGAAATCGAACACGTTGCCCGGAAGAAACAAAAACGCAATTCTTGTCACGCCCGCGGGCGCCGGAACGGTAAAGCTTCTCCGGGTCCAGTCATCCGCCTTGGCAAAATCCAGCACGGCTCTGGTTTCTTCCCCGCCGGAGAACATGCACAGCAAAATCTCGCTGACATCCTGCGGCGTTCTTCCCTCCAGGCTGATCCGGACCGTCTCGTCACGCCGCACCGCATCCAGCTTCATGTCCTCGAATTCCAGCGTCACGTTGTTGCCGATGCCGGTCAGATCCATTCCGGACCTCACATAAGAATCTCCGTAGACCCGGTCGGCCTCGCCGGCCCGGATGCTGCGCAGCACCCGCTCCTGCTTCTGAAAGGAAAAACCTTTGATATGCATCTTCTGATGCACGCGGAAGCTGATCGTCATCCGCCCCCGCAGCCGCTCCTTCAGCTGCCAGGTTTCTTCCTGGTAGACATTATATAAACTCTTTTTCTGATAAACAACGCAGTCTAATAGACGGTTTTCCGTTTCCTGCGGCTGTCCCTGCCAGATCTCAATCGGATATTCTTCATCGGTCAGCGTAAAGACCGGCATCGTGATCCGGTCCGAACCGCCGGGGCCGAAATCAAGATTCTCATAAGTCACGACCGTGACGCCGTCCCGCGCCGTGGCGATTCCCCGCTCATTGCCCGGGCTGATCTCCCCCTCGCAGCTGCTGTACTGGCCGGCCCAGATGAAATCGTAAGGGTCCAGCTGAACCTTGCCGACGCCCTCAATCCGATATTCCAGCTCGGACAAAATCCGGATCTGCCCGGTGCCGCTCCTGGACGCAGCGCGAAGGCGGAAGGTCCCATCTCCCAGTGCAGTCAGCCGGGCACCGGTGCCTGCACCTGTTCCTGCTGCCGGCTCCACACGTACCAGTGCCGACGGCACGCCGCCATCATCCACTGCGCTGAAAATCACATCCTGATCATCCGCATTCGCCGGCAGAACCTCAGCGCAGGCGTACGCTGCCTTGTTCTCCGGTGTCAGCACGCGCAGCTTTGCTTCCCCTGCATAAAGCCGCACTGCCCGCACCGGGATCTCATCCTTCTTTCCGTTTAAGATCTCCCGCGCCTGGTTGGGCTGTGCCCAGAACCGCCGCTCCCCGGGATAGACCCGAACATCCTCAGGCCGCACAGGATGCAGACCCGATGCGGCGTTCTGGGCAAAATTTCTTTCCGCATCAGAGAACAGTTCCTCCGCCTGACATGCATGACAGATCAGCACGGCCTCCTTCAGACCCTTGGACCGGGCCGTGATCACAATCTCTCCCGGCTCCTGCGCTGGGGCAATGATCGCCAGCAGCTTGCCGGAAAACAGGCGCTTGCTGGTCCCCTTCAGGCTGTCATAGTCCGTGCTGTCGCCATTATCCAAACCGGTCAAAAGCCCGCAGCCATCGACAGAAACGTCAATCCGGGCAGCCGCATTCTCCACCGGGTTCCCCTCAGCGTCCACGGCCGTCACCGTCACATAAATCAGCTCGCCGCTGCCACAGATCACCGTGGTCTGCTCCGCGGAGAGCTTTAAGACTGCCGCCTCACCGAACGAGCTCTTTACTTCCTGTGCGATGCAATTTCCATTTTCATCATAGCCCTTTGCCAGCAGGATGCCCGGCTCGTAGACAACCTGATAATCCGCCATGATCCGGCTGCCGCTTCCCGGCGCGTGCGTCAGATTTTGCCTCCCCAGGCTCTTCCCGTTCAGAAACAGCTCGACCGCGGCTGCGTTGCTCGCGACGCGCACATCCACCTGCTGCCCGGGATTGTGATCCCAGTATGGGAAAATATGAATCATGGGATGCGTCTTCGGATCCGTCCAGGCCGACTGCCAGACATAATAGGAATCTTTAGGAAATCCCGCCGTGTCCGCCTGACCGAAAAACGAATTCTTCGAATGATAGGGTGTCGGCTCGCCGAGATAATCGATGCCGCTCCACAGGAACTGCCCCATGGAATACGGCAGATCCCGGTCGATCACGACACATTTCTCCAGGCTCTGCGCGCCCCAGCTGGTGGGACTGTTGCCCAGCGCCGAGCACTGCCCGTCCTCATCGCTGAGCCGCTTTGCAGCCAGCGGAAAATGATAGATGCCCCGGCTCTGTACAATCGAAGAGGTCTCGCTGCCGTAAATCACCCAGTCCGGGTGCGCGGCGTGATGTGCCTCGTAATATTTTTCACCGTAATTGTAGCCGGCAATTTTCAGAATATCCGCGCAGTGCTGCGCATTCTCCCACGGCATCCAGTTGGAGCCGATCGTGACCCGGCCGTTGCCGCGCGGGTCCCACTGCTCCACCAGCGCCTTCAGCTCCGCCGTCAGCGCCGCGCCCCGCTCCCGGTCCGCATGGGTGTCGTAAATCTCGTTCCCGATGCTCCACATCAGAATGCTCGGGTGATTCCGGTCCCGCCGGATCCAGCTCTCCACATCCTTCTCATGCCACTCCCGGAAAAACCGCGCATAGTCATAGGGCGTCTTGGGCCGCTCCCACATGTCGAACCCTTCCGAGATGACATAGAATCCCATCTCGTCCGTCAGGTCCATCATTTCGCGGGCCGGCATCGCGTGGGCGCAGCGGATCGCATTGACACCCATTTCCTTCATGATCCGCAGCTGCCGCCGGCAGGCGCACAGATTGAAAGCGCCGCCGAGCGCCCCCTGGTCAAAATGCATGCAGACGCCGCGGAGCTTTTCATACCGGCCATTGACAAACAGGCCTTCCTGCGGCCGCATCTCGATTGTCCGGAAGCCGATCCGCTGAGAAAACAGTGCTCTGCCGACGGATGTGTCTGCCTCCTGCGTTGTTGACCCATCCGGTTTATTTGCTGTAACTGTGCCTTTCAGCAGATACAAGGCAGGATGTGATGCGCTCCACTCCCGCACATTCCGGCAGAGGTACGTCAGCCTGAAATGCTGCACGGCAGATGCGTCACCGGCACCCTCTTCGATCCTGTTTTCACAGGAGAGCAGTTCCATCTGCGCCGGATCCAAGGCAGGATCCCGGCCTGTTTCCCTCCTGATTTCCGACAGGGCAAAATCCGGCCGCACCGCGGCGCCGCCTGTCTTCAGATCCGCATCGATATACAGAAAATAATCCGTCCTGCCGCTCTCTCCGGCAGTGTCGGCAGAAGTCCGTGCGGCCGGGTCACATTTTGCCGAAGAAACATAAACGCCGTTTTCTGTAAAATCCACCGGCTCCGGAAAACGGATCCACACGTTCCGGATGATGCCGGCGCCGCTGTACCAGCGGCTGTTCGGCGCGCGGTAACGCACCCGGACCAGAATCCGGTTCACGCCCTCCTTGAGAAAATCCGTCAGACTGATCGAAAAGGACGTGTAACCGTAGGGGTTGCGGCCCGCCTCGCAGCCATTGACATAGACGGTGCTGTCCATGTAGATGCCGTCAAAGATGAGCTCAGCCTCCCGTCCGCTCCTGCAGGGCACAAATTCCTTCAGGTACCAGCCGTCTCCGTCCCGGTACAGATTCATGCTGTCGGCGATCAGCCAGTCGTGCGGAACCGGAACGGGTGCGAACTTTCCCTGCGCATATGCGTCCAGCGCATCCTGAAGCTGCGTGTCACCGGCCTGTGCATCTTCCTTCTGTGTGTCGCCCGTCAGCAGGCAGAATTTCCAGTTGTCATTGAAGAGATATTTCATCTTGTCACTCTGCTTGTTGCACTCACATCATGATCTCAACGCATCCTGATCTCACATCATCGGCCGTCCATGCTCATCCGGGACACCGCTCATCCGGAAGAAGAAGCTGTTGACCTGATCGCACCACTCGCGCGCGTTTCTGACCTGCCGCTGCATGCGCTCATGCATCCGCGCATAGGCGTCCGCGGGAAGCTCCTTTTCCATCTCCTCCAGCATGCCGAGCATCAGTCCGGCCTCCTGCAGGCCTTCAAAATGCGTGTCGTAGATGTGCTGGAGAATGGTTTTGCCGCTCCTGAGCTTCCAGCTGTAAGGCATGTGGTGGAAAAACAGCAGCAGTTCCTCCGGACACGTGGCCGGATCATTGTACATGGATGCGTTTGGCTCATTGTACTGCTGTGCGTAGCCCGTTCCCTTATCTGTCCGGTCGACGCCGATGCCGAGGTGATCCGCGCGGAGATAAGTCCCCCAGCGGTCGTACTCGTAGCCGATTATCGAAGGACCGTAATGTGTGGCCGGTGTCACCATCCAGCCGATGCCCAGCGGTGAAGTGTACTTCTCATAGGTTTCCCTGGAGCGCAGCAGCATCTGCAGAAGGCGCTGCGCGTGTCCCGCGGACAGGCTGAAGGTCAGGCCGATCCACTCCGCCGCGATTTCCTCCGGCGTGATCTGCTCTTCAAAAGCCAGGCGGCCGAAGCCGTACCAGTTGGCCGCCGCCAGGTCATGGCCGGTCCAGCAGGCATCATTGCCCGTGTTGCTGACCGCCGTGATGCCGCACATGCGGGACGCCCGGTTCCCGAAGGTCCGGCCGCTCACGATATCCGCCACCGTGTCTCCCGCGCCGGCATTCTCCGCAGGCACGCAGTAAGTCCGGAAGGACAGAATTTCCTTAAACATCGGAATCAGATAGCACAGATCAATCTGATGGCCCGTGTACTCCTGTGCAATCTGTACTTCCAGCATCTGATTTGTCTTTTTCAGCCCGCCGAAGAGCGGTGAGACAGGCTCACGGATCTGGAAATCCATGGGGCCGTTCTTAATCTGAAGAATAACATTTTCATGGAAGCCGCCGTCGAGTCCGATAAAGTTGTCATACCCTGCCCGCGCGCGGTCCGTCTTCTCATCGCGCCAGTCCTGTGTGCAGTTGTAGACAAAGCAGCGCCACAGAATGCGGCCGCCGAAGGGCCGGATCAGATCCGCCAGCATATTGGCGCCGTCCGCCTGCGTCCGTCCGTAGGCATAAGGTCCCGGCTGTCCCTCCGAGTCGGCTTTGACCAAAAAACCGCCCAGGTTCGGCAGATGCCGGTACACGTTGGCGATACAGCCGGCCCACCAGTTCCGGACCGACTCGTCCAGCGGATCCGCCAGGGACAGTCCGCCCAGCACCATCGGCGCGGCGAAGCTGACCGACAGGTAGAGCCTGATGCCCCAGCCTTCCAGAATTTCAGCGAGCTCGCGAAGCGCATCAAAATGCCGGTCCGTGATCAGCCTTGCCGCCTCTCTCGACACATTGACGTTATTGATGACCACCGCGTTGATTCCGACACTGGCACACAGCCGCGCGTAGGCCGCCGTGCGCTCGTTGACGATCACTTCTCCCTCCTCAAAGAAGAAGGAATTTCCCGAATAGCCCCGCTCGATGGTTCCGTTCATGTTGTCCCAGTGATTCAGCATCCGGAGCGGAAATGCCGGCTCGTGCAGACGGCACAGCTTCTCCGTCGGAAGTGCCAGACGCACCGTCCTCAGCAGATCGAAAACACCGTACAGCAGACCGTTCTCATCCGCGGCGGCCAGCTCGAGCACACGGCCGGCCGGCTGATTCTCAATCAGTTCAAACCGGTAACTCTCGGTCGGCAGGCTCTCGTCCCGCCGGATCCGCAGGCCGCAGTGCGTCTGCGTCTCTGCGCAGCTCTCCGGTGCCCGGCGTGTTCCGGTTCCTTTTTCCAGTTCTTTCAGTGCGTTCCGGACCACCGCATTCTGCCCGGAGAAGCCCTCAAGAGAATAATCGGTAAACACCTCCGGACAGGAGGACTCATCCCTGAGCCAGAGCGGCTCCCAGTGCGGCTGTTTAACCTCTTCGACAAACGGGCCCATCGGCAGTCCCGAATCATTTGCGATCAGCTGACCCTGGTTGGTATTCGCATAACACCAGCGGACCCGGGCCGCCGGAGCGGATCCGGCACTGCAGATCAGCTCGATCTCCTTCTTTTCGGGAAGGAGACGGACGCTGCGGATCACTTTGTGCACACCGTTTTCATCCAGCACCTCAAAATCACGAATGCCCGGCTTCTTTCCATAGAACAGTTCACCTGAACCCGTTTCCTGTCCGTTCATGCAGCGCACATCCGGGCGCGCCGGCTCTTCCATAACCTGCAGTCCGTCCGCGTGGCTTAATCGGATCCGGATTTTTTCGGCACCGCGTGAAGTCTGCGCAGTGATTTCCACCGGTTCCGGTCCCGCATATTCCACCGGCACGCCGCAGCATTTTGCCAGAGCAAGCCTGGCCAGGCGTTCACCGATCTCCTGCTTGGCGTGCGGATGCAGATCATTGTCTTCACCCAGGTCAAAGGCGACGGCCATGCCCGTCCCCGGGATCGACAGGCAGCTGCGCTGCTTCTCCCGGAATCCGTACCAGGGGTCGTTTTCAAGATCAATGACAAAACGCGGCAGCTGCACGAAGAAATACGGCAGCTCCGGGTTCTTCCACATTTTGCGGTACCCTTCTGCCTGACGTCTGGTCAGGTCAGCGTAATCCTGCGGCTCATGGGTGTTGGATTCGCCCTGATACCAGAGCACGCCCTCGACCGGATAATCGTGGCAGGGCGCTGTCATCGCATTGTAAAGGCCTGTGGGCTTCCAGTTGACAAAATCCGTCTCCGGGCAGGGCTGCATCCGGGCTCCGGTCCGGTACGTCCATTCGCCGTCGAGCCGGATCCTCGCCGGATCCTCTGCCGGCTGTACGCAGTCCGCCGCGAAAAGACAGTAGTGCTTGTCCGGCGTGAAGCGCCCCATACCGTTGTCGACCACGACACGGACGACAACGCGGTTCTCTCCTTCCTTCAGCAGCGCAGCCGGCACCGGATATTTGCGGGGCGGATACTGGTAATCCGTCCGTCCGACCGGTGTGCCGTTGATAAAAGTCTCGTCCCGGTCCACAATTGTTCCGAGCCAGAGCCTGTGCGCTCTGCAGGCCTGCTCTGCTGTCAGCATAAATCGTTTTTCAAACCAGATGCTGCCGGAAAAGCCTTCCAGTGCGGTTCCTTTAAAAAGTGCAGGCAGCTGTATCTTTTTCTGCGTCTTTTCTGCCGGCAGCCCCTGCTCCCAGTGCGCCGCGCGGCCCGGATCGTTCCTGTCCAGTTCATCCGTCCAGGCTGCCGCATTCTGCTCATTCTGTTTTACCTGATGCGCGTAGAAATCCGGGTCCGCATAGCGGTCCGTCAGCTCCAGCAGCTCGTCACAGCCGTCAAGCATTTCCCGGCTCATCCAGCTCGAAATAAGCGATCCGCCCAGCGTCGCATTGATCAGGCCGACCGGCTCCCCGATTGTCCCGAACAGCTTCTTTCCGAAAAAATACGCCGCGGCGGAAAAGGCGGCGATGCTCTCCGGGCTCACACTGACCCAGCTGCCGCTCTCAAGATCCTTCAGCGGTCCCCGGTAGGAGACCTGCTCCGTGATTTTGAAAGTCCGGATCATCGGATTGTCCGCCCGCATCTGGGCGGGATAGCGGTCCTTCACCCGCTCCATCGGCAGTTCCATGTTGGACTGTCCCGTGCAGAAATACACATGTCCGAACAGTACATTCCGCACTGTCACAGTCTGCACATCCTCTGACCCGGCATCCCCGGCAATGAACTGAATCTCATGGCCGGCCGGACCGCCGTCCGCAGGCCGCCCCGGAAGCTTTAAATCAAACCGTCCGCTCTCCTTCGTAATACATACCGCCGCCTCTGCGCCGTCCAGGAGAACACGCACAGCCGTCCCCGGCTCAGACCATCCCCACAGGTGAATCTCCTGATCCCTCTGCAGAATCATTCCGTCCGATATGAGCCTTGGCAAAATCAGTTTCATTTTTTTCGATCCCTTCCATAATAATTTAAAACAAAATCTGAAGAATACTCCTAAGCTATATTACAACGTGTCCGGCAGGCACGATTTGTCAAATATTGCTATTATCGTACAATTTTGCGAATTTCATTCGTGAATATTGTTATCAAAATCGAATTGTTGTACCATTTTTTTGTATATTCTAACAGTATTTTACCATTGTATCTATTTTTTGTTGTTCCATTTTCACCATTGTTTTCTTTCAGTATTCTTATGCGGGGGGTACCGGAAATGAGCAAGTCTGTTTCAACAGCAAAGCCGAAGCAAAGCTTCGGCAGTTACATCCGGCGGTACTGGCAGCTGTATCTGCTGCTTCTGCTGCCGATGCTCTATCTGATCATCTTCAAATATGTCCCGATGATCTACGTCCAGATCGCCTTCAAGAAATACAGTATCGTCCAGAGCGTCTGGAAAATGCCGTGGGCCAAGAATCACGGCATGCAGTATTTCATCCAGGCTTTCAGCAATCCTGATTTCCTTCGGGCGCTGCGCAACACCATCGGCCTGAATCTTCTGGATCTGGTGGTCGGTTTCCCGATTCCGATTATTTTTGCCCTGATCCTCAACGAACTGGTCTTTACGAAATTCAAGAAGGTCGTGCAGACCATCACGTATATGCCCCACTTCCTTTCGTGGGTCATCATCTACGGACTGGCTCTGCAGCTGTTCGCACCGAGCACGGGCTTCGTCAACATCCTGATCACCAAGATGGGCGGAGAGACCGTTCCTTTCCTGAACGATCCGGCTCACTGGATCTGGACCTACATCTTCCTGGGTGTGTGGCAGAGTTTCGGATGGAATTCCATCGTCTATCTGGCCGCCATCGCGGGCATCAACTCCGAGCTCTATGAAGCCGCCTCCGTGGACGGCGCGGGCCGGTTCTCCAAAATGTGGCACATCACCCTGCCGGGCATCCGGCCGACGATCGTGATCCTCCTGATCATGGCCATCGGTAATATCGTGGGATCCGGCTTTGACCGTCCCTTCGCCCTGCAGAACAACCTGGTCATGAATGTGGCGGAAGTTCTTTCCACCTACGTTTACCGATACGGTATCAAAGGCCTCCAGTTCTCTCTGACCACGGCGGTCGGACTCTTCCAGTCGGTTGTCGGCGTCATCTTCCTTCTGGGCGCGAATACGCTCTCCAGAAAGCTTGGCGAGCGCGGACTCTGGTAATCGGAAGGGAGGTATAGGTGATGAAAGTTAAATCAGCAAAAGGCAAAATCGGCGACTGGGTCTTCGTTCTGATCTGCGCCCTGATCTCCCTGATCTGCATCCTTCCGATGCTGAACCTGCTGGCAAGATCTCTGTCCGGAACAGATTACCTGATCCGGCATGAAGTTTATCTGTGGCCGAAGGGACTGAATTTCAATGCATACAGCACAGTCCTCTCCGACCCGAAATATATCCGCGCGTTCTTCTATACCGTCGCGCTGACTGTGGTCAGTACTTTTGTCTCGCTCTTTATGACAACCATCTGCGCTTATCCGCTGATTTTCCCTCAGCTGAAAGGCCGCGGACTCTTCAATATTCTGATCACGATTACGATGTTCTTCAACGCAGGCACGATCCCGAACTACCTGCTGATTCAGAAGCTCGGCATGCTGGACAAACCGATCGTCCTGATCCTGCCCTACTGCCTGAGCGTTTACAACATGATCATCATGCGGAGTTTCTTCTACGGCATTCCCGATTCACTCCGTGAGTCCGCCGAGATCGACGGCGCCAGCTTCCTGAGAATTCTCTGGTCCGTCTACATTCCGCTGTCCAAACCGGTTATGGCGACCCTGGCACTCTTCTACGCCGTGGGCCGCTGGAACGGCTACTCCGACGCGCTGATGTATGTCAAGAAGCCTGAATACTATCCTCTTCAGCTTCTTTTGTACAACATCCTGAAAAACATCAACAGCGTCGAAGTTGCGACACAGGAAGGCTTCTCCATGCCGGGTCTGTCCGACTCGCTGAAGGCCGCCATCGTCATGTTCTCTACGATCCCGATCCTGTGCATCTATCCGTTCCTTCAGAAGTATTTCATTCACGGTGTCATGGTCGGTGCCGTGAAGGAATAATAAATTACTCACAGATAAGGAGGGTAAACATGAAGAAAAAGTTATTGTCACTGTTTATGGCAGGCGCAATGGTTGCTTCTCTTGCTGCCTGCGCGTCCGCTCCTGCAGCGCCGGCCGCAGCTCCCGCTGACGGCGGTGAAGCCGTAGAGGCACCTGCGGATGACGCCGCTCCGGCAGCCGCTTCCGAACTGGTAGACGGCAAGTTCGCCGAGACCAGAGAGATCACGGTCGAGATTTATGACCGCGGCAACGACGGCGGTTCCAACCCGGAAGACAATGATTACACCCGCTGGATTCAGGAGCAGATGCTCGAGAAGCACAACGTCAAGGTCAACTATCAGAAGGTTCCGCGCTGGACGGAAGTTGATGATATCAACAACCTGCTGGCCGGCGGCACCGCTCCGGATGTCTGCGTGACCTATTCCTATCCCACTGTCCAGACCTATGCGGACATGGGCGGCGTCATTGATCTGGCTCCGTATCTGGAAGAGTACAAGGCAGACCTTCCGAATCTGTGGAACTGGCTGGGCGAGACCAACCTGTACTGGGACAAGGATCCCGCGACAGGAAATGTCTGGGCTGTGGAAGCCAAGCTCGCCAACATGAACCGTGTCGTTACCTTCATCCGTCAGGACTGGCTGGATCAGCTGGGACTGGAGGAGCCCACAACCAAGGAAGAGTTCCACGATGTCCTCGTCGCTTTCAAGGACAACGCTGACACCCTGCTGGGCGCGGATGCGGACAAAATCGTCCCTTACTCCGTCAGCTTTGACGTAGGCTGGAGAGCTGCAACCCTGATCGAATCCTTCCTGGATCCGGCAATGTCCGACAAAGAGTACTATGTCAACGGCTTTGATGACAGAAAGCTGACCCAGAACGGAACCAAGGAAGCGGTCCGTCTTCTGAACGAGTGGTATAACGAAGGCCTGATGTGGAATGATTTTGCCATCTACGGCAGCGGCGACACCACTGAGGATGACATGATGAAGGCCGGCTATGTCGGTGCATTCTCTCACAACTGGGATTATCCTTTCCGGAACGGCGAGGATTCCATCAATGCCAACCTGAAGAGACTGGTCGGCGAAGATGCTGCATTCGTAGCCATTGATCCTTTCGAGGACAAGAACGGCACGCACACCAAGTTCCTGGCAGGCCCGGTTGACCGTAAGGTCTTCTTCCCGAGCACCAACGACGAGCCGCTCGCTTCCCTGCTCTATCTGGATTTCATCTCCGAGCCTGAGACCATCCAGTATCTGCAGATCGGCGAGGAAGGCGTCACACACGAAGTGACCGAGGACGGCGCAATCTCCATCATCGCTGCCACCGGCGACGCAATCCAGAACTCCGGTATGAACATCGACTACACCATCACCTGCAACGGTCTGCACCTGACCACTGAGGATCTGACCAACAAGAGCCTGGCTTACACCTATGCCGGCATCGATCCTGAGCAGGTTCTGAAGGCCAACGAGATCGCCAAGACCGACACCCGTATCGGCGTCAACGTCCAGACGGGCAACATCGAGGCAGAGGCAGGTATCGGCGATGTTCTCTCCAGCAAGAGAGACCAGATCTACGATCAGGCAGTCAGCGCGGCTGTTGCTGATTTTGACAGCGTCTGGGACAGCGGCATCAGCGATTATCTCGCTTCCGGCGGACAGGCCATCATTGATGAGCGCACCGAGAAGTGGGAAGCTACCTACGGCGATACGGATATGCTTCCGTAATCCGGCGTAACAGGCTTAATCCGGTTTAACCCATCACTAATCAAATCCCCTTGCGGCGGTATACACCGTCACAAGGGGATTTCTTTTTCCCGTTTCTTTCTGACGTTTTTCGACCGTGATCTTCCGTCACAGAATTTCCGCATCCTCCGGAAGAACATACTCTTCCTCCCTGACCCGGAAGCGCTCCGAATGAAGCAGATCCTCCTCCATGAAATCCTCTACATATTCCAGAAACAGCTGCGTAAGACGCGCTGAATGCTCTTCTCTGGGCCTGACGAGATAATAGTCGATCTTCTTGACCGGATTCATGATGACCCGGGTCTCAACAAGGCTGTTCGGCGTATAAGTCGTCTGCGGAAAGATGGCGATTCCGACTGCCTGCTCAACAAGTGCCACAGCATCCAGAAAGCTTGCAGTCTCGCACAGGCTCTGCGGTTCTTCACCGATCTCTCCAAACCAGCGCTGAATCGCCTCAACGCGGGAGTGACGGGAAGGAAGTATAAGCGGTTCACCCGCAAGAGCGCTCAGAGGAATTTCACGGCCTTCGGACTGTGCCAGAGGATGCTCTTTCGGAATAATCGCGATCCATGGCTCAGAACAGATGTACATACCATTCAGATGCTCCATGTCATAAGGCGCGGCGATCAGTGCGCAGTCAGCCAGTCCTCTGTTCACCCGGTCAATTGCCTCATCACTGCTGCCGTTCCACAGAGAAAAGTGCACCAGCGGGTACTCTTCATGAAATCCGGCGATCCACCGCGCCGCCACATAGGGAGCCCGGCCTTCCACCGTTGCCAGGCACAGACTTCCGTGCACCTCTCCGCGCAGATCCTTAAACTCCTCCAGCGTCCGGTCAGTCAGTTCCAGGATCTGCACGGCTCTCCTGTAAAGCTGCTGCCCCTCTTCCGTGATCTTCAGCCGTCTTTTGCCGCGGATGAAGAGTTCCACGCCCAGCTCCTCCTCCAGCGCCTTAATCTGATTCGACAGGGGCGGCTGCGACATGTTCAGCTTCTCCGCGGCTCGCGTCATATTTGCTTCCTGTGCAGTGACGACAAAATAGCGCAGCACTCTGATATCCATACGTTTCATCTCCGTTCCGGCCGGTTTTTATCATATCTTAAAGATATAATTATGCTTTTATTATAGTATTTTACTATTTTTCTGCAAGGAGGCATACTATGGTCAGAAAGAAACAAACAGAGACAACAAAAGCAGAAACAAAGAACAGAAACAAGCACAAACTTAATTTTCAAAGCCGGAAAGGAGGCGAACATCATGAAGAAACTGGTTATGTTCCTGGAAGAGTATTTTGAAATCTGTGCTCACAAGTAAGAGGTGCGAATGCAGGTGAAAGAAAAGAATAAGACCAATAATTAAGGCCCTGTCCATTCTGAATCGAATGTGACAGGGTCCTTAATTTTGCCTGATAATTTAACTGCTTTACAGATCGTCGAACTGAATGGCTCCGTTCTGGATCGTTACGTTGTAGGTCTCTCCTACCTTCAGCTTGAAGTACTGATCACTGTCAATAGTAAAGGTATCGATCTTGTCCTCATGCGAGACAACCACGATGTAGTTCTCGCTCTGGCCGGTTGTCCGGATATTGTCGGATTTGACCGGATCCATGAAGTACGGAGCTCTGTCGGGTCCGCCCCTCGTGACCACCGGCTCCACACTTCGCCATCGGAAGATGTTGTAATAATACTTGGTTCCGTAGACCGGTACTGACTGATAAATCGGTTCCTGATAGGTCTCCTCCCGCGGAACCGTCACATATTTGGGTACCTGCTCTGTCACCTGTTCAAAATTTCCGTTTCCGAGGTCGTGTGTGGTGGTGACGGTCTCATACTCGGTCACCGTCTCGTAGACGGTCCGCGTCCGGGTTTCATACCCCATCAGCACCTGGTCATATGAGCGGACCTCCTGCTGTGTCCGCACCAGTGTCGCATCCTCCGGCAGCGTCCACCCGCTCTCCTGTTCCTCGCGGTATTCCTCCATGTAGGTGGTGTATTCCCACTGCAGGTCTTCCACCTTCGCCTGGTAGTGCCGCGGCTTCAGGCCCTGGAACATGAGGATAAACAGGAGCAAAATCAGGCCCAGCGGCAGCAGTATGGCGAGCGGGGATGTTTTCCTCGGCGCCGGCGGCGGTGCGGCGGGAGCTTCCTGCTCCTTCTTTTTCTTCGCTGTCTCGAAGTATTTCTTGTCGCTCTCGTCCCTGCCGTGTCCGCAGTTCGGACAGGACAGCATCTCGTTGTGATTCAGCGAGCCGCAGAACTGACACTCCCAGTCCTGCTCCGTGTTCTTGTCTTCCGCCTCATGTGCATCCTCCGGCAGATAGAACTGAACATCGGCATCCCGGGTATGTCCGCAGTTCGGACATTTGTAAACACTTCCGCGAATTCCCTTTGTATTGCAGTAATGGCAATCCCAGAGACCTTCCAGTATTTTCCTATCCATAATTTTCTCCGTAACACTTGTCAGCGTAACACTACTAAAATAATACCATGCTTTGGCAGGGATTTCATAAAGTCTTTGTGGTAATGTCACGGCGGCTTCTTCAGTAAATATCCCGCTGATGTGATGTTAACCCGTCATCATTTTCCTGTACTCGGCGGGTGTCATACCGCACAGCTTACGAAAGGCGGAGGAGAAGTTCGACAGATTGCAGTAGCCGAGGTCCGCCGCAATACAGCCAATCGGCTGATTAGTTTCCATAAGGAGTTTTTTTGCCAGTTCAATCTTCTTAAAGACAATGCAGCGGAATACCGACATGCCCATCTGCTCCCTGAAAAGCCTGTCCAGGTGATCCGGCGTGAGGTGAACATGGTCGCTTACGCTCTCCCTGGTGATGTCGTTTTGAAGATTGTCTTCAAGAAATGCCAATGCATTGCTGACATAGGAGTCCTTCTTACCGGAGGCGGCCAGTGACATGTCCGGAGCGGGCGCCTGCAGGGAGGACTGACCGAGATTCTCACGGGCGATCGCAAAGGCTTTCTCCAACGCCCTGTTAAGGATTTCCGGCTCTACGGGCTTTAGAAGATAGTCCAGGACGTTGAGATGGATTGCCTCCTGCGCGTAGGAGAATTCCGCGTAATTTGTGATGAAGATACACGGCGTATCGGCGTGCGTATCCCGAACGGAGCGCATGAAAGATATGCCGTCCCCGCCCGGCATATCTATGTCGGAGAGGATGACATGAATGTCCTGCTCATCAAGGATTTTGCGCGCGCGGGTAGTGTTGACAGCCGTAAAGAGCTCTCCCACCGGCAGAGCCTCCGTATCGATACAGGAGCAGATATCCTCCAGTGTGTAGACTTCATCATCGATAATCAGAATATTGTATTTCATGATTCTTCTCTTTTCTGCGGCCAAACCGACGGAATGATCATGGTTATCTTAGCGCCGCTGTCATTTTCGAATGTAAGTACTGCTTCTCCCTCATACAGAATCCGCAGTCTGTCTATCAGGTTTTTGAGTCCGACTCCGTCGGAGGCGAGGTTTTTAATATTCTCTCCCGACTGGAGCCTGTTTATGTAGAACAGCGCGTCTTCAGAATAACCGGGGCCGTTATCGCAGATTACGATCTTTGTGCAGTGCAGCCCTTCACGGTCAAGATCCTCAATACAGATCTGAATGTGAAGCGGGTCATCCTGCGTCAGTCCGTACTTCACCGCGTTCTCGATCAGGTTTTCTATGGACAGGGGCGGAAGGATCGTCTCCTCTCTGATCCTCTCATCCGACAGGCTGATATCATAGGAGAAATAGGACGGGTACTGGAGAGAGAGAATTTCCATATAGTTTCCGCAGAAGTCCAACTCCTCGGAAAGCGTCACAAAATTGTGGCTTTTCTTTAAGATATAGCGGAAGTGCCTGATAAGGCACATGGTGAACTTCATGGAGACATCGTAATGCTGCTGCCTCGTCATCGTGTAAATCATGTTCAGCGAATTCAAAAGCAGATGCGGGTTGAGCTGCAGCCGCAGCTGGGCCAGCTCCGCTTCCTGATGGCGGAGCTTTTCCTCGTAAAGATCAATCTTGAGTGTTGTAATAGTGCTGACCATCTGGTTGAAGTTGCGGTTGATAGCGCTGATTTCCGCAACGGAGTTGTTTTCAGACAGACGCTGTCCGATTGCGCCGCTCCCAAGCTCCTTCGTGAGAACCGCGATATCCTCCACAGGCTTTACCGTAAAGTGGTAAAAAATCCTCAGCGCTACCAGCAGCATGGCAAAAAGTGCCAGCAGCAGTACGCTCGTAATGAGGATGTTCTGCCGGTACAGCGGCGCAAGGAACAGTTCAATCGGCAGGCTCAGGTTCAGTGTGTAAGGAATCTTTGAACACGGGCAGGAGACCTTCAGCCAGGAGCGGCTGTCCAGATACTCCTGGCTGCAGTTAATATACCGCCCGTCCGCGGCAGCAATGCCGGAAACAAACATGTCGTTTTTATCGGTAAAATACAGCGCGCCCTGCTCAAATTCATCCAGGACATGCATGTTTTCCAGAAGGCGCTGACAGTCAAGAACAATTCCTATCTCCGAGGAGGTCTGCCGGATTGTGTTAATGAGGTACACCGAGTCGCCGATCCCGGCCAGCTCCCAGTTGGACTGGGTGTATACAGTCCCTTCTGAATTATTGTAACCCTGTTTTATATAAGCCTTGATCTGCTCGCTCTGTTCATAATTGGGATGCGTGCTTGACTGGATCAGGTAATCCCTTTCAGCGATGTAGTAGTACGTACAGGTCAGGCCGTTGAAAGAAAAGAACATATCATCCAGGTCCTTCAAGGTCTGCGTGGCGGCAAGATGGTATGCCTTGTCGCTGACAGGTTTTCTGAGCTGCTGATAATTTACGTTGTTGATGAACATGCTCTGATAGAAGGCGCTCATGACATCGAGCTGCGCGTCCTGGACGCTGTGCGAGCTCTCAAGATTTGTCCGCGCAAGAGTAATCATCTCCTCTTTCTGAGTCTGGAAGGTGCGCTGATTGATGAAAATGACAAGAAGGCAGCAGACAAGAGTGATGACAACAAGCGGAACTGTGACATGTCCGAGGAGTGTATTCAGAAAGATACGAAGACGCTTTATCATGGTCTTTAGAGCAGCAGATGTGTCCGCCGTCATGGTGTATCAACAATGTCGATTTTATTATAATTCAGTTTCGATATAAATGTCGAGAATCGGGCAGTCAAAATCGATTTTCAGGTAGAGATACAGGCGCCGGACTAATAGGATTATACATGACAGATTAATTGAAACGGGGCTTTCCGGCCCCAGATCTACGGAGGGTATTTATGAAAGCGAAAAAGATCTTTGCGACTCTTATGGCGGCGACAATGGCTGCCACCGTTCTGGCCGGCTGCGGCGGCTCATCCGGCAGCAGTGCGGGAAGCTCTGCTTCTGCTCCTGCATCGCAGGAAACCGCGTCCGGTGAGGCTGATACTTCCATTGATATGGAGGGAGAGCCCTATACCGTCAATTTCTGCTATCTCGTTGCGCAGGAAGGCGCAGACCAGCAGAAAGTCAACGAAGCTGTCAACGAGCTCACCATGAGGGAGCTGAACATGAAGGTCAACATGATCCCCATGACCTTCGGCACCTACAGCAACCAGATCCAGCTTATGCTTTCTTCCGGCGAGGATCTTGATATATTCCCCGCATTCGCTGCCAACATGGCGGACTATATCACCTCCCAGTACATCGTGGATCTCAACGACTATGAGCCTTATCTGACAGGTGTCATGGACGTTATGGGCGAAGAAGATTACTACGCAGGCACTGTCGCCGGATTCCTTACGGGATTCCCGCGCATGCAGGAGAGAGGCTATCCCGCAGGTCTCGTTGTGAGAAAGGACATCTTTGATGAACTCGGATACAAGATTGAGGACTTCGCGGGAATAAGACCTGACAACTGGGATGACTACCAGAAGGTCACAGACTTGTTCGCGGCTGTTCACGAGGCATATCCGGACATGGTCGTCCTGGACGGCACTGTTTCCCTTGGAACATCGACCTACGCATGGACAGATGTCCTCTCCGACACATTCGGTGTCCTGGAGAACTACGGACAGACTACAACGGTCACAAACTGGTTTGAGACCGATCAGTTCTATCAGCTGGCAAAGCTCCACAGAACATGGTTTGAGAACGGCTATGAGTCCGCCGACATCGCGACGAACACCGACTCCGGCGAAATCAAGATGAAGGCCGGCAACTGCTTCTCCTTCCTTCTGTATTACAAGCCCAACACAGCAGCTGAAAAGCTCTCCCAGACAGGTTATGAGGTCGAAGTTATCGAGCTCTCCGACGCCTGCAAGATGACCACCGGCGTCGCATCCGCTGTCTTCTCCATCGCCAATGCCTCCAAGGATAAGGTCAAGGCTGCGCAGTTCCTGAACTGGGCATATACAAACGGCGAGTTCAACGACCTGATCAACTGGGGCGTCGAGGGCCTTGACTGGGTTGAGGATGAGAACGGAAATGCCTGCTATCCGGAGGGCGTAACTGCTGCTACCTGCGGCTATCACAACGATTACGGCTGGATTTATCCCAACCAGTTTGCCGGACATGCATGGGTCGGAAATGATGCGGATATCTGGGATCAGTACAAGGTGTACAACGATTCCATGATGACCTCCAAGGCTTACGGCTTCCAGCTTGACACAACACCGGTTGCAACCGAGATTGCCCAGCTCAACACCGTCTGGTCACAGTATCAGAAGGATGTCTGCTTTGGTATCCTGGATCCCGATACAGCCATCAAGGAAATGAATGATGCAATGTATGCCGCGGGACTTCAGACAGTCATCGACGAGAAGCAGAAACAGCTCGACGAATGGCTCGCTGCCCAGAACTGATATCTGATACGGTATAGCAAAACTTTTACGGGATGGGAGCTGCATATGTGCAGCTCCCATCATTGAAAGGATGGGATATGAAACAGGAAAAGAAGAAAAAGCTGACCCCTGCCCAGTATAAACAGTTCATTCCTCTTTACATCATGATGATTCCCGGCTTGCTCTATCTGCTGGTCAACAACTATATTCCCATGACAGGCATCGTTGTCGCCTTTAAGAAATATAACGTAAACGACGGCATTTACGGCAGCCCGTGGAACGGATTCAAAAATTTCGAGTATCTTCTGACCTCTAACGACGCGTTCACCATTATCCGCAATACATTCCTGTATAATGTCGCCTTCATCATTGTCAATAACATTGTCGGCATTATTCTGGCAATCATGATCTGCGATGTGGCGCACAAGAGCCTTAAGAAGCTCTACCAGTCCTCGATACTGCTCCCCTTTCTGGTCTCCATCGTGGTCACCAGCTATATCGTGTTTGCCTTCCTGAGCCATGAGAACGGCATGTTCAACGCGTTTCTCACATCCCACGGGCAAGAGAAAATATTCTGGTACAATACGCCGAAGTACTGGCCGTTTATCCTGATTCTTGTCAACTGCTGGAAGGGAGTCGGCTACGGAACGCTGATCTATATCGCGACCGTCTCCGGCATCGACGGCACCTTTTATGAGGCAGCTGCGCTTGACGGGGCAAATAAGTGGCAGCAGATCACGAACATCACGCTGCCCTTCCTGATTCCGTCGGTAATCACGCTCCTTCTGATGAGCATCGGGCGGATATTCTATTCCGATTTCGGCCTGTTCTATCAGATTCCGCAGAATTCCGGCACGCTCTTCCCGGTTACCAACACGATCGATACCTATGTTTACCGGGCGCTGATCAGCTCCGGCGGTATCGGACGAAGCTCCGCAGCAGGTGTCTTCCAGTCGGTCGTCGGCTTCACTCTTGTCTGCTTCTCGAACTGGATCGTATCCAGGATCAGTCCGGACAACGCGATTTTCTAAAGGAGGAAGGCCATGATCAAATCAAGAGGAGAAAAAATATATCAGGTCGTGATCAACATCATCCTGGTGATCGTGACCCTTTGCATGATACTGCCGCTGGTGCTCCTTTTCATGTGCTCCATCACGGAAGAGAATACACTGGTTGCCAACGGCTATTCCTTCTTCCCGGCAAAGTTCGGTCTGGAGGCCTATGCGTACATCATGCAGAACTACGCGACGGTATTCCGCGCCTATGGGATTACAATCCTTGTCACTGTGATCGGTACCTTCACGAATATTCTCATTACCTCCATGCTCGCATTCCCGCTCTCGATAGAGAAGCTCCCGGGCAGGAAGTTTTTCAGTTTTTTCGTGTTCTTCACCATGCTGTTCAACGGAGGACTTGTTCCCTCGTATATCATGTGGACGACACAGATCGGCATCAAGAACACGATCTGGGCATATATTCTGCCCAACTTCCTGATGAGTGCCTTTAATGTCATACTGATGAGGACTTATTTCAGGACCAGCATTCCTTCCACGCTCTATGAGGCGGCGCAGGTGGACGGAGCGACCTATTTCAGAGTATACAGGAGCCTTGTCATCCCGCTCGGCAAACCGATTTTTGTGACGGTCGGCCTGTTCTCCGGCCTCGGCTACTGGAATGACTGGACAAACGGACTGTACTACATCACGAAGTCCAACATGCTCTCCATCCAGGCGCTGCTTAACAAGATGATCCAGGACATCCAGGCTCTCGCTTCGATGTCTACGGCGGATTCAGGAGCCCTCCTTGCACTGCCTGCGGTCTCGATCCGTATGGCAATCGCGTTTGTAGCGATCCTTCCGATCCTGATCATCTATCCGTTCCTTGAAAAATACTTTGCGAGCGGCATCATGCTCGGCGCGGTCAAGGGGTAACCCCGGAGGTATAGTATGAAAAATTTCAGATGCGATGAAAGCACGACAGTAAAGACAAAGGCGGGCGCCCTGCGCGGGTATTATTTCGACGGCGCCTATGTTTTCAAGGGTGTACAGTATGCAAAGGCAGAGCGCTACATGCAGCCGGAACCGGTTGACTCCTGGGAGGGTGTAAAGGACGCGACGAGCTTTGGCTTTGTCTGCCCGCTGATGCATCAGGATACACCCAACGGCGAGCTTATGGTTCCCCACGCCTACTGGCCGCAGGATGAACACTGCCAGAATCTCAATGTATGGACGACCGCGCTGGACCCCCAGGCAAAAAAGCCTGTCATGGTCTGGCTGCACGGCGGCGGATACTCGGCCGGCTCCTCTATTGAGCAGCTCTGCTATGATGGCGCGGCAATGGCTGAAAAAGGCGATGTTGTCGTCGTCACAATCAACCACAGATTAAATATCCTGGGCTACCTTGATCTTGCTCCTTTCGGGGAAAAATACCGCAATTCCGGAAACTGCGGCCATGCGGACATGGTTGCCGCCCTTATCTGGGTGAAGGAGAACATCGAAGCCTTTGGCGGTGATCCGGACAATGTTACGATTTTCGGCCAGTCCGGCGGCGGCATGAAGGTCACAGATCTTTGCCAGATTCCCGCGGCGGATGGACTCTTTAAGCGCGGAATTGTGATGAGCGGCTGCATTGAGCCCGGTATCATGGGAAAATCCGAAGGAGACGGCTCCCATATAGTCGGCGCGATGTTAAAGGAGCTCGGCACAGAGGATGTTTCGGTTCTTGAGACAATTCCGTATCCCCAGCTTGTAGAGGCCTACGAGAAAGCCTGCCCCGGCGTCGCAAAGATGGGTCTTTATACCGGCCAGGCTCCACTGATAGGTGACTGGTATCTCGGAGATCCGGCCATTCATGGTTTCCGCGAGAGGACAAAGAACACTCCTCTGATGGTTGGCACGGTTTTCGCAGAGTTTGCGTTCCGCCCGGCAGGATATGACAAGTACGCCATGAGCGATGAGGAGATGGAGCAGAAGGTCTCAGAATACTTCGGCGATGCAGCGGGCAGGATTACTGAGCTGTTTAAAAAGGCGTATCCGGACCACAGACTAATCGACGCGACAGTTCTCGACTATATCTTCCGGCGTCCCTCCAGGAGTCTTATTATGCAGAAGGCGGCCTTTACGCAGGCACCGACCTATGCTTACCTGTTTGACTTTGAGTTCCCGGTTGATAACCATAAATGCGCATGGCACTGCTCCGATATCGCGTTCTTCTTCCATAATATTGATCTTGTGCCGGTAGCCAATGTGCCCGGTGTGTCTGACAAGCTTCAGGAGCAGATTTTCGGCGCGGTGATGAATTTTGCGCGCACAGGGGATCCCAACATGCCGGAGCTGCCCTTCTGGCCTGCGGCCGTTGAGGGAGATGAGGCGGTCATGATCTTTGGCAGAACCTGCGAAGTAAAGCATGATCATGATGGTGAGCTGATAGAGGAAGTTGCCAGGGCAGTCCCGCTTTACAGGCTTTGGGGAGCGGATAACAACGTACAGCACTGATCAGTTCAGGAAAGGAAAACAGAAAATGGCGAAATTTACCTGCAATTTTATCAGCTATACCCTTCACAGGACAGTGGATATCACGGTAGTGATTCCCTCCGTGACAATCCCTGAGTCCATGGGTTTCGGCGCTTCCGATATCGACGGCGTACCGGACGATCTGTCCCAGCTTAAGGGCACGGCCAGGCATTCCAAAAAAGACAGATTCCCTGTACTCTACCTGCTGCACGGCTACGGCAACAACCATGCACAGTGGACAGGATACACCAATGTCGAACTCTTCGCAGAGGAGCAGAACATCGCTGTTGTCAACATCTCGGCGGAGAACAAGAGCTATGTCAAAAACGGCGGGGACGACTTCTACTCCTTCATCGAGGATGAGCTGCCGGACTTTATCTGCGGTATGTTCCCGATTTCCCGCAGACCCGAGGATACCTATATCGCCGGCCTTTCAATGGGAGGATACGGAACGCTCGTACACGCGCTCGGAAATCCGGAAAAGTACGCAGCTTTCGGCGCTTTTTCAGCGGCTGTTGATATTAATCCCGCGCAGCTCTCCGGCGGTGAAGCAAAAGACCTTGATCCTTCGATCGATCCCATCGCCCTTGCGGACAAGCTGATCGCGTCAAAAGCAAAGTTCCCGGAGGCTTACATCGCCATAGGCGGAGAGGATTTCCTTTTGGACGCGAACCGGGCTTTCCGCGACAGGCTTCTTTCCGCCGGCGTTAAGGTGACCTACGAAGAGATTCCCGAGTATGGACACGAATGGAGATTCTGGAACATCGAAATTGAGAAGTTCCTCGACTGGATCCGGCCCATCAGGACGGACGCCTACGCTAAGACCGCCAAAAGACAGGTCTGATCAGCTGCTGCCCAGTACTTTTGACAGCTATGGAGCTATAGTCGCACAGCTCAGAGGAATTACTGCGACCATTTTCAATTTCATAAAATCCGGAAAAGCCAGACAGGTGGTTATACCATTTTGTCTGGCTTTTTTGTGTTTTATTGAGCTGATCGCATCACTATGATGATTAAGAATACAGTGGAAGAGAAGCAAATGAAAGCAGGTAAAGCACAAAAAAAGAACCGTACTTATAAAAGATACAGTCCTTCTTCCTGTTTCTTTAGTCCGCTAAAGCGCCAGTTTTCCTTGAATTTACAGGCTTTTAGCTTGATTTTACAAAACGGAGAAAGTGGGATTTGAACCCACGCGCCGCTATTAACGACCTACTCCCTTTCCAGGGGAGCCCCTTCGACCTCTTGGGTATTTCTCCACAGAGTCCGATACATGGATCTGTATTCGGTTTTTCATATCTGTTTTCGCAGATATGTACGCAGAGGATGGGATTCGAACCCATGTGCCCTTTCGGACAAACGGTTTTCAAGACCGCCTCGTTATGACCGCTTCGATACCTCTGCACAAGCTATCACGCATGTCCGGGGCGCCTGATATGCACTCCTCTATCCGCAAGCGCAAATAGAATAATACCAAAACGCCCCCGAACTGTCAACTGAAAATCGCTTCTGAAATTACTTTGCGAGCTCTGCGTTCAGCTCTTCCTTCAGCACATCGACCTTGTCGAGTCTCTCCCACGGAAGATCCAGGTCGGTGCGGCCGAAGTGGCCGTATGCCGCTGTCTGACGATAGATCGGGCGGCGCAGATCCAGGGTCTTGATGATGCCGGCCGGGCGCAGGTCGAAGTACTTGCGGATCGCCACGGCGATCGCCTCGTCCGATACCTTGCCGGTTCCGAAGGTCTCAACGGAAATGGATGTGGGCTGCGCAACACCGATCGCGTAGGAAACCTGGATTTCCATCTTGTCGGCAAAACCTGCGGCAACCATATTCTTGGCCACGTAGCGGGCAGCGTAAGCCGCGGAGCGGTCTACCTTGGTGCAGTCTTTTCCGGAGAATGCTCCGCCGCCGTGTCTGGCAACACCGCCATAGGTGTCGACGATGATCTTCCGGCCGGTCAGACCTGCATCACCGTGCGGTCCGCCGATGACAAAGCGGCCGGTCGGGTTAATATAAACTCTTGTGTTGCCGTCGATCATGTCGGAGTCGACAATCGGATCGATAACATATTTGCGCACATCCTGATGAATCTGCTCCTGCGTCACATCGGGGTCATGCTGCGTGGAGATAACAACTGCCTCCAGGCGGACCGGCTTGTAATTCTCATCATATTCCACAGAGACCTGGCTCTTGCCGTCTGCTCTCAGATAAGGAAGGGTTCCGTCCTTTCTGACCTTGGTCAGCTGTCTGGTCAGCTTGTGTGCCAGTGCGATGGAATAAGGCATATATTCCGGTGTCTCGTTTGTGGCATAGCCGAACATCATGCCCTGATCGCCGGCACCGATTGCCTCGATCTCCGCCTCTGTCATCTGGTTTTCTCTCGCCTCGATGGCCTTGTCCACGCCCATCGCAATATCCGGGGACTGCTGATCCAGCGCAACCATCACCGCGCAGGTATCTGCGTCAAAGCCCTTATCAGAGCTGTCATAGCCGATCTCACGGACTGTGTCGCGCACGACCTTCTGATAGTCCACAACGGCCTTCGTGGTGATCTCACCGGTGATCATGACGAAACCTGTGCAGGTCGCTGCCTCGCAAGCCACACGGCTCATCGGATCCTGCTCCATGCAGGCGTCCAGAATCGCATCGGAGATGGCATCACAGATTTTGTCGGGATGCCCCTCGGTAACAGACTCGGATGTAAAAATGTTTCTCTTCACGTCTTTTCCTCCTGAATAATAACTGAAACTGCAATAAAAAATCCGGCACCCGCAGGGCTGTCGGATTTGTCTGGCTCACACATCATTCTATTGCACTTAGCCACAAATCCCTTATTGTTCGACGGCCTTACGGCTCTCGCTCAGGTTGGCACCTTCCCCTCGGGTGGGTTGCCGTGGCTTCACCGGTCCTATGTACCTCCACCACTCTGAATAAGAGAACTGCTATTTATTAAACTTCTGCAATCATACTTCTAACCGCTTTCGGTGTCAATGAGGATCTGCACCACAAAATATGGGATGTGTCCTTAAGTGAGTCACGGGGACAGGTCCGCTGACTCAAAAGAGTCGGCGGACCTGTCCCCATGACTCACTTTGCGCTATAATACGGAAGGAAGCCGGACTGCGGGTGCGGACCGGTACAGCACATAAATGAATGGGCAGGAGTCGTTATGGCAGAGAAATTACAGGACTTACTGAAACAGGAGAACACGCAGACGATGCGGCCGGTCAGTGCGGGGCCGCGGATCTGTCCGAACTGCGGAGCCCCGACGCTCTCGGAGGTCTGCCAGTACTGCGGACAGTATGTCGGGACGGTCGAGACGCAGGAGCTCACGGCGGAATATCCGGTTCTGCAGTGCCGGAATGCCTCCATCACCTTCTGGAACTTCCTGTTTCCGATGATCTTTTTTGTCATGTTCGGTTTTTTCGGCTTCATTTTTCCGCTGTTCTTCCGCGGGTTCGGTGATGACGACGGCTTTGTGCAGCTGATCGGCCTGCCTTTTGCCGCCATCAGTATCGCTGCCGGTGTAATCATTGCGGTCCATCTTGTGCGCTATCTCAGCGTGCAGTTCCTGGGAACAGAGACCACGGCTGTCGTATACGGATATATGGATGACACGATCTCCTATAACGGACGTCCCGGACAGGTCGTCAAGCTCCTGCTGGACACCGCAAACGGAAAGCGTTTCATCTTCTACAGAACAGGAAAGACCGAGAAGCCTTATGTCGTCAACAGCGTTGTCCGGCTGAAGGTCTGGAGAAACAATTTCCGGATCATGCCGGAAGTATATGAATAATTGTGCGCAAAGCTTTGTTTTTCCCGGGAAAAGTTTTATACTGTGGACTATGTACGAAAACAATCAGAATAATCAGAACAGCTCCGATCAATATCGGAATAACTATGGAATGAATAACTCGCCGCAGCCCGAAACGGCTCCCTGGCAGTCTTCCACCTCTCTCGATACAACCGCCATGATACTTGGCTTCGTGGCGATTATCGGGTCTTTTTTCATGCCCGTTATTCTTCCGATGATCGCCGGTTCGATCTCCATCATTCTGGCGATTCTGTCAAAAGGAGGCCGCTCAGAGTTTTCGCCAGCGGCAAAACGCGGCTTCACGTTCTCCTTAGTCGCGATTATCGGGACTTTCGTGATGATGATTGCTCTGGCATTTACGACGATCCGCATGATGCGGGATCCGTCTTACCGGGATCAGTTCAATCAGGTCTCACAGCAGCTCTATGGCTATACCATGGACGAGATGCTGGAGAACAGCTTCGGATATACGATGGAAGGCCTCCTGGACCGCTTCGGATTAACCGTGGAAGGAGGTGACCGGCCGTGAAGTCAATTGCACAGCTGAAAGCGGATGCCCGCGCTTCTGTACTCGGTTTTCTGCCCACCCTGATCATCGCCAATATCGGATATCTTGCGGCTTCCTACGTGCTGACAGCGCTTGTCGGCAACGTCGTGACCGGTGTGACGCTCCTCTCGATTCTGGCCTCTGTAGGCCTCAGCTTCCTGGTGTCGCTGATGATGGGCATCCTGCGCTACGGCCTGTACTCGCTTTATCTGAACCGCCAGTTTGAGCAGACAGTCAGCCCCTCCGATCTGTACCGGGGCTTCCGCGAACAGCCGGACCGGATCATCCGGGTTGAGGCAGCTTTTGCCGCAGTGGAGGCACTGGCTCTTCTGCCCTTCACTCTCTTTACCTACCGCCTGGAAAGCATCACCGACTCTCCCGTGAAGTCGCTGACTCTGCTGCTTCTGGGTTATCTGGTCATCTTTACGATGGAAGTGGAATTTGCACCGATCTGGTTCCTGATGCTGGACTTCCCGGATATGAAGGAAAAGCAGCTGTTCGTCACCAGTGCAAGAATGATGCGCGGCCACAGAAAGCAATATGTCCTTCTGACGCTTTCTTTCCTGCCGCTCTATCTCCTGGGCTTCCTCTCTTTCGGAATCGCCATGCTCTGGGTCATGGCCTATCGCTATGCATCCTGCGCAGCCTTCTACCGCAGCCTTGTTTCGCAGTACTCCTACACGGAACAGTAAGTACTCCTGCACGGAACAGTAAGTACTCCTGCACAAAACAGTGAGGCAGGCTGCGAAATCCGCTCACCTTCATTAATTGTACCTTTTTCCTGTTTTCCTGCTCTTTATGGTCATTTTTCGGGAGGTGTTTTTCCCCTTCATTCACGAAAATTGACCATCTTTTCATTTTTTCTCGTGTTTGAGTACATTTTTTACGGATATCTGCATCTTCTTCTCAGGATTTATGAGCTGAAAAGTGACCACGTTTTTTGAATTTCTCCTGCTTGAGTACAATTTCGCAAAATCAGCATATTCTCTCATAGATATTTCCGACGAAAAATTGACCATAATTCACATAAAACCGGGTATTGAGTACAATCCTGCATTTCTCGGCCACTTTTCACTTTCCCCACGCTTCCGGCACTTTAACCACAAGCCCGACTGAAACAAAAAACTTCCGGCAGCCTGAAGCCGCCGGAAGTTTTTCAGTTTACTGGTTTATATCCGAAAGTTGTCTTCGGAGGTTATCCCCACGGATCAGCCCCAGGGATTCTCTGTCGGATACCGGACGCCTGCCGGCTGGTTGTAGCCGATCTCGTCAACCGGGACACCGATGTACTTGAAGACTTCGAACAGAGCCTTGCCGTGCTTGCCGAACGCAACTGCCCCGTGGTGAGGATAGTTCTTCTCAAGCAGCACGTGACGATAGAAGCGGCCCATTTCCGGAATAGCGAAAACGCCGATTCCGCCGAAGGATCTGGTCGCTACCGGAAGAACCTCGCCTTCTGCGATGTAAGCGCGAAGCTTCGCATCCGCGGTGCTCTGCAGACGATAGAAGGTGATGTCGCCCGGGATGATGTCGCCTTCGAGCGTGCCGTTCGTGACCTCGATCGGAAGGGATCTTGCCATGATCTTCTGATACTTCATCTCGTGGAATGCCAGCTTCGAAGAGCAAGTATTGCCGCAGTGGAAGCCCATGAAGGTGTCGGTCAGCTTGTAAGGGAACTTGCCCTCGATGCTCTCCTTGAACATATCCTTCGGGACAGAGTTGTTGATATCGAGCAGCGTGACGATATCCTGGCTGACGACTTCGCCGATGTACTCGGACAGTGCGCCGTAGATATCCACTTCACAGGAAACCGGATAGCCCTGGCCTGCCAGGCGGCTGTTGACATAGCACGGAACAAAACCGAACTGTGTCTGGAATGCCGGCCAGCACTTGGTGGTCAGAACGACATACTTGCGATAGCCTCTGTGAGCGTCTGCCCAATCCTTCAGGGTCAGCTCATACTGAGCCAGCTTCGGAAGAACTTCAGGCTTCTTGTTGCCGGTGCCGAGCTCTGCTGCCATCTCTTCGACCAGTGCAGGAATTCTCTCGTCGCCTGCGTGGTTGTTGAAGGACTCGAACAGATCCAGTTCGGAGTTCTCTTCGATCTCGACGTTGATATTGTAGAGCTGCTTGATCGGTGCGTTGCAGGCAAGGAAGTTCAGCGGACGAGGTCCGAAGCTGATGATCTTCAGATCGTTGAGCGCGATGACCGCTCTTGCGACGGGCAGGAAGTCGTGGATCATATCCGCGCAGTCCTCTGCATCACCGACCGGATATTCCGGAATATAAGCCTTCACATTGCGAAGTGCCAGGTTGTAGCTTGCATTCAGCATACCGCAGTAAGCATCGCCGCGGCCGTCGGACAGATCGTTCTGGCTCTCTTCTGCAGCTGCGCAGAACATCTTCGGTCCGTCAAAATGCTTCGCGAGCAGGGTCTCGGAAATTTCAGGTCCGAAGTTTCCAAGGTAAACGCAGAGCGCGTTGCAGCCTGCCTTCTTGATATCCTCAAGTGCGTTGACCATGTCGATTTCGCTCTCGATAATGGTCACGGGGCACTCATAGATGTCCGCTGCGCCATACTTGTCCGTATATGCCTTGACCAGCGCCGCACGGCGGTTGATGGTCAGTTCTGCCGGGAAGCAGTCGCGGCTGACACCGACGATACCGATTTTCACTACAGGGATGTTGTTCATAACCTTTGTACCTCCTACTATTATAGTTTTCTTATAAAACCCTATATAAATTTTTAATAAAACACGAATCTGAACCTGCTTGAAGATACATTCGGATTCCGCTTCGCTTCATCCTCATGTCCGTTGTCGTCAGATGCGCGAGAACTTTCGTTCTCTTTCTCGTCTTCTGCGCAGTTCAGATTCTCGTGCAGGCACGAATCTGAACCTGCTTGAAGACGCGCATCTGACTCCTGATTCCTTCGCGCGCCTGACTCGTTATACGCTCAAGTTTTCGCCTTCGAGTCCGATGAAGGCGTTTTCGCCGCAGCCGCCCTCGGCATGGGCAAGAAGCCACTTGTTGGTTGCGGTCATGAGTTTCTCTTCTCCGTCCAGAACCTCGAGCTTCTCAGGAAGATCGTAGTTGGTTCCCTTCGGAAGAATGACGACGACGCGGAAGCCGTTGTCGCTCGTCTGGCAGGGAGCATAATGCAGGGTCGTCGCATAGACCTCGACCATGACGCCGGCCGGTACGCAGAATGCCTTGCAGGTCGCTGTGTCCAGCTTATGCTCATGCGAAATATCCGTCTGCTTTGCGAGAATCAGAATCGCATCCTCACCGACTGCAATGTTGAACTCGCTGCTGCGGTGATACTCAAGCGCGTTCAGCATTTTGTTGTGGCCGTTGCAGTATCCGACCTGGATCGGAATAAAGCCGTACATCGCCTTCTCCAGCTGCTTCGATACCGCGAGTTTCTCGAGCTCGGGATCGCCCGGAACATAGATCGTCCCTTCCGGACAGGGCGTCTTCATCATGCCTTCCAGAAGCTCTGTCAGGTCATACCCCGTCACGACCCGGCCGTATTCCCGGAATTCCGGATCATTTACACTATAGATTTTCATGTCTGTAACCCTCCTGCAATTGAGCTGCACGCCAGGCCTTTTCCGACAGCTTTTACTGCCCTCCGCAGTACGGAAAAAATGCCGCGCGGCGGCGGCCGGCACTGCGCCTTTTTCAACACTCTAATTGTATCACAAATACAGGAATCCGCACGTGCACAATATTGCGATGAATCGCACAAAATTGCCGTTTTTGATCAGTCGGAAAACCGGTCACAGCCAGGAGGACCGTTTTACGCGCCGAGCAGATGAGAAATAAGAATACGAAGACCCAGAAAGATCAAAATCACGCCGCCGGCAATCTGTGCCCGGTCGGAGAAACGTTCGCCCACCCGGCTGCCCAGAATGACGCCGAGGGCAGATAAGACAAAAGTACAGACGCCGATAAAGACCGCGGATGTAAATATACTGACACCCAGCAGGCCGAGGCCCAGTCCCACTGCCAGTGCATCGATCGACGTCGCGATGGCCATAAGAAACATCGTCCACGGATCAGTGCGGCTGTCGACCTTCTCCTCGCCGCCCGAGACGCTCTCCCGGATCATATTGGCACCGATGCCGGCGAGCAGAAGGAACGCAATCCAGTGGTCATATTTTTCAATGTAATGAATAAACCGGCTGCCAAGAAAGGCGCCGATCAGCGGCATCAGAAACTGGAAAAAGCCGAACCAGAGGCCGCACGAAAGTGCAAGCCCTGTCCGGCTCTTTCTGCCACAGGCAAGTCCTTTACAGACCGCCACGGAGAATGCGTCGGCCGAGAGGCCGACCGCAGTCAGTAATAATTCCCAGAAACCCATAATCGAAATCTACCTGCATCGAAGCGGAGCCTGCCTTGCCCCGCTGCGATACTGCCTTTACCCTGCAGCAGAATCTACCCTTATTCTGCCGCGGAATCTTCCTGTGCCGTTTCGGAAATGACGGCTTACTCTGCTGCGGAGAGAATCATGCGGTCGGAGAGCTCTCCGTCGCCCGTCTCCTCGAATTTGCGCAGCAGATCCGACACGTGAAGATTCTTCTTCTCTTCACCCGAGACGTCATAGATGATCCGTCCGCCGCTCATCATGACCAGACGGTTGCCGTGGCGGATGGCGTCCTTCATGTTGTGTGTGACCATCAGGGTCGTCAGATGATCCTTCTCGACCACCGTCGTCGTGGCCTCCAGCACCTTCTCAGCCGTCTTCGGATCCAGCGCGGCCGTGTGCTCGTCCAGAAGCAGGAGCCTGGGCTTCTGCAGCGTCGCCATCAGCAGCGTCAGCGCCTGCCGCTGTCCGCCGGACAGCAGACCGACCTTCACCGTGAGGCGCTCTTCCAGCCCGAGATTCAGGATTTTGAGCTTCTCGCGGTACTCATCGCGCTCCGCCTGCGTGACGGCCCAGCGCAGCCCTCTCGACAGTCCGCGGCGCGCGGCGAGAGCGAGATTTTCATCAATCTGCATCGTCGCAGCCGTGCCCGTCATCGGGTCCTGGAACACGCGTCCGACATAGGCTGCCCGCTTGAAATCCGGAAGTCCGGTCACATCTTTTCCGTCGATCAGAATGCTGCCGTTATCCACCGGCCACACACCTGCGATGGCATTCAGCATCGTGGATTTTCCCGCGCCGTTGCCGCCGATCACGGTGACAAAATCTCCCTCATTCAGGCGGAGATTGATGTTCAGCAGTGCCTTTTTCTCATTGATCGTTCCGGGATTGAACGTCTTGCTGACATTCTTCAGTTCCAGCATCTCACTTCACCCCCTTGTCAGCCGCATCGGTCTCACCGGCAGATTGCGCATTGTCCGTGTTCTGCGGCTTGTCCCACGCGTAAGGATCGCGGTCATACGCCTCAACAGCGGAAGCCGCCGCATCCTTGCCGGCCCTGCGGAAACTGCTCTTCGACTGTCCGCGCAGGTACGGCACCGCCAGGAAAATAGCCACAATGACTGCCGTGAACAGCTTCATCAGGTTGGAGTCCAGCTTCAGCCAGAGCACCACGGTGTAAACGATGTAATAGAGGATGCCGCCGATGACGACGAATGCAAGCCGTCCGGCAAAATTCAGATGCTTTCCTAGCAGTGCCTCTCCGATGACCTCGCCGATAATGACGGCGGCCAGACCGATGACGATCGCGCCGCGGCCGCTGTTGACGTCCGCAAAGCCCGAGTACTGCGCGGAGAGCGCGCCGGCCATGGCGACCAGTCCGTTAGAGATCGCAAGACCCAGCACCTTCATGGAATTGATGTTGATTCCCTGCGCCTTCGCCATCTGCTGGTTGCAGCCCGTCGCACGGATCGAACTGCCGAGCTCGGTTCCGAAGAACCAGTACAGCAGCGCGATGATCGCCGCGGAGAACAGAACACCGGTGAGAATCGCCTTCGGAATCGTCCGGGAGCTGATGATCAGCGCGTATTTGTCGACGCTGACCGCCTGATTGGCCTTAAAGCCCATGATCGCCAAATTGATCGAATACAGCGCGTACTGCGTCAGAATTCCTGACAATATTGCCGGAATACCGAGCTTGGTGTGCAGAAGGCCCGTCACCGTGCCGGCGACGAGTCCCGCAGCCATGGCGATCAGCGTCGCGGCCCAGGGATTGACACCGGACAGGATCAGCATGACAACCACTGCGCTTCCTGTCGAGAACGTGCCGTCCACAGACAGATCCGCAATGTCCAGCAGCCGGAAGGTAATATAGACGCCGAGCGCCATCAACCCCCAGACCAGTCCCTGCGCCACACCGGCAGGAATCCGCGCAAACAATCCGGGCAGGCTCAAAGATGCAAAATATGAAGCGACTGCTCCCATTTCTCTTCCTCCAGAATCTTTTCAAATAACAACTGATGTATCATAACACAAGCGGGGCGCTGTTGTCAGCACCCCGCCGCGGCAGGATTAACCTTAAATATGTAGTCTGATTTTGCCCGGATTACTCGGCTTCAAATGCTGCGTAATCATCCGGAACGGTGATGCCCAGTGCTTCACAGATGGTCGGATTGTACTCCTTGACCGGATCCGGATAGTACTCGATCGCCATGGTGGAGATGTCCTTGCCGTTCTCAAGGATCTCATAAGCCATCTCACCGGTGGTGTAGCCAAGGCCGTAGTAGTCGATGGAAAGTGTTGCGACGCCGCAGCCGCTCATCAGGCCTTCTTCACCGCAGACGATCGGAACGCCTGCAGGCTGTGCCACGTTGTTGATCGCCTCGGTGCAGGATGCAGCCGTGTTGTCGGTCGGGATGTAGAGGACTTCGTTGTTCGCGCAGGCCTCGCCCATGACACTGGCGATATCATTGGAATCTGCGAAGGTGTAGATGGTGACGGTCAGACCGGCATCCTGAAGATACTTCTCAACGGTATCTGCCTGATACTTGGAGTTCGGCTCTGCGGAGCAGTAGACGATACCGACGGTCTTTGCATCCGGGAACAGCTCGGAGACCATTGCTGCCTGTGCATCCAGGGGAGCCAGATCGGAAGTTCCGGAAATATTTCCGCCGACAGTTCCGTCAAATCCATCGATGTCCAGCGCTACGCCGTACTCGGTGATAGCGGTTCCGAGAATCGGAATGGTATTGGTTGCCGCCGCTGCGGACTGCAGTGCGGGAGTCGCATTTGCAAGAATCAGGTCAACGTTCTCGGCAACCAGGTTGTTGCAGATGGTGGTTGCAGTTGCCGTATCACCTGCAGCATTCTGCTCATCGAAGGTGACGCGGTCGCCGAGCTTCTCGGTCAGAGCATCGCGGAATCCCTTGGTTGCAGCGTCCAGCGCCACATGCTGAACCAGCTGGCAGATACCGACGTTATAGGTCTTGCCCTCTTCGGCCGGAGCACTCTCATCAGCAGCCTCAGCTGCCGCATCCTCTGCAGGAGCTGCTGCCGGTCCTGCACCGGTGCTCGCGCAGGCTGTCATCGCCAGCATCACGCCGGTCATCAACAGAGCAATGGCTTTCTTTTTCATAACAAATCCTCCTTGATTTTGTGATCAATTCTTACATTGATCGGTTATGGCCGCTGTCCGGTCAGGCTTTCTGTTTGGCACATAAAAGCTTTAAACCGTTAAAGCGGCGTCCCGACTATTTTAGTGCTTTTTGAGGATGAAGTCAACCATTACGTCCGTGATTATTGAACAAGATACGCGGGGATTTTCTGAATGCTCTCTTACAGAACACCTGCGGCGAAGAACGCGTCGATTCCGTCGGCAATGCCCTGAACGATCAGCTCCTGATAATCTTCGGAAGCCATCAGAAGATCTTCTTCAGGATTGGTCATGAAGCCCATTTCAATCAGCGTTGTCGGGACCATGGCCCAGTTATTGCCGGTCATGGTATCTGTCTCCCACACGCCGCGATTTTTTGCGCCGGTCACGCTGCAGTAGCTGCCCAGCACGCAGTCGGACAGCCGGCGGCTCTCCGGATACAGCTGCGGGCAGTAAGGTGAACGGGAAGTGGTACAGATGGTCATCGCGCCGCGGGCCGAGCGGCTCTCCGATCCGTCCGCGTGAACCCGGATAAATGCATCCGCCTGCGCATTGTTTGCAATCTGCGCCCGCTCGATACAGCTCAGTGACAGGTCATGCCGGTCACGGGTCAGGACGACTTTGTACCCTCTCCGCCTCAGTTCATTGGTCAGTTTAAAACAGATCAGCAGCGTCAGCTCATATTCCCTCATGCCGGAACTGACACCGCGCGTACCGGACGTGTCTTTCGCCTTCATCTCCTTAGATCCGGGTCCGACAGGCTCTGTCCCGCCGCTCATGACGGCCGTATGCCCCGGATCCAGCACGATGACAGCCCTGCTTTCAGAATCCGGTGCGGCCTGAACACAGACAGCGCTGCCCAGCACACTGCATCCGAGCAGCATAACTGTAAGGCAGAATATGATCAGTCTTCTCAGGAATGAGCCCGTTGTTCTCCGGAAGATCATAGCTTATCCTTTCTGTTCCCGGTCTGCGGTACAGTATCTATTGTAACACAGAAAAAAACCGCCGCCCGGGAAAATTCCCGGGCGGCGGTGCTTAGTGAATCAGATGCTGCTGCACTTTTTCAGCTTCATGCCTTCTTCTGGGCAATGGCTGCCTGTGCCGCTGCCAGTCTTGCGATCGGTACGCGGAACGGTGAGCAGGAAACATAATCCAGGCCGATCTTGTTGCAGAACTCGATCGAAGAAGGATCTCCGCCGTGCTCGCCGCAGATACCGCAGTGCAGATCCGGACGGACGCTCTTGCCCTTCTTGAGAGCCATCTCCATCAGCTCGCCGACACCATCCTGGTCCAGCTTCGCAAACGGATCGTTCTCGAAGATCTTTCTCTCATAATATGCCTGCAGGAACTTGCCGGCGTCGTCACGGGAGAAGCCGTAGGTCATCTGAGTCAGATCGTTGGTGCCGAAGCAGAAGAACTCGGCGTCCTTCGCGATCTTGTCAGCCGTCAGAGCTGCTCTCGGGATCTCGATCATCGTACCGACTTCATACTTCAGATCCAGGCCGCTCGCAGCAACCTCTTCGTCCGCAACCTTAACAACGATATCCTTAACGAACTTCAGCTCCTTCTCATCGCCGACCAGCGGGATCATGATTTCCGGAACAACTGCCCAGTCAGGATGCTTCTTCTGAACGGTTGCCGCCGCGCGGATAACTGCAGCGGTCTGCATCTTCGCGATTTCAGGATAAGTGACATCCAGACGGATTCCGCGGTGACCCATCATCGGGTTGAACTCGACAAGAGACTCAATACGGGCTTTGATCTGCTCAACAGTCTTGCCCTTGGTCTCAGCCAGCTTCTTAATGTCTGCTTCTTCTCTCGGAACAAACTCATGCAGCGGCGGATCCAGGAAACGGATCGTGACCGGGTTTCCTTCCATTGCCTCGAAGAGCTGTTCGAAGTCGCCCTGCTGCAGAGGAAGAATCTTCTTGAGTGCTTCTTCTCTCTCTTCCTCGGTATCGGAAACGATCATCTCGCGGAATGCAGCGATTCTGTCCTCATCGAAGAACATGTGCTCGGTACGGCACAGTCCGATGCCTTCAGCGCCGAGCTCTCTTGCCTTCTGCGCATCGTGCGGCGTGTCGGCATTGGTACGGACCTTCAGTGTGCGGAACTTGTCAGCCCATGCCATGATGCGGCCGAACTCGCCGGCGATCTTGGCTTCCTGCGTCGCGACAGCGCCGTCATAAATATTGCCGGTCGTGCCGTCGAAGGAAATGACATCGCCTTCGTGATATTCCTTGCCGCCGAGAGTAAATCTCTTGTTCTCCTCATCCATCACGATGTCGCCGCAGCCGGATACACAGCAGCTTCCCATGCCTCTCGCGACAACGGCTGCATGGCTGGTCATGCCGCCGCGGACGGTCAGGATACCCTGTGCTACCTTCATGCCGGTGATGTCTTCAGGGGAGGTCTCCAGACGGACCAGAACAACCTTCTCACCTCTTGCAGCCCACTCTTCGGCATCCTGTGCGTTGAAGACGATTTTGCCGCATGCCGCGCCGGGCGCTGCGCCCAAAGCCTTGCCGATCAGAGTCGCATTCTTGACGGCATCCGGATCAAACGTCGGGTGAAGCAGAGTGTCGAGGTTTCTGGGCTCGATCATGGCGACTGCCTCTTCCTCGGTTCTCATGCCCTCATCCACCAGATCGCAGGCGATCTTCAGAGCGGCCTGAGCGGTTCTCTTGCCGTTTCTGGTCTGCAGCATGTAGAGCTTTCCGTGCTCGACGGTAAACTCCATATCCTGCATGTCGCGGTAGTGATTCTCAAGAATTGCGCAGACTTCCTTGAACTGCTTGAATGCCTCCGGGAAGCGGACTTCCATCTCGGTAATCTTCATCGGGGTACGGACACCGGCCACGACGTCCTCGCCCTGTGCATTGGTCAGGAATTCGCCGAACAGACCCTTCTCGCCGTTTGCAGGGTTTCTCGTGAAAGCAACACCTGTTCCGCAGTCATCGCCCATATTGCCGAATGCCATGGACTGAACGTTGACGGCAGTTCCCCAGGAATACGGGATGTCGTTGTCGCGGCGGTAAACGTTCGCACGCGGGTTGTCCCAGGAACGGAACACAGCCTTGATGGCGCCCATCAGCTGTTCCTTCGGATCATCCGGGAAGTCACTGCCGATCTTGGCCTTGTACTCGGCCTTGAACTGATTTGCCAGCTCCTTCAGGTCATCCGCATCCAGATCCACGTCCTGCGTGACACCCTTCTTGGCCTTCATGGCATCGATCAGGGCCTCAAAATACTTCTTGCCGACTTCCATAACGACGTCGGAATACATCTGGATGAATCTGCGATAGCAGTCCCACGCCCAGCGGGGATTTCCGGATTTTGCAGCCAGCGTGTTGACAACGGTCTCATTCAGGCCCAGGTTCAGAATCGTGTCCATCATGCCGGGCATGGACGCGCGGGCACCGGAACGGACGGAAACCAGAAGCGGATTCTCGATATCGCCGAACTTCTTTCCTGTGATCTCTTCCAGCTTGATGATGTACTCGTCGATTTCGTCCATGGTGGACTGACGGATCTCACGGCCATCCTCGTAATACTCCGTGCAGGCTTCGGTCGTGATGGTGAAGCCCTGCGGAACCGGCAGACCGATGTTAGTCATCTCAGCCAGGTTCGCACCCTTGCCGCCGAGCAGTTCACGCATGTTGGCATTGCCTTCGCTGAACAGATAAACTCTTTTACTCATTCTCTCTTCCTCTCTCCTTCCTGTTAGTCGGAAGCACTGCGCCCCCAAAAACACGAAAAAACATGCAGTGCATTAACTATATTATTATAACAATATAGTGGCGTCTCCGCTATCCCGCACTGCATGTATACATGTATTCATTTCGAGTTGTTTCAGCCCTGTCCGCCGCCGGAAAGGGCTCTGCTATTGGCTCGCTCTCACCGCAGATCCCGCAGCGCATCCTTCATCTGCCGGATGTATGCGCCCACGTGTTCCGGCGCATCCTTCCCGTACTGTTCGATAATCCGGATGATTGCACTGCCCACGATCGCCCCGTCGGAGGCCTGCGCCATTTTTGCGGCCTGTTCGGGCGTGGAGATGCCGAAGCCGACTGCGCAGGGAACGTCCGTGTTTTCCCGGACAATTTTCACCATGGCGCCGATGTCCGTGGTAATGGTACTGCGCACGCCCGTCACACCCAGGCTCGAAACCAGGTAGATGAAGCCGGAGGCCTCACGGGCAATCATTGCGATCCGGTTTTCCGAGGTCGGTGCAATCATGGAGATCAGGTCCAGATCATTGTCCTGACATGCCCGGTCAAAATCTGACTTCTCTTCAAAGGGTACGTCGGGCAGAATGAGTCCGTCTATTCCCACCGCGTGTGCGCGCTGACAGAAGCGCTCCGCACCATAGGAGTAAACAACATTCGCGTAAGTCATGAAAACCATGGGAATAGTCACATTCTGCCTGATTTGACCGACCAGGTCAAAGATCTTGTCAGTGGTTGCGCCGCCGGTCAGTGCGCGCAGATTGGCTCCCTGAATGACCGGGCCCTCCGCGGTCGGGTCGGAGAAGGGAATGCCCAGCTCGATGAGGTCTGCGCCGTTCGCTGCGGCAGCTTCCACGATCCGCTTTGTTGTCTCCAGATCGGGATCGCCGCAGGTGATGAACGGGATAAACGCTTTTCCGTTTGTGAAAGCTTCTCTGATTCTGCTCATTCCGAAATGTCCTCCCCTCTGTAGCGCGCGATGGCTGCGCAGTCCTTGTCACCCCGTCCGGAGATTGTGATGACAAGCGTTTTGTCCGGGCCGAGCTCTTTCGCCAGCTTCATGGCGTAAGAGACGGCATGGGCGGATTCGATCGCGGGAATGATGCCCTCGGTCCGGCTCAGATATTCGAAAGCCTCCACGGCTTCTTCGTCTGTCACCGGGACGTACTCGGCCCGGCCCAGGTCGTGCAGATATGCATGTTCGGGGCCGATTCCCGGGTAGTCGAGGCCGGCGGAGATGGAATAGACAGGTGCAATCTGTCCGTATTCATCCTGACAGAAGTAGGATTTCATCCCGTGGAAAATGCCGAGAGACCCGGTCGCGATGGTCGCCGCCGTCTCCTTCGTACTGACGCCGCGTCCGGCCGCCTCGCAGCCGATCAGGCGCACGTTCTCATCCTCAATAAAATGATAGAAGCTGCCGATGGCGTTGCTGCCGCCGCCGACACAGGCCAGGACCGCGTCCGGAAGCCTGCCTTCCTTCTCCTGCATCTGCTCTTTGATTTCCCGGGAAATGACGGCCTGGAAATCGCGTACGATGGTCGGGAAGGGATGCGGTCCCATCACGGAGCCGAGGCAGTAATGTGTGTCGCTGATCCGGCTTGTCCACTCGCGGAAGGCCTCCGAGACAGCGTCCTTCAAGGTCGCTGTGCCGGTGGTCACCGGAATGACCGTCGCGCCGAGCAGGCGCATGCGGTAAACGTTCAGTGCCTGCCGCTTCGTATCCTCTTCTCCCATGAAGACGACACATTCCATGCCCATCAGTGCCGCGGCGGTGGCCGTCGCCACACCGTGCTGGCCGGCGCCTGTCTCGGCGATCAGACGGGTTTTGCCCATTTTTTTTGCGAGAAGTGCCTGCCCGAGCACATTGTTGATCTTGTGTGCGCCCGTGTGATTCAGGTCCTCGCGCTTTAAGTAAATCTTCGCACCGCCCAGATCTTCGGTCATCTTCCGCGCGAAGTACAGGCGGCTCGGCCGGCCCGCGTACTCATTCAGGAGAGTCTGCAGCTCGCGGTTGAAATCCGGGTCGTCCTTATAGTGATTGTAGGCTTCCTCCAGCTCAATGACCGCGTTCATCAGCGTCTCCGGAATGTACTGTCCGCCGTGAATGCCGAATCTTCCTCTCGAATTTGTCATCTCTTATACCTCTTTCCTATCACCGGCGCGGTCTTTGCCGCTGATACCGGCCTGTACTGCTTCCACAAACCGCCGCATCTTCTCCGGATCCTTGTATCCGTCCGTCTCAACGCCGGAGCTGACGTCCACGCCGCAGAGCATCGGGCCTGCTGCCCGGATGGCCTCCCGCACATTGTCCGGATCCAGCCCCCCGGCGAGAATAAACGGCCTCTTCATTCCCTGCAGAAGGCTCCAGTCAAAGCGGTCCCCGGTCCCGCCGGCGCCGTGATCGAGCAAAATCCGGTCCGCCGGGGAATTGTTTGCTTCCTCTATGTCCTGTGCCGTCTCGATGCGGTAAGCCCGGATGACGGGCCTGTCCGTCATCGCCTTCAGCGCGAGGATTTCCCGGCTGATCTTGTCTGCTTTATCTCCGGTCCGGTCGGAAAAGCCGTGCAGCTGGGCAAAATCAATCACGCCTGCCCCAAGGAGCGCCGCGATGTTCTCCGGCTTTTCATCGGTAAAGACACCTGCCGTCCGTATTCCCGGCGACAGCATTTCCCTGAGCTTTTCCGCCTGCTCCGGCGGCACATATCGCGGGCTTTTCCGTGCGAAGACAAAACCGACGAGATCCGGCCGGACTTCGTTGGCCGCTTCGATGTCCGCCTCCCGGCGCAATCCGCAGATCTTAATAATCATGCAGCACTCTCCTGAAGTTCTCCATTGCATAATGTCTGTCCGGTGCCCGCATCAGAGACTCTCCCACCAGCAGTGCGTCCGCACCGCACTCACGGGCTCTTCTCGCATCCTCTGCGGTGTCGATCCCGCTCTCGACGACATACAGAATATCTTCAGGGACAAAGGATCTGAGCCGCTCGGCAGTAGACAGATCCGTTCTGAATGTTTCCAGATTCCGGTTGTTCACGCCGATGACGCGCGCGCCCGCACGGATCGCGGACCGGATCTGCTGCTCGTCATGCGTCTCCACCAGAGAGCTCATACCCAGTTCATTCGCGATGCCCAAATACTGTGCAATTTCCTCTTCAGAGAGGATCGAGCAGATCAGAAGAACCGCCTCTGCGCCGAATGCTTTGGCCTCATAGACCATGTAGGGATCGACAATGAAATCCTTGCGCAGACAGGGGATCGAAACCGTGTCCGCAATCTCCTGCAGATACCGGATGTCACCGTGAAACCATTTCGGCTCCGTCAGCACGGAGATACAGTCCGCTCCGGATCTCTCATATTCCTGTGCGATTTCAAGATACGGAAACAGGGGGGAGATCATACCCTTGGACGGGGACGCCTTTTTGCACTCACAGATCATGCGCACACCGGGCTTCTTCAATGCCTCCTCAAACCGGAAGTCCGTCTTTCCCGCAGCCCGGTCCTGCTCAGCCCGCGCCTCGGCACGTTCCTTCATTTCCCCGAGCGAAATCTGGCTGATGGAAATCCGGGTCCGCTCTCTGGCGTGCTCCGACAGCTGCTTTAAGATATTCTCTCTGGATTCACGTTCTTTCATTTCTTTTCTCCCTGAATTCCGGACGATGAGAATGATCCTGATTTCTCACGCCCTGTAATATTTCAGCCGCAGTTTGACAGCTCGGCCAGCTGCTCCAGTTTGGCGAGGGCCGCGCCGCTTCCGATCAGCTCGGCGGCTTTTTTCACGCCTTCCTCCATATTCTGCGCCTGACCGCCCAGATAGATGGCAGCGCCGGCGTTAAGCAGGACGGTATCCCGCTTGGCACCTCTCAGTTCACCGGCCAGAATCGCGCGCGTTGTGGCGGCGTTCTCCTGCGGCGTTCCGCCCACGAGGTCCGCTTTGCTGCAGCGCTCAAAACCGAACTGCTCCGGTGTGATGGTGTAACTCTTGTACCATCCGTCCTTCAGCTCGCAGATCCGGGTCGGCGCGCTGGCGCTGATTTCATCCAGCTTGTCGGTCGAATAGACCACCATGCCGTGCTTTACGCCCAGTGAGCTGAGAACCTTCGCCAGCGTTTCCACCAGGTACTCGTCGTAGACGCCCAGCAGCATGTAAGTCGGGCGCGCCGGATTGGTCAGCGGTCCCAGAATGTTGAAGACTGTGCGCACACCGAGCTCTTTGCGGATCGCACCGACATACTTCATGGATGTATGGTATTTCTGCGCGAAGAAGAAGCACATTCCGGGATTTTTCAGGAGCTCAACGCACTTCTCCGGCTCCTGCTGAATGTTCACGCCCAGCGCCTCCAGGCAGTCCGCTGTTCCGGACAGAGAAGATGCCGCGCGGTTGCCGTGTTTTGCCACCTTAATTCCTGCTGCCGCTATGATAAATGCAGCCGTTGTGGAAATATTGAAGCTGTGCGCGTGATCTCCGCCGGTTCCGACGATTTCCAGAACGCCTTCCTGATAAGGAATCTTCAGCGCGTGTTCCCGCATGGCCTCCGCACAGCCGGAGATCTCGTCGATCGTCTCCGCGCGGGCGCTCTTGGTGGACATCGCAGCCAGAAATGCTGCGTTCTGGGTCTGAGAAGTCTCACCGTTCATGATTTCATTCATAACCTGATAAGCTTCATCATAAGTCAGGTCCATCTTGTTCACAAGTTTTACAATCGCCTCTTTAATCATAATGCACTCCTCCCCGGAATCTGTCTGCCGGCATAAAGAAACCCCGGCAGAACGACAATTGTTCTGCCGGGGACGAATAACGATAACATTATCCGCGGTGCCACCCCGCTTCATACAGGAATCCCTGTACACAACTCATCAAGGTACCAGCATACCTCTGATCACTGACGCAGATCCTCGCGTCGCAGAATACTCGGAATCCGGACCGGAAACCTTTCCCTGCGCCCTCAGCGGCCCATTTGATAAGGAGTCATCCGCCTGATCTCAGCAGCCAGGCTCTCTGTAGGATCTTTTCTTACCTTTATCCCCGCTTCATCGGTTTAAAGTGCTATTTAGTTGAATTGTGCACAGCTTATCACTGTGACGTGCCGCTGTCAAGCTTAAAATATGTCTCCGCTTTTTTACTTTCGTTTTACCGTTGACCTCTATCTTGGTTTTCAGCAAAGCAAAATCAGACAAAAACAAATTGAAAATGCATATTGAAAGGGAGGCACAAGCCATGAATACACAGAAAACTCTAAATACACAGAACACCGGAAACACACTCTATCTTCTCACCGGCGCGGCCGGGTTCCTCGGCAGCAACATCTGCGCACAGCTCTTGGAGCGCGGTGATCACGTCCGCGCCTTCGTGCTGAAGGGCGACCCCGCCATCCGCTATATTCCCCAGGGCGTCGAGCTCTTCGAAGGCGACCTGTGCAGCGCAGAAGACTGTATGAACTTCTTCGATCTGTCGAACGATCCTTGCTATACCGGCTCCGTCTGCATCCACTGCGCCAGCATGGTGACCGTCAATCCGGACTACAATGAAAAGCTGATTGCCGTCAACGTCGGCGGGACCGAAAACATCATCGCCGCGGCGCAGGCCCATCCCGAGTGCAGAAAACTCGTCTATGTTTCCAGCACCGGCGCGATCCCGGAGCTGCCCAAGGGCCAGACCATCCGCGAGGTGGATCAGTTCGTTCCTTACGACGATGACCGCGTCGTCGGCTGGTACAGCCGCAGCAAAGCCATGGCCACACAGAAGGTCCTCGACGCGGCTCAATCCGGCCTGAACGCCTGCGTCGTCCATCCCAGCGGCATCCTCGGCCCGAACGATCACGCCATCAGCGAGACCACAGGGACAGTGATCAAAATCATGAATGGCGAGATGCCTGTCGGCATGGCCGGAAGCTTCAATCTCTGTGACGTCCGCGACCTCGCCGCCGGCACCATTGCCGCTGCCGATAAAGGAAAAAAGGGCGAGTGCTACATCCTCGGAAATAAAGAAGTCACGCTGAAGGAAGTCGCTCAGATGCTCCATGACGCCTGCGGATGCAAGAAGCCTCTCTTCTATGTCCCGATCAAAGCTGCCTATGCTCTGGCCGCACAGATGGAGAAGAAAGCTGCCCGGACCGGAAAGAAACCGATGATGACAAATTTTGCCGTCTACAATCTTGACCGCAACAATCACTTCGATTATTCCAAGGCTGAGCGCGAACTGGGCTATCACACCCGCCCCTATGCGGAAACCCTGCGCGATGAGGCGCTCTGGCTGGTCGCCGAGGGAAAAATCAAAGGCAGCCTGAAGGTCCGTCCTGCCGCCGCTGCTGCTGTGGTATAATTTCTCCATGCTGACCATATTACTTGTAGAAGACGAAAAACCGATCCGAGTGCTTACCAGAGCCAGACTCCGGGACCAATATGAGGTCCTGGAGGCGGCTGACGGCGAAGCTGCCCTGGAAATTCTGGAGCACCGGCATGCCGACCTTCTGATCGTCGACATCATGATGCCGCGGATGGACGGTTATGAGTTCGTCCGCGCTCTCCGGGAGAGCGGCGACAACACCCCCGTGATCATGCTGACGGCCATGAATACTTTTGATCATAAGAAAAAAGGCTTCGCCCTCGGCATCGACGACTACCTCACCAAACCCATCAACTACGAAGAGCTGAACTGGCATATCGAAGCCATTCTGCGCCGCTCCCGTATCCGCAGTGAAAAAGAAATCCGGATCGGAAGCCTTGTGCTTTCGGAGGAATCCATGAGCGCCGTCTGGGACGGCGGAAGAGCCGAGCTGACCGAAAAAGAATTCGGTCTGCTTCACAAGCTCCTCTCCTACCCCGGCACCATCTTCACCAAGCAGCAGCTCATGGATGAAATCTGGGGCTACGATTCCGAGTCCGATTACAACACAATCAAGACCTACGTCAACCGACTGCGCAACAAGCTGGAAGGCTGCGATGCTTTTGAAATCATCGCCTGCCGCGGCGTGGGCTACAAGGCAGTCCTCAGGGAAAACTGAACGGAGAAATAAATGATGACACAGCAAACCGGGAAACAGAAATCCTCGAAGCGCAGACTTTTCAGCATCTTCAATATGCCCTGGGTCTTCCTGATGGCAGCGATCATCATTATCGGCAGTGTCATGTCCTTCGGCCTGATCGGATATTTCTTCCTCGACATGGATCAGAACAGTGCACTCGCCATGGTCTGGATGATCATCCCCATGCTGATCGTCTTCACCGTCGCCATCCACATCATGCTCATGGGCGCTGAGCAGCGTATGCAAAAGCTGGCCGACGCGATCCACGCGGTTGCAGCCGGAGACCTGGAGACACAGATTGACCTCACCGATGCGGAAGAATACAAGCAGCTCTATCAGGACTTCAACCTGATGACAAAAGAGCTCCGCGCGACCCGCAAAGAGATGGAAGCCTTCACCAACGAATTCGCCCACGAATTCAAAACGCCCATCACCTCTATCAGTGGCTTTGCGGATTACCTGGTGGAAACCGGCGAGGGAATTGAAACGCCTGAACGCATGGAATATCTGGAACTCATTTCGTCACAGGCCCAGCGCCTGTGCCATCTTTCCCAGAACACGCTCCTTCTCTCCAAGGTCGAGGCACTGCAGTCCGTCTCTAACAAAGAACACTACGACCTTGCCGAACAGCTCCGGCAGTGCGTGATTTTGTTCGACCGGGATCTGGAACAGAAGAAAATCGATCTGGAAATAGACGAAGATCTCGCCATCCCCTTCTGCGGGAACCGCGAGATCGTTGAACACATCTGGATTAATTTATTAAGCAATGCCGTGAAATTTACGCCCGAAGGCGGCCGCATCCGCATCCTTGCACAGCAGGAATCCGGCACGTCCGGGGACTCCGGAAGCTCCGCTGAAACGCCCCGCATCGTCACCGTCACGGTCGAAGATTCCGGGTCCGGCATGGACGCTGAAACACTGAGCCACATCTTCGAAAAATATTATCAGAACGACACCGTGAGTGAAACCCGCGGCAGCGGCATCGGCCTCTCCATCGTCAGACGCATCGCCGAACTCTGCGGCGGCAGCGTCAGGGCTGAGAGCGAACCCGGCAAAGGAAGCCGCTTTATCGTGCAGCTGCCGATGATCTGATTATCGGACTTTACTCCGCAAAATAAATCACACCGACTCCCGGAATCGTCATGCCGCTGTGCATCGCACCATATCCGGCGAAGCCGCCCATTCCGTCGGCGAATCCCGTCTGACCGTCCATCGTCAGCACGCACCACTGGTGCGACCACTGGTTCTCATTCGTGTGCGTCCAGGTATAACCCATGTAATCCAGAACCCTTCCCAGTGCCCTCGTTGAGCCCGCACAGGTGTAAACACCCGCGACAAAAACACCGTACGGTGTGCGGTAGTACCTGTTCGGATCGTTCCCATACGCGCTTCTGGCGCAAAATCCGGCCACTGCCTGCGTTGCGGCATTTACCCGCTGCAGATCCGTTGAATATGCCGGGTTTGCAAGGATCGCATTTGCGATCTGCTGTGCCACTGCATCCGCCTGTGCCGCCTGCTGTGCCGTCAGTCCTCTGCTGTAGCTGTGCGTCCGCGCCCCATTCTTCACCGCTGCCTGGATCGCAGCCTGCCGCTGCTGAAGCAGAGCCTGCTGCTGTGCCGCTGCCTGCTGTGCTTTCAGCGCCTCGCTGTCAACCGCGTACGGCAGTCTGCCTTCCGCTTTTCCAAACTGAACATAATGCTGATACAGCATCGCAGGATCAGTGCCCATCGCCGCTGCCACATCCGGATATGTCGCTGCATAAAACGCCGGGTCAAAAACCTGACCGTCCGGCATCGTCTGCGGCGCAGCGCAGACCGAAACCGAGCTGAACAGAATGCCTGCGGCAGCGATCACTGCAAGAAATGCTTTTATTGTATTTAGTCTTCCACTAATTTTTCCATTCATTTTCAGTTCCCCACCAGTTAACTCTTTCAGTTCTTGCTCACTCTTCCGGTTCTTTTTCGCTCTTCCGTTTTTGCTCACTCTTCCGGCTCCGGAAATACACCGGCCAGTACATCAATGTCGTAAAGTTTTCCTTCCATCTCCACTACATTCAGGAAATGTGCGGGACTGCTTTCCTCTGAATCGCCAGCTGCCTCTTCTTTCCGAATCGTTGAAGCACATCCGATCTGCTCCAAAAGATACTGAAAGATTTTCGCCAGTTCTTCAGGGGACGCTCCCGAAATCGCAGACCCGTCGGCCGAGATATAATCTCTGAGCCACTCATAGGCAGCCTTGATTTTTACATAAGCTGCGTCCGCCGGAAGTGCATCCAGAAGCAAAGCACGGAAATCGGCCAGTGCTTCGCCTATCTGTGCCTCACAGTCCTGCACCGGGACAGTCTGGTTGTCCTGTTCAATGTTGTTTAAATCGCTCATTCTGCCACCGCCATTTCTGCTAAAGGCAAGCTGTATAAAAAGATGAGTAGATGTTAATTATACACCTTTACAAAAGTTTGAATTTGAAAATATTGTTATTGATGTAATTGCGTATAATAATGTGTACTTTTTTTACACCCTGAACCAAAGTCAATTATAATGGGTAGGCTTTTTTGTGACAATGAATATTGTATGTATGCTGAGAGTACAAAGATGTGAAATATATGCTGTAAGTCGTATTCAGATGTAATCAGGCTGAAGTTTTATAGCCTCCGCCGCTGACCTATCTCAAAAGTGAACGACGGGGAGTTTTTAGATTACCAGATTTTTGTATTAGTACACCTTTTGATCTGACTTGATATTTTTGACCCGTCTCGTATTCAACTGTTTCTTCCGCCAAAGTATCCGGGCGGAGTTTTTTTGCGGTTTCTTCCTGTGCCCGCTTTGTCAGGTTCATCTCCCGGTATCTTCGGTAGTATGTACCCCTGCTGAGCCCCGACTGCTGCAGTGCTTCTTCCAGCGAAAGATTCCCCTCTTCCCATTGTTTTACGATTTCCGCAAAATTTTCCGGAACCGGGCATGCCGGACGGCCGAACTGCACGCCTCTTTTTTTGGCGGCACGTATTCCCTCAGCCTGCCGCTGTCGGATATTGTTGCGTTCATTCTCCGCAACAAACGACAGAACCTGCAGCACGATGTCCGCCAGAAAGGTTCCTACCAGATCCTTCCCGCGCCGCGTATCCAACATCGGCATATCCAGCACGACGATGTCTATTTCCTTTTCCCGTGTAAGAATACGCCACTGATTCTGAATTTCTTCATAGTCTCGACCAAGGCGGTCAATACTCTTGATGTAAAGCAGGTCGCCCTTTTTCAGCTTTCTGAAGAGCTTCAGATATTGAGGGCGGTCAAAGTTTTTGCCTGACTGCTTGTCCAGAAAAATATGATCCCGGGGAACGTGCATCTCTTCCATTGCGATCATCTGCCGGTCCTCGTTCTGGTCCCGGCTGCTTACTCTGACATAACCATAGACTTCTGACATAATTCACCTCCAGTCCGCAAAAGAAGCACCTTGAACGCAGCATCTTCCGATCGTGAAAAGAGTATAGCATGTGCTCTGTTTTCGAACAAGTGTTCGTATTCAAAAATAAAAAGAAAGCCCGCAATGCTGCGGGCTTAAGACTGTATAGTCCTGTGTTTTTTTCTCTTTTCTTACCACCCTGTGCCGAAGTCAGTGATGACATATGCCGGCTCGGAAGACTCTTTGTTCTCGCGGAGAACGCCGAGGCGCTTCACATTTTTGACCCAGCCGGATGCCTCATCGAACTCTCCGTTCGGGATCATCAGCTCGTTGACGTCCGTACCTTCTGTCGGATGCAGTTCGATCGTCGCCTCAAAAGCCACTTCGTTCATGCCAAGGTTCATTTCCTTCACCGGCTCGAACGCCTGCTCATCCTCAGTGTTGTAGACCTTATCAACTGTGACCTTCACATCATCGATCTTATCGCCAAACGCCTCTTCAAAAATATCCGCAACGCCTGCCTCGATCTGGATCTTTGCCTCTGTCAGATTGTCCTTCAGCGGCATGTTGCTTCCCGCCGTTCCGACTTCATCTTTCTTGGAATTGAGCGCTGCAGCCTTTTCTTCGACAGCTTCTTCCACCGCGGCTGCTTCTTCCTTCGGTGCTTCCGCTCTGGCGCCGCAGGCGACAACACAGGAAATCATCATTGCAATTATTACTCCGATAAACAGTTTCTTTTTCATATCAGGATACCTCCATATTTTGCCTATTTAATATCAATACGTTCTCGTCCAGGCGTTTCCGTCGTAATCCAGAAGCATATTGTAGTTATACATTCCGAATGCCGTGACAATCTCGTCATTCTGGTTCAGCGCGACCAGCGATCCGTCATCAGCGATAACATAAGTGAAATAGTGGCCTACATTCGGCTCGTCAGAGTAAACAACATACATCGTTCCGTCGTCGAAAATCTCAACGGTTGCATCCAGGCTCTCAACCTTCGTGTTCCAGCCGCCCACGTAAGGGCTCTTCGGCGCAGCCGCGTGCGCGGTGATCGAGAACATTGCTGCGATCAGCAATACCGCGATAACCAGTGCCGTCAGTTTGTTTCTCATGTTCATCATTGTCAGTGCCATTTGCTTTTCCTCTTTTCTGCAAATTGTTTTGCTTTATTCTGTCCTTTGTTTTCAGCGCCTGTTTTCTTTTGTTTCAGCGCTTTCTCTCTTGATCTGAACAGAGGATAGCAAATGATTTATCACACAAATGTCACATATAATGACTCCTGATTTCACGGAGGATCCTCACGCCTCGTTCAATTGAATATTCATCGTCCGGGAAAATGTCTTTCGCTTCCATCAGTCTCCGAACTGCATTCTCCGGATCCAATGTGTGATAGGCATAGTAATTCTCGTGCATTTCCTTTACATTACAGATTTTGTATACCGCCTTACTGGTATAATCACAGGTGTATACCCAGTATCTGTAAATGTATCCGATCCAGAACAACTCATCCCCGGAAAAGCGCACTTTTCCGTATTGGCTGATCCCATATTGTTCATCCAGCGCGGAGAATGCATCCTGTGCATCCGTAGGTCTGTCTGCAAAACCCGGCCGATCCATCCGGGCGGCATAATCCGAATACATATATCTGCGCACAAAAACGGCAGAACTTGTCCTATATTCTTCTGCGGATTTTTCGAATATTTTCCCCTGCAGCTCACATAGAAGCCGTCCGTCTTTATCCAATTCTTTCATAGCAGTTCGTCTATGTATTTCCCCTTTCCTCTGTATTTAATCCTGGCCGCACGCACTTTATCATCTGCTGCTCTCAGATCAGAACTTCTTGTCGATACATAATCGTGTTTTTCCGGAAGACACAGATAACATCTCTCTAATACTTCCGCGCATTTTGCCGCTTTTTCTGTTTTCAACACATACTGCATGCCAAGTTCTGTCGCAGCCAGTGCATGCCTGCACTGTTCATCTGTTATCTCCCCGTCAATAAAACTGTCAATAATCTGGTACATCCGGTTATCTGCAATGGGAGCAATGATATAATCTGCTTCCTGTGCCTTCTTACAGATCTGATTCAACTGGTCTTTACTGATCCGTCCTGACAGTCTTCCTCTGAAACATGCCACATTAAGCATCCATTCCGTGTTCACTGAAAAGACTGCTTTTGCAAGATGCCTTTCATGAAATTTAATGGCATAAACACAGGATGATTCGAAGTTGGATACAAACAATGCGGCCTGACGGAAGGTTTCTCCCATATAGAACCCCTGGCCAAAATCGTTATTATTTCTTGATGCATCAGTCCGGACTTCTCCGTCAATGATGGACTTGGCTCCATGAAAAAGCAGCACCTCGCCATCATTAAGTTCTTCTCTGTAAAACTGCTCTTTTATCTTGTTCAGTCTGACTGCATTTCGATAGGCAGATGCATAGAATTTCTCCAGACTATCCGCAGTCGGTACAGTCTGCATATTCTCCCAATGGTTAATGGCTGCAATTCCTACTCCTATTTCCTCAGCGAGTTCAGTCTGCGTAAGATTTCGTATTTCCCGCAGCAGTCTGCAATCTTCACCAATCCGAAATTGATTATTCATGAAACCTCCACTGTATACAAAAGCAAAACTTGTTTTTATCATATGATGAAAACAAGTTTTGTGTCAATCCATATGCAAATCCAGATTCATCAGGTAAAAAGGGGCGCGGCCTCTTTTCAACAGGTCAGAAAAATACCGCTCACCCCTCCTCTCAGCAGAGCTTCCGCCCGGCCTCCGCTGCTGCCGCGAAGGGACCCGGAATGGTGCGGGCCGCACGGGCATCTCCGAAGTAATCGGCGGAGAAGGTGATGGGGGTGCCGTCCGGATTCTCATAGAATTCTTCCGGCTCGAAGGCCATACCGAGAGTCTTGGTGCTGATCACGCGGACGTCCGCAGCGGGCAGATTCTCATAGAGATTGCCGGTCAGATACCAGCCGGCCTGCTCCGCCTCTGCGTTTTCACGATATTCCACACCGACACAGACTTCGCGGCTGTCTTTGACGGCATTGATTTCCTTTACGCAGGAAGCAGCACCGTTGCAGTACAGATTTCCTTCGACCCAGACCGGCAGGTGCTCATAGTAGCGGTCAGTGTAGGGGTTATCCGCGCCCATACCGCACGGTCCCTCAAACATCTTCTTCCATTCCGCTTCGGTCGGATACTCATCGAAGGCTGACGTACCCGCGTCAAAATTCATATCGTCCCACATGCTGTGGCTCTGTTTTCCGCGTTCGCTGAGTTCCCGCTTGACCGGATCCAGATCCGCCTTCTGCAGAATGATGTTGTTGTAAAACCGGTCATCGCCATGGAGAATGCTCATGAAACCTATGACACGGGTCCCGTGAATTGCATGGTACGGTGTATAACGGACCGAAGGCCGGTTTTCGCTGCCGTTGTCCGTTCCGGTGCCGACAGCGGCAAAAGATCCCGTGATCAGGTTGTGTACCACGGCGACGCCCTGTGTACACAGCTTCAGGGCGCGATCGGATAGAAGGAAATTGTTGTCGATCAGTGTCGGCCCGTGGGATACTTCGATGAAAATATCCTCACCCGTGGCAGCGATCAGCGCGCGTCTGGATTCCTCATCCAGATCTGCGAGCGGAATCGGCACGCAGTTATCATGGAAAAGATTTCCGGTCACTCTCGTGCCCTGCGCCTGCCAGTCCAGCCACAGGCCGCGTGTGCAGTGATGAATATGGTTTCTGCGGAAAATCACATCGATGGCAGCGTGCATTTTGATACCGCCGATCTCAGCGCCGGCAAGATTCTTCTTCACGTTGATGTGATGGATGTGGTTGTCTTCTATCAGGGAAAAGACACCGCCCAGATGTCCCACAATACCGGTCTGGCCACAGTCGTGAATATGGCACCGGCGCACAATGTGGGAGCCGATGTGTTCTTTATCCCATCCTTCATAGGACGCCTGCAGAATGCATTCCCGCTCCGTCTGGGTTCCGTCCTTGTATTTCCACTCCAGCCACCTGTTATCATTGTTCGGCTGCAGATATTTGCCCAGGGAAATACCGGAGCATTTGGACTCGTAAACCTCACAGTCCTCGATGATCCAGCCTTTGGACCAGTGCGGTCCGATCATGCCGTCCTGATAGGCTGTGGGCGGAGCCCACTGTGTCGCCGCCTCACGCACAGTGAAACCGGAAAGTGTGATATAGGAAATTCCTTCCGCCGCGGGGAGGAAGCAGTCCTGCCGCACGGAGATCTCCACGTCCTCCTCGTTGGGATCCAATCCCTGGAAATTAGCATAAAAGACTGTCTCATCCGCCGCCTCATCCTGCTCAACATACCAGACATGACAGGAAAACGCGCTGTCCCAGGACGCGCGATAAGGCACGGGGTTCTTCACAGCTTCCAGAGAAGTGACCTCATACATGGATTTGTGATTCAGAAAAACGTCGCCGGTATGAGCGATGAAGCCGGCCATGAACCAGTCGCCGGAAACCATTGTGGTATAGGGATTGTAGTCTCCGAACAGACTGTTTGGAATCCGCGCTGTGTACACCTGCTCCGTGCCCTCCAGCTTCTGCCAGATTTTGACAGGCTCGGCACCGGTGATCACCGCTTTCAGCGGCTCCACGGAGTGATAGACAATCCGGTTTTCAGGCGTTCCGCCGTGCTTCGGATTTACGTATTCACGGTAAATGCCGGGAAAAACCAGCACCTCATCTCCGGCGACGGCCAGATCCGCTGCCGCCTGAATGGTTTTGAACGGATATTCCCGGGAGCCGTCTCCTGCACGGCTGACGGAGGCATCTACATAGTATTTCATGGAAAGCTCCTTTCAAAATGTCGAACTGAAATATCGTGCTGAAACAAGTGCTGAGCCGATGATCTGCTCATTGCATAATCAACTTAATCCTATCCACTAAACCTGGCGAAATCAAGAAGAACCCGCTTGGGTCTGAATTGTTTCCCGGGTTGCTTTCCAGGATTGTTTCCCGGGTTGTTTCGCGGATTGTACTGTCTGATTCTTTCGATATGCTTGTTGAGACAGTATTGCTCTCTGACTTGTACTGTCATTTTCTACCGACATGCCTGCTAAGACAGTACTGTTTTCTGAATTGTACTGTCTGATTCTTCCGATATGTCTGATGAGACAGTACTGCCTTCTGGATTGTACTGTCAGATTCGAGTAGCAGACTTGAAAAGTCGGTACAAACGATAGCTAAAAGCAAGAAAGAAGGCGCATCTCATGAGATACGCCTTCTTGTAGAAATAGTCTTATTGCCCGGACTTCATTAGCCCCACTCAGCCGCGTTGTCTTCGATCTGTGCGGCGGTGCCGCCGGGCTTGACGACATCGGCCTTCAGTGCGCCGTCCACGGCATCAATGCGGATGGTGTCGCCCTGCTGGACTTCATCCTGCAGGATGAGTCTGGCGGAGAGCGTCTCCACGTGCTTCTGGATGTAGCGCTTTAACGGTCTTGCACCGAAGCTGGGATCATAGGCTGCGTCCGCGACGAAGGTCTTCGCCTCCGGGGTCAGCTCGATCCGGATGCTGCGCTCGGCAAGCCGCTTGTTCAGGTCAGCGATGATCAGGTCAATGATGCCGGCGATGTTGCTCTTGGAGAGCGGCTTGAAGAGAATGATCTCATCCAGCCGATTCAGGAACTCCGGACGGAAGTGCGCGCGAAGCATGTTGTTAACCAGCTCCTGCGTCTCCTCGGAAATTTCCTCGACCTCGTCATGTACAGAACCTGCAGCCTCGTGTTCACTGCGATCCTCAAGGTCGGCAAGGATCTCCTGCGCGCCGATATTGGACGTCATGATCAGGATGGTGTTCTTGAAATCCACGGTCCGCCCCTGCGAATCGGTGATGCGGCCGTCATCCAGTACCTGCAGCAGTACGTTGAACACATCGGGGTGTGCTTTCTCGATCTCGTCGAAGAGCACGACCGCGTAAGGTTTTCTGCGGACTGCCTCGGTCAGCTGACCGCCCTCTTCGTAGCCGACGTATCCAGGCGGCGCTCCGATCAGTCTGGACACGGAGTATTTCTCCATGTACTCGGACATGTCGATCCGGACCATGTTCTTCTCGTCGTCAAAAAGTGCCTGCGCCAGTGCTTTGGCCAGCTCGGTCTTACCGACACCGGTGGGACCCAGGAACAGGAAGGAACCGATCGGCTTGGAGGGATCCTTGATGCCCGCCTTGCTGCGCATGATGGCTTCCGAAACCTTGGTCACCGCCTCGTCCTGACCGATGACCCGCTTATGCAGCTCGTCGTCCAGATGCAGTGTCTTGTTCCGCTCCGACTCAGTCAGCTTGCTGACCGGAATGCCTGTCCAGCGCGAAATAATCTTTGCGATTTCTTCTTCCGTCACCTGCTCCTGCACCAGGGAAAGATCGTCATCCGCCAGATCCTCCTCCAGTTCCTGCAGCTCCTTCTGAAGCTGCGGCATCTTGCCGTAGAGAAGTTCGGAAGCTTTATTCAGATCGCCGCTCTGCTGTGCCATCTCGATCTGACCCTTGGTGGTCTCGATCTCTTCACGCAGCTGCGAGCGCTTGTCTACCTTGGCTTTCTCGTTCTGCCATCTCGCCTGTCCGTTGTCAAAGCGCTCCTGCAGGTCAGCCAGTTCTTTCTTCAGCTCCTCAAGGCGCTCCTTGCTCAGGTTGTCCTCTTCCTTCTCCAGGCCGCGGATTTCCATCTCGGTCTGAATCTTCTTACGGTTCAGCTCATCCAGCTCGGTCGGCATGGAAGTCATTTCGGTCTTGATCAGTGCACAGGCCTCATCCACCAGGTCGATCGCCTTATCGGGCAGGAAACGGTCCGAGATATAACGGTTCGACAGAACCGCCGCCGACACCAGGGCGTTGTCAAGGATTTTGACCCCGTGATAAACCTCGTAGCGCTCCTTCAGGCCGCGCAGGATCGAGATCGTGTCTTCCACGGTCGGCTCGTCCACCATGACCGGCTGGAAACGCCGCTCGAGGGCTGCGTCCTTCTCGATGTACTGGCGGTACTCGTTCAGCGTCGTCGCACCGATACAGTGCAGCTCGCCGCGGGCCAGCATGGGCTTGAGCATGTTGCCGGCATCCAGCGCGCCGTCGGTCTTGCCCGCACCGACGATGGTATGCAGCTCATCGATGAACAGCAGGATCTCGCCGTCGGAATTCTTCACGTCCTCCAGCACGGCCTTCAGACGTTCCTCGAACTCGCCGCGGTATTTTGCACCGGCGACCAGCGCGCCCATATTCAGGGCAAAAATCTTCTTATTCTGCAGACTCTCCGGCACGTCGCCGCGGGCGATCCGCTGCGCCAGGCCCTCGATGACCGCCGTCTTGACGACGCCGGGCTCACCGATCAGCACCGGGTTGTTCTTGGTCTTTCTGGACAAAATCCGGATCACGTTCCGGATCTCCTGATCACGGCCGATGACCGGATCCAGCTTCTGCTGCTTTGCTTTGCTGACCAGCTCCTCGCCGTATTTTTCAAGCGTGTCGTAGGTCGCTTCCGGATTGTCGCTGACCACGCGCTGATTGCCGCGGACGGTCTGCAGCGCCTTCAGGAAGGTCTCCCGGTCAATGCCGTAGGTCTTGAAGAGTTCCTTCAGCTTCCGGTTCGCCTGTGAAATCAGGGAGAGGAATAAATGCTCGACGGAGACATACTCGTCGCCCAGCTTCTTCGCTTCCTCTTCCGCGTTCAGCATGGTTTTGTTCAGATCCGCACTGACCTGCAGCCGCACGTTCGAACCCTGTACCTTGGTCAGCGCCCGCAGCAGCTTCTCCGACTCCTGCACGAAATCGTCCGGGTCAATCCCCATCTTCTCGACCAGCCGCAGAATCAGGCTGTCTTCGATGGTCAGCAGACTGTAAAGCAGATGCTCCTGCGTCAGCTCCTGATTGCCGTAATCATAGGCAAGCTTTTCCATTCCGTTGATGGCTTCAATAGATTTCTGTGTAAATTTGTTAATGTTCATTCAGTCTCCTCCGCTTCTCTGTATTGACACACACGGCTGCTGTGATCTGTAAAGCCATGCAGTTTCCGCATTTTGCAGACACACAGCACCTGCGTCGAATTTTCATTTGTTCTATTACAACTATAACACATACACTATCCGTGTCAACAAACAGATTATTAAAAAAGAATAAACAATTCACATATGCAAATATAGCACACAGACGGAAAAGCCGGGAACATTTTCTCTGAATGTTCCCGGTCTGCAGTGATTCTTTATAATTGGCGGTCAGTCCCTCTTAAGTACCGGTCAGCCCTGCAAAATCGGATCAGGCCTGCGGGTTCCCGTCGGAAGCGGACTGCGGCTGCGCGGGCTGCTGGGGTGTTGTTCCCTCGTCCACGTACATGCCCTGTGTCACATAAGCGTTGTACTCATCTCTCGCCTGCTTTACGTTCCTGGAGACATTCTTAATATTGGAGGAAACCTTGGCGATGATCCACAGATTGGTAATGGCATCAAAGATGACGGTTACGCCGACAATGCGGGTCATCACCTCCGCCGCACCGAAGGGATTATAAATCAGAAGGCCGCCGAAGATCACAGTGAGAAGTCCGAGGATCAGAGAAATATACCAGTACTGATACTTCATTTTGGAAAGTGTGATAGCCTCGCAGATATTCGCGATACCGCTGGCTACGACCAGCACGCCGATCAGTGTCGGGATAAAGCTCACGAGAAAATCAGGCCGGTAGAAAATGCCTGCACCGATCACACCCAGCAGGATGCCGCCGATCAGCGCTCCGACACTCCGGTCCTCGCCGTTGACGATAAACATCAGGACAGCATACAGTCCGGAAATAATCAGTGCAATGCCGATCATTCTGACAATGACTTCCAGGGAAGTCATCGGGTAAACCAGCAGGACCACGCCGATCACCAGACTAATGATAGCGGCAAAAACCTTACCTCTCCGGATCTTCTTCAGGTCCGCTTTAATTTTCTCCACCATGATTTTCTGTACCTCCTTGTTCACTTAAGAATCCATCAAGGATCTCATAAATTTCATCACGCCCGGCTTTGGTTTCGCCCGACCAGGGAATGACTTTGATCGTGACCTCCTGGCTGAGACGGCTTTTCGCCGAGAGAGCCTGTGCGATCATCTTCTGCTGCTTAACAAGCTGGCTGCGCTTGATTTTGTCCGCCTTGGTGGCAATGACATACGGGTGAAAGCCCGCCTGCAGGATCCAGTCATACATCATGGCGTCATTTTCGGATGGCTCGTGGCGGATATCTACCAATAAGAACACAGCGCGCAGCTGCCGGCTGTTATGCAGGTAATTCTCAATCATCCGGCCCCACTGCTCCTTGACCTTCACGCCGGCGGTCGCGTAGCCGTAACCCGGCAGGTCCACGAGATAGAGCTCGTTGTTGATATTGTAATAATTGATCGTCTGCGTCTTGCCCGGCTGCGAGCTGGTCCGCGCGTAGGACTTGCGGTTCATCAGCCCGTTGATCAGCGTCGACTTTCCGACATTGCTCTTCCCGGCAAAAGCGAACTCCGGGTATTTGCTGTCGGGCAGCTTGCTGGTGATGCCGCAGACGGTATCCAGATTGACTGTGTGTATAACCATATTATTCTCCGGAAGCTGCACCGCCGGCGCGCCGGTCCTTCCGGTCGCCGCCGAGGACGCCCCCGAGGATCGACTTTACACCGGTGCTCTCCGCATTTTGCCTGTGTGTGAGACGCGGCTTGCCGCTCCCCGTGACCGCTTCCTTCGTAATGACGCACTTCTCGATCGACTCGTCGGAGGGGATGGTGTACATGACATCCATCATCACCTTCTCCAGAATCGAGCGCAGGCCGCGTGCGCCGGTATTCCGCTCCATGGCCAGCTCGGCCACGGCATCCACCGCATCGTCGTCAAAGGAAAGCTCCACGTCATCCATCGAGAACAGCTTCTGATACTGCTTGATCAGTGCGTTCTTCGGCTCTTTCAAAATCCGGATCAGCGCATCTTTGTCGAGGCCGTCCAGGGAGACCACCACCGGCACGCGGCCGATGAATTCCGGAATCAGACCGAACTTGACCAGATCCTGCGGAAGCACTTCGCGCAAAAGACTGCCGATCTCCTTGTTTTCCTTGCTGTTGACCTTGGCGTTGAAGCCGATTGCCCGGTAATCCGTGCGCTCGTCGATGATTTTGTCCAGTCCGTCAAAGGCGCCGCCGCACAGGAACAGGATGTTCGAGGTATCAATCTGGATCAGCTCCTGCTGCGGGTGTTTGCGTCCGCCCTGCGGAGGAACCGAGGCCATTGTGCCCTCGACGATCTTTAACAGCGCCTGCTGCACGCCCTCGCCCGACACATCGCGGGTGATCGAGACGTTCTCGCCCTTTTTCGAGATTTTGTCTATCTCATCAATATAGATAATGCCGATCTGGGCGCGCTCGATGTTGTAATCCGCCGCCTGAATCAGCTTGAGCAGAATATTCTCGACATCCTCGCCGACATAGCCGGCTTCCGTCAGCGTCGTGGCATCCGCAATCGCGAACGGCACGCCGATGATTTTGGCCAGTGTCTGGGCAAGGTAGGTCTTGCCGGAGCCGGTCGGCCCCAGCATCAGAATGTTGCTCTTCTGCAGCTCGACGCCGTCGTTCTCGGCTGTCCGCGCGCTCTCCTGCTGATAGCGCACGCGCTTATAGTGGTTGTAGACAGCCACTGAGAGAACCTTCTTGGCCTCTTCCTGTCCGATCACATATTCATCCAGGAACTTCTTGATTTCCTCGGGCTTGAGCAGCTTGAATTCTTCCTTCTCGGTTCCCCGGCCGCTCCCCTGTTCGCTGGCATCCGCCTCGTCGATGATATCCTGGCAGATTCCGACGCAGTCCTCACAGATGAAAACGCCGTCCGGACCCGAGATAAGTCTGCTTACCTGATTTTCTGTCCGTCCGCAGAAGGAACAGCGGTGCGGAGGAGTAATCCGCCTGTCATTAGCCATTCATGGCCTCCTCAATCTCTTTTCTGCTTTCGTAAATATGATCAATCAGACCGTACTCCAGCGCCTGCTGCGCGGTCATCCAGTTGTCACGGTCGGTGTCGCGGACCAGCTCCTCGTAGGTCTTGCCGGTATTCTCGGCGAGAATCCGGTTCATCTGCTCTTTAATTCTTGCCATATGTGCGGCCTGAATCGCGATGTCGCTGGCCTGTCCCTGCGTCCCGCCGAGCGGCTGATGGATCAGAATCTCCGAGTGCGGCAGCGAGAACCGTTTGCCCTTCGTGCCGCCCGCCAGCAGGAACGCGCCCATGCTCGCGGCCATACCGACACAGATCGTCGACACGTCGCACTTGATAAACTTCATTGTGTCATAAATCGCCATACCGGCCGAAATGGATCCGCCGGGGCTGTTGATGTAAAACTGAATATCCTTCTCCGGATCCTCGCCTTCCAGATAAAGCATCTGTGCGACAATCAGCTCCGCGGAGGTGTCCGTCACCTCATCGCCCAGCATCACGATCCGCTCCTTTAAAAGACGGGAAAAAATGTCATAAGACCGCTCGCCCTGGCCGGTCTGTTCCACTACGTAAGGTATTAAATTCGCCATCTTCCAGTGTATCCTCCTTCATATAAAATCGCCGCAGGCAAAATCCGGCATGCACAGGCCGATATCTCCCGCGGCGATCTATCGCAGGCCTTCCGGCCTTCCTGATCTGTTAATTATTCAGTGATCCGATTACTCTTCAGCAGCTTCTGCCGGAGCTTCCTCAGCGGACTCCTCTGCCTCTGCAGCCTTCGGCTCAACCTCAACGGCGTTGTCCGTGATGAAGGTAACCGCCTTCTGCACTGCCAGATCCGTCATCATCGTTTCCTTCTCCGCTTCCATGATCTCACGCACGCGGTCCAGGTCGATGTGATACTGATCAGCCATCTTCTGAAGCTCTGCCTCGTACTCTTCCTCGGTCGCAGTGATGTTCTCCTGCTTTGCGACCTCCTCGAGGCACAGACGAGTGCGGATTCTGCGCTCCGCATTGTCCTTCATATTGTCAACCATGGTCTCTCTGGTCATGCCGGTGTACTGCATGTACTGCTCCATGGAAAGGCCCTGCATCTGCAGCTGCTGAGCCATCTGGTCCACCATCTGCTCCTGCTGTGTGCGCAGCATGGGTGCCGGAATGTCGATTTTGGAATCCGCCACGACAGCGTTCACTGCGCGGTCTTCCTTCGCCTGCTTCGCAGCATCCTCTTTTTTCTTCAGGATGTTCTTCTTCACATCCTCGCGGTACTCCGCCAGAGTGGAGAACTCGCTGACCTCATCCGCGAACTCGTCGTTCAGCTCGGGAAGGATCTTTTCCTTAATAGACTTGACGGTGCACTTGAACACGGCCGGCTTGCCTGCCAGATCCTTGGCGCCGTAGTTCTCGGGGAAGGTCACGTTGACTTCCATCTCCTGGCCGATCTCGGCACCGATCAGCTGATCTTCAAAGCCGGGGATGAACGCACCGGAACCGATGGTCAGTGCATAATCCTCGCCCTTGCCGCCTTCGAATGCCTCTCCGTCGACAAAGCCCTCAAAATCAAGAGTGATCTGATCCTTGTCCTGAACAGGACGGTCTGTCACTTCCTCGACTCTCGCGTTCTTTTCCTGCTCGCGGGCGATCTCCTGATCGACTTCTTCATCGGTCACGCTGACCTCAACCTTCTCGACCTCAACGCCCTTGTACTTTCCAAGCTCCACCGGCGGCTTGAGAGCGACTTCCGCGGTGAAAATAAACGGCTTGCCGGGCTCGATCTGCTCGATGCCGATAGAAGGATTCGAAACAATGTCCTCACCGCACTCTCTGGCGGCCTTCGGATACTCGGCATTGATCACCTGATTCGCAGCGTCCTCATAGAACACGCCCGCGCCGTATACCTTTTCGATCATCTTTCTGGGAGCCTTGCCCTTGCGGAAGCCGGGCATGGCAATGCGGCTCTTCTCACGGTTGTAAACAGCCTCGACAGCCTTATCGAACTCCTCGAAGCTGACTTCGATGATGAGTTTCGCCATGTTGTTTTCCAGTTTTTCTACTTTTACACTCATTTTATACAAGCTCCTCTGATTGTTTTTCCCCTGTACTTAACGGGACAAAAATGACCCGAACACAGATAATTAGTATATCATACCGAATCGGCCCTTTTCAACACATTTGTACTGTTTTGCAGAAGCCGAGGCCCTCGCCGGATTTTGCCGAAATAACGATCGGCGTCTTGGCCGCCGCCTCGCGGATGTAGCGGATGGCCTGATCGCGTTCCTCTGCGGAGAGACCTTCAAAAGGTTCATCCAGCACGAGCACGTCGGAGGGTATGATGCACGCGCGGACAATGCAGACTTTGCGCCGCATGACCGGGCTGAGCCTGCGCACCGGCAGGTCGAGCACGTCCGCGGGCAGAAGCTTTTCAAGTTCCTCTCTCGCAACGCGCGCGGAGAGCTTGGCGTTGACCATCGCGACATTCTCAACGGCCGAGAAATTCTCGCACAGCCGGTCCTCTTCGAACACGACGCCGGCGTTCACGCGGTCATATTTATAATCCCCCAGCAGATTGATCTGTCCGCTGTCAGGCTTGATCATCCCGAGAATCAGCTTTAAGAGCGTGGTCTTGCCGCTGCCGTCCGGCCCCGTCACCGCGTAGGCGGACTCATCGCTGATCAGCATGGAAAAGTCTTTCAGAACTGTCTTGCCGTCATAAGCTTTGCTGATATTCACTACTTCTATTGTCATCTTCTGTCTCCTCTGCCGGAAAACGGCTGTCTCTTACGCTTCACCCGCCGCTTCTCACGCTTCTTCGGCTGTTTCCTGCGGAACATCAATCCATTTATTGGCGCGCCCGACCACTTTCAGAATCAGCACGATCAGCTTTTCGCAGATCAGGCTGAGCACCGTCACGGCCACCGTATAAGCCAGGACTTCTTCCGGCGCATGTTTAGCCGCTCCCTCTGCAAGGCCTGCTCCGACCGACCCCACGGCTGCCGCAATCACTTCCGCGGCGACGCCGCATTTCCAGCACAGGCCCATTGCCGATCCGGCAGCCTGCGCCAGTACCGGGAAAACACCGGGCATGGTCACGTAACGGATTCTGGAAGCCTGCGGAATCCGGAAGACATCCGCCATCTCCGAGAGCTTCGGATCCACGGCTGAAAGCCCGTCTCCCACAGCCGTATACAGCGCAGCCAGTGCTGTCAGGAAGCAGATCAGGAATGCGTAGGAGCCGCTGCCGCCGCAGGCAAGAAGCACTGTCACCAGTGTCGCCGCCGGGAGCGTGCCCAGCACCTTCATCAGCGGCGAAAGGATATCGCCGATCACGGTGATGCGCCGCGCGGCCAGTGCCAGCGCAAGTCCCACCGCGCTGCCCAGCACAAATCCGCTCACAATCCTGCCGAAGGAGCGCATCACATTGCCGGCAAAACCTGCCCCGCCGGCCAGCGCGATCATTGACCGGACGGTTTCGATCGGTCCGGGGAGCCCTATTTTGCCCCGCAGAACTATCGATGCCAGCTGCCACGCAACCAGCCAGCAGGCTGCAAACAGAACTTTCCTTACACCTTCTCCGCTTTTCTTCATCTTGTCCCCTCGCTGCTTATATTATCGCCGGCGTTTCCGGCTTACTACTGTAATCCCGGCGTTTCCGGCTTACTGCGCAAAATAAAAATCATCCCCGGGCAGCTCGCCGCCCACGGAGCTCTCGTTCACCGAATAAAGTGCCTCCAGGTATCCGGACAGCACGTTTTTCATCTCCTCGCCTGAAGCACAGACCAGCCGGCACTGCGGAAGAGCTTCCCGCGCCACCGTGGCCTTATCAATCATACCATATCGGGCGATCCGCTGCGCAGTCGCCTCCGGGTCAGCCTGGGCTGCAAACGTGCCCGCCTCGTGCGCTGACAGGAGCTTTGCGAGCTCCTCCGCGTTTTCTTCGGCATAGCTTTTCCGGACGGCCAGCACATTTCCGGGCATCCGTCCGCCCGCCAGGGCTTCCCACTCTTCCGTCAGAGCAAAAACCGGCTTTACCGCATCGTTTCCGATCACGGTCACGGTCGCGAAAGGCTCCGGCAGAAGTGCGATGGTGCCGGCCGGGTCTGCCCTCAGAAGTCCCGCAATCTCCAGTCCGTCTGAGGCAAAAAGAATTGTGCAATCCTCAATGCCGCACAGCTTCAGCAGATATTTCAGGCTGTACTCCGCCGCGGTCCCCTGTCCGGTCATAACCACGGTCCTGCCCGCAAAATCCTTCACGGAATGAATATCCTCACTCCCGGTCAGGCAGGTGAGGGAGTTCAGTGTGCACAGGTCCGCTGCCAGCACGCCGCCCTCTGTCTGCTGGTAAAGCACCGCCGCAATGTTGGCGGGGAGAATTGCCGCGTCAAGTTCTTCCTGCCTGAACTGATCCGCCAGCTCCTGCATGGAATCATAAAGAATGAAATTGGAAGAAGCGACAGTCTCGGGCTCTTCCTCGCTTGTCTCGGGCTCTTCCTGACCTGCTTCGGGCCCTTCCCGGCTTGTCTCAGTTTCTTCCCGGCCTGCTTCGGGCTGGTCGGGCCCATCCTGAGTTTCTTCAGTCCCGGCTTCGCCTTCAATTTCCTGTGCATCCGGCGTCTTGGCTTCGCCTTCAATTTCCTGCGCATCCATCACGGCAACAAGCCCGAACGCCCCCGGGTTCTTCAGCATGCCGACGCGGATCGTGAGCTCCGCGCTCAGAGCCTGCTCATCGATTTCCGGGGCTTCCTGTGCGGCTTCCGAAGAAGCTTCAGCTGCGTCTGCTGCTTCTGTTGCTGCTTCTTCTGAAGGTGCAGCAGCTTCTGTTCCTTCAGGTGCCGTCTCTTCGGCTGCCTGGACTGCGCCGGCTTCAGCCGCCTGCTCCTCTGATCCGGGTGCTGCGGGAGGCGCAGTCTGCGCACAGCCTGCCAGCAGGCCGAGTGCCGTTAGTACGGCGGCCGCCGTCACTGCACAGGAAGATCTGATTCTTCTGATGATTCTTGACTGATTGTCGTTTTCAACTCGCTTCATGTCATTCGTATTAATCGCCGCGCCCTGCCTGGCCGACATTTTATGCTGATTTATGAAATACATCCAAATAATAATTATACTTCATCCGCCTCTAAAATACGATTTGAAGATAATTGTACTCATCCCGGTTGTCCGAAGAAAATAGGTACAATTTCGTATGCCTGAAAAACAGGCCGATGCACATTTATTGTACTCACTGCCTGATTTCCGGCGATATGGGTACAAATTGCAGACGCTGCTCTGAGGAAAAAACCGGCCGGAGGCACTCCCGGATGTTCAAAAGTTGTACTTAAATACAGAAATAGCCGCTGAAGAGTACAAATGCATTTTTCAGGCGCTCCCGAATGCGAAAGTTCACATAAATAAATTGTACTCATTCCCGTGGATTGCCCCGGTTGAGATCAATTATGAGCAAAACCGGATGGCGGTGACCTGAAATCGCATAGTGTCCATATAATGGTGTAAATTGAAAAGTGCCCTGGTGCACACTCCTGTTATAATGTTTATCGACCAAGAAAAACATAGGAGGAGTCACCACCATGGCACAGGTCAATCTTACATTATCTCAGGAAGAAATACTAC
>JAFRIW010000007.1 GCA_017432565.1 Lachnospiraceae bacterium
CCAGTGCATCATCCTGTGTGATGCATTCCTGAACAGCGACTGCTGCGGGCTGCTGCTGACGGCCTCTGCCGTATCCCTGTGCCGGAGCTGCTGCGAAAACCGGGAGCGCTGCGCTCATTGTCATAACGGTGATAACTGCTGTTGCGAACATCTTCTTCATCATGGTGATCCTCACTTTCTCCGATTCCTGATCGGTACGAATTATTTATTGAGTAATTTCGGTTCTGTCCTTTGTTTTTTCTGTGTTTGTTGCTTTCTATGGTTAAACTTTAACATGCTGCATATCACAGAAATGTCACACGGATGTTATGATAGAAGAAGCAGGAGGAAGGCTATGAAGACGGGATTTTCATCAAAGCTTGTTATGCTCTGTTCTGCGGCTGTGCTGGTGCTCGGGCTGAGCGGCTGCGGGGCGCAGTCGGGCGCATACTCAGTATATTCTGATGCGCGGGAAGAGACTTTTCCTGCCGCGCAGGTGCAGGAAGCAGGTGATGCAGGGGATTTTGTACAGGCGCAGGGAGAGGGCATGTCAGAAGCTCCCGCCCCGTCACCGGAGAATGCCTGTGTGAGTTATCTCGGACCGGCGGGCACATATACGGAGGAGGCGGCGCAGTTCTTTTTTCCGGAGACGGCACAGCTGATGCCGAAGGAGACGGTTCCGGACGCGATTGCGGATGTGATGGAAGGCCGCGCGGACTACGCGGTGATTCCGCAGGAGAATACGCTGGGCGGCGCGGTCGTCAATTATGTTGACGCGCTGATCGCGGCGGAAGATGTGTTTGTGGCCGGAGAAGTGATTTTGCCGATCAGTCAGACGCTGATGGGCGTTCCGGGCGCATCCCTGGAGGATATTCAGACCGTCTGCTCGCATGCGCAGGGCATCACGCAGAGCGCGCGGTGGCGGGCCGAGAATCTGCCGGATGCCGTGACGGAGGAGATGCCGAGCACCGCTGCGGCAGCAAGCTATGTGGCTGAGACGGGAGACAAAACCATCGCCGCAGTCGCCGCGCCGGGTGCGGCTCCGCTCTACGGCCTCGAGGTTCTGGCGGAAAATGTCCAGATTACGGACACGAACAAAACCCGGTTTTACGTGCTGTCGGCTTCACGCCTGACAGGGCAAAATCTGCCGCACGGCGTTTTTGTCGCGAGCTGTGAGGCGAACATGATCGACGACATTATTGTCGCGATTCACGAGGCAGGCCTGGAGTTTGTGACGCTGCATGACAGGCCGGAGGGCAGTGCTCTGGGCGTTTACAATTACATCATCGAAGTGGAGAACCCGGTCGGCATCCGTGAGGAGCAGCTGGACGCACTCAGCGCGTTTCCGGAGGTTCGTTACCTTGGGAGCTTCGAGGTTTTGGAGAAATAAGCATGCTTTGTAGGATGTGAAGCGTGGCGGAGCGGAGGCGAGCGTATGCTGGAAGCAAGAATTTATGTGGGGCTGCGGGACAAAGACAGCCGCGAGCAGAAGTTTGATACGGAGAAATACAAAGAGATTCTGAAGGATGTGTGCAGGAATTATCACGCGCCTTTTTCTCTGCAGGTGATCGAGGGCGGATATTATCACGATGACGGCGGCTGGGTGGAGGAGAATACGCTTCTGATCACGCTGATCGGTATACCCAGGTGGACGATCCATGAGATCGCGCGGGATGTGTGCGTGTTTTTCCATCAGGAGTCGGTTATGATTACGTGCACAAGGGTGCTGCGTTTGAATGTGCGTCCTGACCGGAGCTATGACATAGAACGCGATAATGAAGAGTTTTAGCAAGCTTGTGCAGGCAGCATAGAAAACGAGACGGGTGCGGGCCCGTCTCGTTTTCTGTTTTGTGCAATGAGTCACGGGACCTGTCCCCGTGACTCACCACAGCCCCGGAAAATTTTCACTGCTTGGAAGCCCAGTACTCTTTGAGAGGCTGGTAGACAGTCTTCTGGAAGTTCTTGAGGACGTTGCCGAAATGGCTGACGTCGTTGCGGCAGATGAGGAGCTTGCAGCCTTTGTCGGCGAGCTCCTGGGCCTTCTCGGCGGTCGGAGGAGCGATGGGGCTCATGACCGGGATGCCTTTCTCCTTGCACTTTGCAAAGAGAAGCTCGAGGCGGTCTTTGACTTCCGGAATGCTCATGTTATAAGTCTCGAGGATGCCCATGGAGAGCGCGAGGTCGGACGGACCGATGGAGACGGCGCCGATGCCGGGCACTGCCAGGATCTCATCGATGTTATCGTAGAATTCGGGGTCCTCGGCGAGCGGGATGACGAGGGTCTCTTTGTTGCTCTTACGGACATATTCCGGGAAGGAGAAATCCGGATAGACGCCATAGCCTGCGCTGCGGCAGTCGGTGGCGGATCCGCGGATGCCTTCCGGCGGGAACTTGGAGTAGCGGACAGCTTCCTCGACGTCGGCCGCGCATCTGCAGTGCGGGAAGACGACGCCGTCGGCTCCCATCTCGAAGCAGGTGCGGATCATCCAGTCGTCTTTGATTTTGACGCGGGCGATGGTGCCCATGCCGACGCTGTTGGCCGTGATGATCATGTCCTGCAGCTCGCGGTTCATGAACATGGGCGTGTGCTCCATGTCAATGAAGACGAAGTCAAAACCTGCAATACCCATCATTTCGACCAGGGTGCGGCTGCCGGAGAAGGTGCCCATTCCGACCAGTACTTCGTTGTTGTCAAGTCTCTGTTTGATCCTGTTTTCTCTCATTGTGGTATCCTTTCTTTTATTTACCGAGCATCATCGACGGCAGGAACGTGGAGAACTGCGGGATGTAAGTGAGCAGCAGAAGACACACGAAGAGCACGCCGATCATCGGTATGAGTCTCTTGATCAATTTGTTCATTGGTGCCGAGGTAATCGCGCTGGTGGTGAAGAGCAGATTGCCGAACGGCGGTGTCAGCAGGCCGATCATCATGTTGACGACGAAGATGACACCGAAGTGGATCAGGTCGATATGGAGTGCCTGAACGGTGCCCAGGACCATCGGCAGGAAGATCAGGGTGATGGTGTTTGTGTCAAAGACCATGCCCATGAGCAGGAAGCCGAGGTTGATGATCAGCAGGAAGAGGTACTTGTTGTCGGTGAGGCCCAGCAGCCATCCGCCGATGTAAACCGGAAGCTTTTCCAGACCGGCGATGTAGACAATCGCGCTGGCGCAGCCGACGGTGATGGCGATGCGTCCGACCATCTGCGCAGTTGCGACGAAGATGGATTTCAGTTCCTTCCAGCCAAGGCAGCGGTAGACGATCAGCGAAATAACCAGTGCGTAGAAGCCTGCAATGGCGCCGGCCTCGGTCGGTGTGCAGATGCCGCCGTAGATGCTGACCAGCAGAATGACGGGGCACAACAGCGCCGGAAAGGCCTGGAACGTGATGCGCAGGAACATCTTCAGCGTGTACTTGACGCCGACCGGCAGTCCGTGAACTCTGCCGTAGTAGAAGACGTAGACCATCAGGCTGACGCACATCATGATGCCCGGGATGACGCCGGCGATGAAGAGCTTGCCGACGGATGCGCCGGTGACGGATGCGTACATCAGCATGGTGATACTGGGCGGGAAGACCGGTCCGACGGTCGCGGTTGCGCCGGTGAGGGCCGCGGCAAAATCTTCATCATAGCCCTGTCTGCGCATCTCTTTCATTTCCATCAGGCCGATGCCGGAAGCATCTGCCACGGCGGAGCCGGACATGCCGGCAAAAATCAGCGAGATCACGCAGTTGACGTAGGCCATGCCGCCTTTGAATCTGCCAAAAATAGTATCGCACCATTTGAACAGCAGCTCGGAGGCTTTGCCGTTATTCATCACGTTCGCCGTAAAGATAAACAGCGGAATGGCGATGATGGTGTAGTTGGTCCAGTAGGTGGTGCAGACCTGGTTGGCGATGACGGTCAGGTTGCCGCCGCTCGCCAGAATGTAAACGACGCAGGCTGCCAGCATGCCGGGTCCCATCGGCAGACGAAGCAGGAACACCAGCACGAAAGCGATGATAAAAAGAATTAATTTCATCTCCATGGCTATTCCTCCTTGCTGGCTTCTTCTTTTTGCCTGATCTCTTCAAGCTCCGCGTCGAGTTCGGCTTCTTCCTTCTCCATGTTGGCAAAGAGCCGCTCGTATTCCTCCTCGGAGGCCTTGCGGAACTCTTCGGCCTTGTCGACCTTTTCGTTGGACAGCGGTTCTTTCTTCCCGGTGCGTTCCAGGTAGATGTCCCGCACGTCCATGCAGAAGTCCCAGAGACTGTAAATCAGAATGCCCGCCACCAGGATCGGGAAGGGGAAGTAGAGAATCTTCAGCGGAATCTGGAGGGACATGCTTCGCTGGCGGAGATTGACGATGTACTTGATGGAGCCGGAGAGCAGGAAGCAGTAGGTCACGACCATGAACAGGTTGCCCAGGATGCGGATCCACCGCTGTCCCCGCGGCCGGAGGCTGTCGTACAGCATGGAGAAGCAGACGTGATCGTTTCTTCTCCGGGCCCACAGCGCGGCCGGCAGGACGGTCCACAGATAGCCCATGATCTGAATCTCATTGGCGTAGGTCGCGGAGCGCTTCAAGACATACCGGCACAGGATTCCCCACATGAACATTCCGAACAGCATGGCAAAAGCCAGCGTCGGGACGGCGATCTCGTAGAGATCCCGGATTTTGAAAAAGATTTTCTTGGCTTTATCCACGTTGATTCCTCCGTTGAATATGCCGGGAGTGCATCGGGCACCCCCGGCAAAAGATGGGAACAGGTATGGATTATTTCATGGAATCACCGAGTGCGTTGATCTTCTCAAGCAGCTCCAGATCCCACTTTCCGGAGATGTCCTTGTTGCTGAGGTACGCGGCCTGGACCTTCTCCTTGAAAGGAGCCTTGTCAGGATACTGGAAACGGATGTTGTAGGTGTCTTTTGCTTCCTTGAGCAGGTTCTGCTCTTCCTCGACTGCCCACTCGATGGTCAGGTCTCTGGCCTCGCACATGCAGTCGTAGAAGATTTCCTGCTGCTCTGTTGTCATCTGCTCCCAGATGTCGCCGTCGAGCGTGATGAAGTTCGGGGTGATCATGTGCTCGATGAAGACAAGGGTCTTGCAGACTTCGAACTGGCCCTGTGCGTAGGTCGAGAAGATCTGGTTCTCATGACCGTCGATCAGGCCGGTCTCCATGGCCAGGTAAACTTCGCTGACGTCCAGCGGGGTGACGTTGAAGCCGAGCGCTTCGCCGAGCTGTACGAAGGAAGCGGAGGTAGGCATGCGGATCGTCAGGCCTTCGCAGTCCTCAGGGGTGTTGATGTCTTTGTCTTCCGCGAGCCACAGGTCGCGGGTTCCGATATAGTCGCAGCCAAAGGTCATGACGTGGAACTCGTCCCAGATCGCCTGCTGCAGATACGCGCCGATCTCGCCTTCGGGATCAAAGGTTGCCTTCATGTGGTCGACGGAGTCGAAGAGGTAGCCCATGTCGAGCATGTTTGCCCACGGCAGGCCATTGTCGTACATGTAGGACGGCTGGATGAAGCTGATGTTTGCTTCGTGTGCGAGGATGGCCGGGAACTCCGCGTCAGTCTTGAACAGAGTTGCGGAATCATACATTTCAAAATTGAACATGCCCGGAGCCTTCTCATCAAAGACCTGCTGGATGAACTGTTCGCACTGATAGGATGCAGCGCCGGGTTTGTGGGTGGTGGTCACGATGATCTTGAGCGGCTCAGCGCTCTCGGTTTCGGCTGCTTTGGCTCCCTCGGGGAACTGGCGGTGCTTCTCGCCGGAGGCGGCGGCTTCAGTCTGCTCTTCGACAGCTGCTTCAACTTCCTCGACAGCTTCTTCAACCTTCTCTTCAGCTTCCGCAGCTGCTTCCTCTACAGCTTCCTGAGCCGGAGCTGCCGGTGCTGCCGGAGCTGCTGCACAGCCAGCGATCGCGCCGGCTGCGATGGTGATTGCAAGCATTCCTGCAAGTTTGTTTTTCATATAACCCTCCTGTTCTTGAATCTGTTGCTTTTACTGCGTTTTGTTTCTGTTCCGGTGTATTCCGGATTTTGTCTTACAGCGCGCTCATGCGGACTTTGACGACGACCTTGCGGACGGGCGAGGGCTGCCCCACACAGCACCCCGGGCGGTGAATGTCCGAAGGGAAGAAGACGCAGAAGTCCTTGTCGCGGCAGATGACGAACTGTTCGCCGGGTGCTTCGGAGAAGAAGGCGATGTCTTTTTCTTCGTTCTCTTCCGCGGGGGCGAGCCCTTCGATGAGATTAGTGTAGCCCATTTTTTCCTCACCGCAGATGATGTACTGAACATCCAGGTATTTCTTGTGTGTCTCGGGACGCTTGCCGTCGATCGGTTTGGTCTCGATGGACTGGACCAGCGCGTAGATGTCGTCACCCTGGATGGAGTAGCAGCCGGGCTCTTTGTCCGTAAAGTCGGTGTCGCGCAGGAAGCGGAGCGCTTTGCGGATGCCTTCGGGATAGGCAGCCCAGGATTCTTCCCCAAGCTTTAAGGATGAATAGATCATAGTTTTACCTCCGTTGCGGATCAGGTGTTGTCTCTGATCGCCTCCTCCGTTGCGGTCAGGCGTTGTCTCTGATCGCCTTGACGTGTGCGGCAGCGCGGCGCGTGATTTCTTCGTAATCGCAGTTTTCAATGAGGTCGTTCGTGATGAACGCGCGGGTTCCGAAGCATTTTGCACCGGCCTTTAACCACTGCGGGATGGTCTCGAGGCTGACGTTGCAGGTAGCCTGGTAAGGAATGTGTCCGAGCGGTCCCTGGAGGAACTTGACGTACTGGGGATCCTCGATGATGTAGAGCTTGACGATGTCCGCGCCGAGGTCATAGGCGTGCACGATCTCGGAGGGAGACATGGCGCCGGGGACGGAGACGAGGCCGAGCTCCTTGGTGCGGCGGATGACATCGTCGTTGGTATTGGGAGAGACGATGTACTGTGCGCCGTTCTCGACAGCCCAGTTGACCTGGTCAACGGTCAGGACGGTGCCGGCGCCGAGATAGGCGGTGTCTCCGACAGCGGCCTTGACGGCTTCGATCTGCTCTTTGAAGTAAGCCTTGGGGTCTTCTTTCTTCTGATCATATGTGATCTCGACGAACTTGACGCCGCCCGCGACGGAGGCTTTGGCGACCTCACCGATCTTGTCGGTCGGGATGCCGCGCATGATCGCGACGAACATTTCCTGTCTCAGAGTTTCCAGAATTTTACTCATTACAATCTCCTTATTCTGACAATTAAACGTGGGTTTTTGGTGCTCCTTGTGCAAACTGGCCAACGACTGCGCAATATCGGAGGCTTTTTTGTGAACTATGCACGTCTGCATACTTGTAGTATAATGGGGGCGTCCGAGGAAGAAAAATATCGAATATCAGTAATAACTATAAGCAAAATCGATAGACGGAATAATGGTCATCCCGTCTGTCCGGATTTAAAGGCAACATGTGGGGCAGCGGATGAATACGAAACAGATAGAGTATGTTCTGGCGATCGCCGAAGAAAAAAACATCTCGCGGGCAGCCGAGCGGCTGTTCGTGTCTCAGTCTGCGCTGTCGCAGAGTCTGATTAATCTGGAGAAGGAAATCGGAGCCCCGCTGTTCGTGCGGGATCAGCGGGAAATGAAGCTCACGGAGGCGGGGCGGTATTATGTCGACGCCTGCCGTGAGATCATGCGTATCAAGGAGCAGACGTATCAGACGATCCGGGAGCTGAACCGGATCAGCTATAAGATCGGTATTTCGTCCACGGAGGGAATGCACCGGTTTCTCGCGGCGATGAGCCCGTTCCAGGAAAAGCACCCGGGCGTGGAGATTTTTGCCAGCGACGGAGAGTCGCAGTCGCTGCTCAAAGATCTGCAGCGCGGTCTGTATCTGGCGGTCATCATCGCGATCGACGCGGAGGAGAAGATCGATTTTCCGTACGAGATCCTGTCGACAGAGGAAGTCTTCCTGGTCATGCCGGAGAAGCTGGCGGCAGGGCGGTCCGGCGGTGTGGAGTGCAGGGATCTCGTTAATGAGAAGTTCATCCTGTCCACATCGAATACGACGATGCGCAGGATCACGGAGCGGATCTTCTTAACGAGCGGATTTGCGCCGAACGTGATCAGTGAGACCAACAACACCACGGCGCTGCTGCAGATGGTGAGCGCAGGCCGGGGAATCGGCTTCCTGCCCGGCAATCTGTGCCGGGAGATGCCCGGCGTCGTCTTTGTCCCGATGCAGCCGGAGGTCTTCCGGCATCAGGCCATCGTCTATCGCAGTGATAATATAAACGATTATCTGCTCGACTTTATAAACATGCTGAAAGAAACCGGCAGCATGCCGGGGAATATGTGAGGAAGCGGCAGTATGCCGGGAAATGAGCGCTTTTGAGGGGGATTATCAGTTTTTTGGCGCGGCGCAGACTTGCTTTCAGCGGAAGGGCCATTCTGCCCGAGCGCGGCGCGGCAAGCGCGCCAGGGCGTTCTTGAATATTTGTACTTGTTCCCCGCAAAATCGGAAATTGAGTTCAATTTCCCGTGCTTGTGAATCAGGCGAATGTTCATTTTTTGTACTTCCTCATTCATTTTTTCCAGACTGAGAACAATTATTTGAGTCGTTCATTTCAATTGCTTGCGTCCGGATCGAAAAGCAAGTTAAAAAGTTGAACTTATCCGCGGAAAAAACAAGAATGAGTACAATCCTGTTTTCCAGACTCTTCCGGATGCCCGAGTTCACATAAATTAGTTGTTTTTATTTTCCGAATTCATCAGATTTATGTACAACCGGCGAATTTCAACACACAATTGAAAATCAGTAAACCTGGTGATAAAAAAGCGGCCGCACCAGCTATTGTGGTGCAGCCGCCTGTATTTGCGGGGGTTTTTATTCAGTTATATTTTTTTACGTTTTTTTAAGGGGTCGGTTCTCTGCGGCTTTCGTTCGTCTCAAGTTTTCTCAGTCGCTCTCGTATCCGAGGATCTGTCCCGTGACAGCGTCGATGTCGTAGTTGTATTCGGTCCAGCCTACGTGGAACTCGACTTCGTAGATCTGCCAGCCGTCATCGAAGTCCATGTGAACTCTCGGCCATGTGACGTCTTTCTCAGTCACGCCTGCGTGCTTCATTGCGATTGCCAGTGCATCGTCCTGTGTGATGCATTCCTGAACAGCGACTGCTGCGGGCTGCTGCTGACGGCCTCTGCCGTATCCCTGTGCCGGAGCTGCTGCGAAAACCGGAAGCGCTGCGCTCATTGTCATAACGGTGATAACTGCTGCTGCGAACATTTTCTTCATCATGGTAATCCTCCCTTTTTTCCGATTCCTGATCGGTCTGTAATCTGTCCTTTGTTTTATTCGTGTGTTTGTTTTGTTTCTGTGTTTGTTGCTTTCTATGGTTCAACTTTAACATGCTGCATATTACAGAAATGTCACACGGATTTGTGAGTTTTTCAGGGACAGAATCGGGACAGAATCGGACGATTGCCGAGAGTTTGTCCTGCCAGCATGCGGAATAAGGAAATTTAGCAAGGAGCATGCCGGAGAAGCAGTCGCAGCAGCCCGTGCCGGCATGCGGAATCGGGAAATTCGGCAAGCAACATGCCGGAGAAGCAGGCACCGCAGCCCGTGCCGGCATGCGGAATCGGGAAATTCGGCAAGGAGCATGCCGTGGAAGCAGTCGCAGCAGCCCCTGCCGGCATGCGGAATCGGGAAATTCAGCAAGGAGCATGCCGGGAAGCAGGCACCGCAGCCCCTGCCGGCATGTGGAATCGGGAAATTCGGCAAGCAGCATGCCGGAGAATAGTTTCAGGGGAAAAAGTGGTTAATCGCTGATCAGTGTTCCGCTCGCATATCCCTGGTAGTTTTCAAGGAAGGCTTCAGCGCTCTTGTTCATGTAGATGCCGAGGCGATCTTCCTTAAATCCAAGATTGATGTTGAGGCGGCCCAGGTAGTTGTCGATGATCTGGACGCTGATGAAGAGCTTGTGTGGCATAGTCCAGGCAGCCGATGCGGCGCAGCGATATTTGTGCCCGGGAACCGGGACAGTGCCGATCTCATCGTCATAATTTTCTTCCGGAAAGTCGCAGAATCTGTTCTCACACCGGCCAAAAGGAAGTTCTTTGTTGCCCTGGGCGTTGGTGTAGAAGAGTGTGCCGCCGTCCTCAGTGAAGTCGAGGCGGATGCGCGTGATGCCCATCGGATTCGGGGCGAGATGCCAGGTTCTGCCGCTGATCTGTGCTTCGATGGGCGAGGACTTTTCGCCGCGGGCGGCCGCGAGTTTAAGGGTGGAAGCGTAGCTTTGCAGGGCTTCGAGGTCGCCTGCCTCGCTGTTCTTCTGCGATGCTTCGCCGGCGTTCTCTTCGTCTGTGCGGCCGACACGCGGACCGGTCGGGTCTTCTTCATCTATGTGATCCACGATCAGATCGAAGAAGTTTTTGATGAGGACGCGCATGTCGATGGGGTTGCCCTGGTTGTCGCCGGTGGAGACAAAGATGAGGTCTATGTCGGGGACGCAGAGCATGAACTGGCTGCCCATGCCCCAGAAGAGCCAGGAATCGCGATAGGTCCGCCAGATCTGGTAGCCGTAGCCGTACAGGTTCCAGTCCTCGGCGCCGATGGTGTCGGTGTCGATCTGCTTTGTGGTGGCGGCGCGGATGTAATCGGGGTCGAGGAGCTGCTCGCCCTCGAAGACACCGCCGTTTGCGAGGAAGCGGCCGATTTTGGCCAGGTCGCGGGTAGTGCACAGCAGGCCGGAGTCGGTCCAGGAGTGGCCGCCGGGGCAGGTGAGGATGCGGGCTTCCTGTGAGACGCCGATGCGGGCCAAAATCCGGCTTCTCAGGAATTCGATCATTTTCATGCCGGTGATGCGCTCAACGAGGGCGCCGAGGATGAAGGTGCCGTTGGAGTCGTAGCGGAAGTTCGTGCCGGGTTCGCAGGTGCCGCAGTCGATGCTTTCTTCGATGCTGCCGTCCGCGGAATCTTCAAAATAGAAGCGCACGCGGTCGGCGGGTTTTGCCTGCATCCAGTGCAGATGGGGAAGGCGGGCGGTGGTCATGGTGAGCATTTCGCGGATGGTCTGGCGGTGCAGCGCTTCGCTCGTGGAGAGCCTGATCTCATCCGGAAAATAGAGACCAATGGGGTCGTCGAGACTGATTTTGCCATCCTGAAGGAGAAGGCCGACGGCCATGGACGTCAGGCTTTTCGTCGCGGAGTACATGCGGTGCGGCGTGTCGGCGGTGAAGGGCGCCCAGTAGTGCTCGAAGCAGACGGCGCCGCCGCGCTCGATGAGGATGGAGTGCGTGGAGAGGCGGTGCGCCTCGAGGGTTTCAAGGTATGCTTTGATGCAGCGGGCGGGAATGCCGGCCTGCGCGGGAGTGATCTGTGCGGGTGCGGTCTGTGCGGGAGTGATCTGAGCGGGTGCGGCGGTTCTGACGGTCATGGCGGACCTCCTTTTGCGGATGCGGTTTTTCTGTTATCTGATGAATTTCCGGATGTGCATCTATGATGTGTCTGCCTGAGAAAATGATAACAAGGGGAGGGGGGAAAGGGAAGAGGAACGTCACAGTGCTATGAGGTATAATGATAGTCGGAGGCAGCATTGACAGACATGCTGAAAAACATGAAGATCATTAATTATTTCGAGAGCGGGAATAAAGAGCACTGGCTGGATGAGATCGGAAGGGCCGACTGGAGTGCGGCGGCCTCTCTGCACAGGCAGCTGAGCGGCGGCACCTTTCTCGGTTCTGCGGGGGAGAACTCCAAAGTACTGCTGCTGACGGACGGTGACGAGCTGGTCTCATTTTGCACCTATGCGGGAACTGACGATATCCGACCGGTGGAGCTGACGCCGTGGATGGGATATGTTTTTACGTTCCCGGAGCACAGGGGGCATCACTACGCTGGCATCCTGATGGACGAAGTCTCACGGCTGGCGGCGGCGGACGGCGCGGACGCGTTCTATATTTCGACCGGCCATACAGGCCTGTACGAAAAGTACGGCTGCGAGTATCTGACGGAAATGGAGAACATGAACGGCGGGATCTCACGGGTGTATGTAAAGAAGATCGGGGCCCCGGAAAATGCAGATCAATAGAAAAGCGGCTGCACCATCTACTGTGATGCAGCCGCCTGTATTATTTGTGGGGAGGGGGGATCAGTCACCCCAGTCGCTCTCGAAGCTGAGGATCTGTCCGCTGATAGCGTCGATGTCGTAGTTGTACTCGGTCCAGCCGACATGGAACTCGACTTCGTAGATCTGCCAGCCGTCATCATAGTCAAGCTTGACCTTCGGCCATGTGACGTCTTTCTTGGTCACACCTGCGTGATCCATTGCGATCTGCAGTGCATCATCCTTTGTGATGCATTCCTGAACAGCGACTGCTGCGGGCTGCTGACAGCCTCTTCCGGTTGCCTGCACCGGAGCTGCTGCGAAAACCGGCAGTGCTGCGCTCATTGTCATAACGGTGATAACTGCTGCTGCGAACATCTTCTTCATCATGGTGTGCCTCCCTTTTCTCCGATTCCGATCGGTCAATTTTCTTGTTTTTTCCTGCTTTCTATGGTTAAACTTTAACATGTTGTATATCACAGAAATGTCACACGGATTCTGTGCGTTTTTCGGAGGGATTACAAAACATGGAAGGCAGCGAAAAAGGAATGAACGGCATGCCGCCGGAGGGCGGGGAAAAAAGAATGGACTTCATGCAGCCGGAGGGCGGGGAACAGTTTCTTGAGTGTGAGAAGGTGTGGGTCTATCATCTGCTGATTATGGCGGCGGGATGGTTCGGCGCGTATACGTTTCTCCTGAGAGGAGGCGTATTTTGCAATGCCCAGACGGCGAATGTGGTGCTGTTCGCGATGGCGCTCGGCAACGGGGAGTGGTCCAAAGCCGCGTATCTGCTGCTGCCGATCGGGGCATATTTTGCCGGCGCATTCATCTCGGAATATCTGGGCAAAAGTGTGAAGCGGCTGCATTTTCTGCGATTCGACACAATGCTCGTCGGCTTCGAGGCGCTGGTCGTGATTTTGCTCGGATTTATGCCGGCGAGGTGGCCGGATCAGATCTGCCAGGTCGCGCTGAATTTCATCTGTTCCATGCAGTTCAATACGTTCCGGCAGGTGCAGGGCGTGCCGGTGGCGACGACGTTTGTGACGAATCATATCCGGCAGGTCGGGCATTACTCGGCAAAACTCCTGCGGCATCACACGCAGGAGAACCGGGACCGGATTGCAATTCACGGTCAGCTGATTCTGTATTTCATTGTCGGGGCGGTGGTGTCGACGGTGTGCTGCCGGCTGTTTGCGCTTCGGTCGATCTGGGGCAGCGCGCTGCTGTTGGGCGTGGTTTTCTGCGGGCTCGCCAGGGCGGACCGCGGAAATGAGCGGGGTATGATGGAGAAGGTCCCGCACGGGCACTGATAGGGAAATTGTGTTATAAGGAAGCGTATGGTCGCTGAATCAGTACGGAATCCAGCGGCCGTCCTTCAGCGTTTCGTAACTTCCCCATTCCGGCTTTCCGGTATCCCGGCCTTTTACGCGAAGGGGAATGAACGCATCATGCTGACAGCCGGGCAGGGGATCATCCAGTTCGATCCAGCCGTTATCATCGATCAGTTCATTCCAGTCAGCATACAGATTTTCAAGAGAATCGTAGCAGCGGTCGGATGAACATTGAACTGCGTCCGGAGCAGAATACTCGAAAAGATAAAATCCTTCTTCGGCTTCGTACAGCATGATTTTGTATGTGAAGGTGTTCTCGTCAATTTTCAGAGGCTCTCTGAGCCGCGCATATTTTCTCATATCTGCATCAATCTCTCACGATCAGGTCTCCGGCTTCACAGGCCAGGTTTTTTCCACTGAATACGAGCGCACACGAGTTGCCGCCGGTACCCTGACAATCAGAAACGCCGGCGCCATAAAACTCAAGCCTTTTGATGCCGGTCAGGGTTATGTCGGAAGCGCTGCCTTTGTGCAGCAGTCTTGCTTTATCCTCGGGATCGAAGCAGCCGTAGATCACTCTGCCGCAGGCATAGATGATCGGGGGTTTTAAAAAGCCTCCTTTTTCTGTCGTCACACTCTCGACCGCAAAAGCAGCGTTATGATGATCATATTTTGCGCGTAATTCTTCTGTATATGCGATCACATTTTCCAAAGCTTTTCCGGCTTCTTCCGGGGAAAGCTCTTCTATGGGATCATGCCGTACTTCATTTCCCTTTTTATCCCATGTAAGGGACAGCGGATACATTACCCGGATCTTACCGGTACAGAGGCTGCAGATATGACCTCCGTCTCTGAGGCGGCCGTATCCTTCATTCGGAAGGAGCGCTCTGCCGCAAAGGGAACAGAATCCCTTCTCTATTGATTTGATTTTTGCCATTTTCAACGCTCCTTTCTGTCAGTCGATTAAAAGAATGTCGCCGGGATAGACAAAGGACAGGGAAGACTCCACGAACAGGCCGCCCTCCTGGCCTTCTTTCAGTTCTTTCAGATCGCTGATATATTCCCTGCAGTCTCCGAGTTTCCGGATCAGGAGTTCTTTTGTTCCTTCCGCTCTTTTTACCACGGCCTGATCCCGAAGGGTGATATTGCCCATCAGGACACGTCCGCCGATACGGTATTCATTGCGATAATACTTGTGCCCTTTGCTATCGTTGTAAAGCTTCTTGATTTTGTCGACTTCAAAAATCGCTTTATGGGTGCCGTATTTTGCCTCAAGCTCCGCCCGGCGCTGCTTGGCAAGAGCCGGCGCTGCCTGCAGATCCTCATCACTGAGGGAATCAAGCGGGTCAATGAATGCCACATCATATCCGTCTTCACCGGGCACCTCCAGGAGGGTATGGATCAACGGATATACGATGCGAAGTGAATCCGCGTCGTAAAAGACTCCGCTTGCATCCGCCCGTCCGCCCCGGACAGCTGCCCGCTGAAAAAGCGGCAAAATTTCGGAAAGACACTTACAGCCTATCGCGCCGTAGCCCGTATGCATCAGGGCCGCAGCTTTTTGTGCGCAGCCCATACAGATGTATGCATCCAAAAGCCGCATGTGCATGAGCTTAGGCAGCTTCTCTCCGCAGATCGGGCAGGTTTCCGGCTTCTTTACGCTGTCATAGGCAGCGATGGCGTCGGCATATTTGTTCAGTTTTGCACGGATTTTAGCAGCAGGAAGGTAATCTTCTTCATCCTCTTCAAATACAAGACGCACTTTCTTTTCGCACTCATTACAGTAATCCCCATCCTTGCAGATGTTGCCCAGGCCTTTAAATTCTTTACCGCATACAGGGCATATCTTTGTTTTCATTATTGCCATATCACTCACCCTCTTTCAGAACGAGAAATCCTGCATTTCAATCCTGCATTTTCTGGTTTCATTCTAAATCAAATTCTATTCACAGAAAAGAAAAACCACTATACCCTGCATGAGATATAATGAGATGAACGAGCAGGCATGAAGATGGTCCGGAAGGAGGCAATCATGGCACGGGCGTCTAAGAAGGAAAATAAGACGGTATATCAGCTGCGGCGCGAGGAGCTGGGGCTGAGCCGGGACAAGGCGAGTGAGCTGCTGGAGGTGATTCCGCCGGAGCGGATCGAGCGGATCGAGAGCGGGAAGTTCACGGCGCATCCGGATGAAGTGCTGGTGATGGCCGAAAAGTATGGCGCGCCTCAGCTGTGCAACGAGTACTGTGCAAACGAGTGTGAGATCGGCAAACGCTATGTCACGCCGATCCGGATGAAGGATCTCTCACAGATCGTGTTGGAAATGCTTGCTTCCGTGAACGCGGCAAAGCGGCTCCAGGAGGAGCTGATCGAGATCACATCGGACGGTGTCATCCAGGCCGAAGAGATGGAAGATTTTGTCCGGATCCAGGACGAAGTCGGGAAGATTTCCGTTGCGGCGAAGACGCTGCAGCTGTGGGTGGAGCAAAAGATTGCGGCCGGCGAGATCGACGAGGAAGCGTACAAAGCCTGCCGGGAGGCCAGTGGTACGCAATAGGCTCCTTCTTTTGCGGCAGGCACGAAAAATGAAAAAACACATATTTTGCAGTATTTGTGCAAATGGGGGCGGTTATTGCCCACTTCCTGTGATGTTGAAGCCTGAACCCGGACGATAGAATGATCCTGTAACAACCGAAGGGATTCTGATTGGTTCTAAGGGAGGTACAGGAATGAAAGGAATGTGGAAGATTATACTGATTGCTCTGGTTGTGAGCTACGTTGTTTCTCCGGATATCATGCCGGGACCGATTGATGACATCCTTGTAATGCTGCTTGGTATGGCAGCACAGAAAAAACTGACAGCAGCCTGAAAGAGTCAGGGGGACAGGTCCGGTGACTCATTGCGCACAATGAGTCACCGGACCTGTCCCCCTGACTCCCCCCTGACTCACATGCAGTCCTCGCAGAGGCCGTAGAAGACGGTGCGCATGGGATTGAGTCTGAAGTTGTGTTCGGCGAGGAGGTGGGCTTGGATTTCCTCCAGCTCGTCGCAGTGGAGGTGGATGAGTCTGCCGCACTTCTCGCATTTGCAGTGGAAGCAGATTTCTGTTTCGGCGTGCTGCTCCGGGCTGATGTATTCAAAACAGGCCGGGCTGCTTCCGTCGATGATGTATTTGTTAATGATGCCTTCGTCGACGAAGCTCTCGAGCTGCCGGTAGATGGTGGACTGGCCGATGGTGATGCCGTGAAGCTTGAAATACTCGTAGACGTCTGCGGCAGTGAAGTGCACGCCGGGGACGGATTCGAAATATTCGAGCAGGATGGCACGCTGCTTTGTTTTATATTTTGAACGGATACTTGTGTTTGTCTTCATGGCGGTTACTCTGTGTGAATTTGGGAACTTTAACGTTTTCATTCTAATGAGATTTTAATTCAGATTCAATTCCGATTTCATCTTTGTGCGATAAATTGCTATCATCAGGTTGATGAAAGCGGCACGGGTGCTTCAGGAAACGCAGAGCGCGGCTGCTTCAGGATTAAAGAGGAGAGAGAAGGAAATGAGACAGACAGACTTAAGACTAAATGGCAGAGTAATTCGGAATGGCGCGCTGGTGCTTCTGCTGGCGGCAATCATCTTTACGCACACGGGGTGCACGTTCCACATTTACGGCGGCCCGCGCTTCGGAACTTACAAGAATGCGTCGAGCTACAAGACCGGTGAATTTGATTATGAGGCAAAAGATGTCAAGGAGGTCGAAGTCAACTGGATCGATGCGGACATCACGGTCAAGCAGAGCAATGCCGGCACGCTGCATGTTTCGGAGACGGACACAGGCCTGAAAAAAGGACAGAAGATGCATTGGCTGGTCGACGGCGACAAGCTGATTGTGCAGTACTGCGAGAGCGGATACAAAGGAAAGAAGTTCCCGGCCGGCTCGAAGAAGCTGAGCATCGAGATTCCGGAGGATGTAGATCTGCAGATCTCCGGCGTGAGCGCCGAGGTGACCCTCGAGGGCAGCCAGGTTTTGCAAAATCTGAAGGTCGACACAGTTTCCGGCGAGGTGAAGGCTGAGGATGTGACGCTGTCCGGAAAGGCAGATATCGATTCTGTTTCGGGCGATGCGACTCTCGGGCTTGCGGACTGCGACAAGGCGGAGCTGAACAGTGTCAGCGGCGATTTCCACCTGACAGAGCTTCCGGCGGGCGGCGCGACCATCAAATATGACACCGTGAGCGGCAGTGTGCACGCCGCGGACTACACGATGAACGACAAGGAGTACGTCTTTGGCGGCGGTGATTGCAAAATCAGTGTGGAAACCGTGAGCGGCGATCTGAGTGTGGAGTGAAGCTTTTCCGGGCGTGATGCCTGTTGTAAAATAGATGAAAGGTTGGACCGGGGTACAGTGACCTCGGTCCTTTTTTTCAGGAGGGGAAAGAGATGGATGAGCTGAAGCAGGCAGTGAAGTTGCCGGGAAGTCCTGTTTGTCCAGGCCGCCTGCGATCATGTCATATAAGAAAGTTGTGTATCACAGCGCTCCCTTGGGGCAGTTCTTCGCGCACTCCATGCAGAGGATGCACTCGGTGCCGTTCTCGCGCTTGCGCGAGTTGTCGGTGACGTCGACGTTCATGGGGCAGATGCGCTTGCATTTGCCGCAGGAGATGCACTTTTCCTTGTCGCATTTGACGCGGAAGAGGGCAAAGTAGCTCATGGGCTTCAGAAACACGGTGACGGGGCAGATGTACTTGCAGAAAGCGCGGTTGTCCTTGAAGGCATAGGCAAGGATAATGCCGACCAGGTAATACGCGATGTTGCCGATGATGAATGCCCAGAACATGATTCGCTCAAGATTCCCGACGTGGGCCAGGAAGAGGGCGGCGACAAAGATCAGAGATGCCGCAAAGGTGATGTATCTGATCCAGCCGATCTTCTTCCGCGGCTGCGCCGGGATTTTGTACGGAAGAAAATCGAGCACCATTGCTGTCCAGCACGCGTAGCCGCACCATCCGCGGCCAAAAACAAGAGGTCCGAAGATTTTGGCAATGGCGTAGTGAATCGTTGCGGCCTCGAAGACGCCGGTGAAAAGGTAGTACCAGAAGCCTTCGATCTGCATGTTTTCCTGACAGATCAGGCCGAGGTAGACAAGCATGTATAAGCCGACAAGCAGCTGGACGACGCGTCTGGCGTGCTTGTATTTATTGATGAACAGGACCATGCCCAGTGCGATGGACATGCCGATATAGCTGAAGTTGAACAGATAAAACGGATTGTCCTTCGTCTGCCACAGTGTTATGGCGACCGTTTCGAAAATGATCAGAATGAGCAGCGGCGGAAAGTACCTTTTCAGCTTTTCCATGTGTGCCTTCCTTTTGGGATTCCTCTTGAGTTGCCCTGTTGGATTTCTTTTTTACAAACTGTTTCTGTACAATTATCAATTCTAACATAAGTCGATTGGAGCGGCACACTTTTCGCATCCTGCCGGGCGCTGTAAAATAGATTTATGGATTAATGCAGGAAAACAGAAGGCATCGGATACCAGGAGGACGCAGAGCGATGAAGAGATGGAAGAAGGCTTTTCTGAGTATGATAGTGGCCGGCTGCATGGTGCTGCCGGCGGGATGCGCGATGCCTGTTCAGGCACCGGCACCGGCGCCTGAAGACGCAGCGGCTGAGGCGCCCGAAACCGCAGCTGAGACACAGGCGGCGGAGGCAGACAGTACCGCAGCGGAAGCAGCAGACACCGCAGTCGCCCCGGTCGAAATCACGGCGGATTCGGGATATGAGGCGGCAATTTTCGACACAAGCTATGTGCACACGGTGGATGTGTCCATTGCGCCGGAGGACTGGGAGCTTCTGCTCGCGGAGCCGCTGGAGAAGGAAAAGTTTCAGGCGGATGTGACAATCGACGGAGAGACGATCACGCAGGTCTCGTTCGCGACGAAGGGCAATTACAGCCTGCTTTTTGTCGCGGAGCAGCCGGACAGTGACCGCTACAGCTACCGGATCAATTTCGGCAAATTCGTGGATGATCAGACGTATCACGGACTGGACAAGCTGAGTCTGAACAACCAGTTCAGCGATGCGACTTATATGAGGGATTACATCTGTTACCGGCTGTTCCGGCAGCTGGAGGTGGATGCACCGCTGACGAGTTATGTGTGGCTGACAGTGAACGGCGAGGACCGCGGCCTGTATATGGCTGTGGAGGACATGGACAAAGGCCACCTGAAGCGGGTCTACGGCGGCGAGGGTGTGATTTACAAGCCGGAGCCCAAAGACATTGACCTGACGCCCGATTCGCTTCGCGTGTTCATGGAGACAGGTGAGAACCCGCAGGCGCAGGCGCAGGTACACGGCGCGGACCTCTCCTATACGGACGACGAGTTTGACAGCTACCCGGATATTCTGAAGAATGCTGAAACCAAGGCACAGGATGAAGACAAAGCCGAAGTCATCGCGGCTTTGAAGGCGCTGTCCGAAGGCCGGCCTGAGGACGCGTTTGACACGGATGAAGTCGTGCGGTTTTTTGCCGCGCATAATTTTGTCCTGAACTATGACAGCTATACGGGCGCGATGCTGCACAACCTGCTGCTGGCGGAGCAGGACGGAAAGCTCTCGCTGCTGCCGTGGGACTACAATTCCGCATTCGGCACGTTCCGGTATGGGCTCGACGCGTCGGTGTATGAGGACGCGACGGACCTGCTGAACATGGGAATTGACACGCCGCTGATCGGCGCGTCTGAAGAGGAGCGCCCGGCCTGGGCGTGGATCCCCGCGGACAGCGCTTATCTTGAGGCGTATCACGACGCGCTGCAGATACTGCTCGCGACTTATTTTGAGAGCGGCGAATTCGGGCGGGAAGTGGACGAGATCGCGGGCATGATTTTGCCCTATGTGGAGAAGGATCCGACGGCGTTCTACACCGCGGAGGAGTTCGAGCAGGCGGTCGCGGTGATGAAGGAGTTCAACCTGCGGCGGGCCGAGAGCGTGCGCCGGCAGCTGGACGGGGCGCTCGCGGCGGACAGCGCTCAGCAGGCGGCTGAGGACAAAGTCGATGCGGCGGACGTAAAGATTGATGACATGGGCAGCCTGCCGCACGCCGGCGAGGGGCAAAATATGGCTGCGGCCGGGGCAGAGCAGAATGCGGCAGCGGCGGAGGATGCAGAATTGGCCGAAATTATGAAGATTGCAGAGATCACCGACAGGGCGATTCCGGTCGGTGACGTGACGGATTTCTACTATACTTACGAGAACATCAACTATAACGCGTTTTATCAGCGCTACCGGTTCTATGTGGAGGACGGGAAGTACATGTTCCGCCACGAGACGCGGGAGAGGCCGGGTGATTACGGCTGGACGACGGAGGAGGACATCACTGCCGAAGGGACGTATGAGCTGAGCGAGGCGGACTGGATGCGGGTGATGGCGCTTCTGCAGAACGGAAAAGTGAGCGAGCGAAATGATGACGACGTGGTCGACGGCGACGACGGGCCATGGACCTTCATTTACTGGAAGGGCGACAAAGATACGATCCAGGTGTTTAATTTTGCCTCGTATGGGGACCAGAGTGCCTTCGTGAAATTCTGTGAAGAGCTGGCCGCGCGCGGCGCATAAAAGGCGCGCATAACGAAGCGTATGCGGCGTAGAGCAGGAGGAGCAATATGCGAATTCTGATGCTGGGCAACAGTTTCACTTTTTATAACGACATGCCTAAGACGCTGGCGCAGCTGACCGGCGCGGAGGTAGTCGCGCACACCCGCGGCGGGGCGTGGCTCGCGGAGCAGCTCAATCCGGAGACGGAGATGGGGCGGCGGACGCTGGCGGCGCTGGAGCAGGAGAAGTGGGATTTCGTGGTGATGCAGGAGCAGAGCCACGGTGCGATCACGGCGAAGGCTTCCTTCATGAAAAGTGTCGCGGCGCTGTGCGAAAAGGCGCGCGCGGCCGGCGCGGTGCCGGTGCTGTACGCGACCTGGGCCTACGCGCGCGACTGCGACAGGCTGGCCGAGCTCGGACTGACTTACGATGAAATGGCGCTGAAGCTGAACGAGTCCTATCACGAGGCCGCAGAGCAAAATCAGGCTCTGGTCGCGGAGGTCGGCATGCATTTTCACGACCTGGCAGATTCGCTCGATCTCTACACGGAGGACCGCAAGCATCCGAATGAGTACGGCTCCTTTATCGCGGCGGATGTGCTCGCGGATGTGATGGTGGGAAAAAACAAGAAATTACGGCAGGGCAGCACACAGCAGATTACGGAAGCGGAAATGCGTATGCTCGATCGTTTTTTCAGAGAGGAGATTGAGGCGAAGCGCCTGGACGATTCCTTTGCACGGCTGCGGGAAGAACTTCGGCATCTGCCGCCGGTGGGTGATGATGAAACGAGTCTTTATTGAGTGGCTGCAGATCGTCGCGGGCCTGATCGTTTTCTCCTTCGGGGTTCACCTGACGATCTTCGCAAATATCGGGCTGGCGCCCTGGGACTGTCTGGGAATGGGCATTGCAGCGCACACACCGCTGAATTACGGTCTTTCGATGACCATCATTGCGGTGATCATTCTGTGCATTGATCTGCTGATGAAGGAGCGCATCGGATTCGGCACGATTATTGATGCTTTCCTCACGGGAAATGCGATTCAGATGTTCAATGACCTCAATCCTTTTGCGCTGAATACCAGTCTTCTGAAGGGCGTTTTATGGCTGGTGGCCGGGCTGGCAATTATGGCAATCGGGATGTGGATTTACATGAGCGCGGAGCAGTGCTGCGGACCGAGAGATTCGCTGCTCGTCGGTCTGGGAAAGCGTCTTCCGAAGATACCCATCGGCATCGTCGGCGCGCTGCTGTGGGCAACCGTTTTATTGATAGGGTGGCTTTTGGGCGGGCCGGTCGGCATCGGGACTTTGATCAGCGCTTTCGGCGGCGGCGTCATCATGCAGGTCATCTACAACCTGCTGCATTTTGAGCCGCGCCGCCTGATGCATAAGGACGTACCCGAGACGCTGCGGATGATGAAGGCATAAACATAAATTTCATAAGGAGGAAGAAAAATGATCAGAAGAAAGAATGAAATGGTAGTGGAAGAGGCGGAGCATCTGCGCGGGGGCGAAGGCATTGTGCACATGACGAAGCTGATTAACGTGCCGGAGGAGCTGTGCGGCAAGGGCCGCGCGTACACCCGCAGCATTCTGAACCCGGGCTGCAGCATCGGTTACCACATGCATGAGACTGACTCGGAGCTGTATTACATCCTGAAAGGCACCGCGGAGTACAATAACAATGGCGAGCTTGTCACCGTCACGGAGGGCGATCTGACCATCTGCGAGCCCGGCACCGGACACGGCCTTGCCAATCACGGCACAGAGCCCGTCGAGTTCATCGCGCTGATTGTGTACGCGTGACGGAAGATCACGCCGCTGCAGAACGGGGGGAGCAGTATGAGAGACTGGACGAGAGAAGAGAAGTATCGTTATCTGAAGGATCCGCAGGAGCTGACAGAGCTGTACCGCAAGGTCTCGGCTTCCCGGTATCGCCAGACTTTTCACAATCAGGCTGTCACGGGTCTGATGAATGACCCGAACGGGTTTGTGTGGCACGACAATGTCTGGCATCTGTTTTATCAGTGGTGTCCGTGGGGTGCGGTGCACGGTCTCAAGCACTGGTATCACATCGTGTCGAAGGACCTGATCACCTGGAAGAATCTGGGTGTGTGTCTGCTGCCCGACCAGGAGGGCGGCTACGACAACAAGGGCGCGTACTCGGGTTCGGCCATGCCGATCGATGACAAAATCTACCTGTATTACACGGGCAATCACCGGGACGCGGACTGGACGCGGCACGCCTACACCTGCCTTGCGCGGATCGGGCGCGACGGCTGGACCGAGAAATACCCGCTTCCGCTTTTCGGCGCGCATCCGGACTATACGGAGCACCAGCGCGACCCGAAGATCATCCACATCCCGGGCAGCAGCACCTACTACATGATCATCGGTGCACAGAGGCAAAATAAGACCGGCTGCGCCCTGGTTTACTCCTCGGAAGATCTGCAGCACGGCTGGACTTTTGCCGGAGAGCTGAAGGTGCTTGGTTTTGAGAGCTTCGGAGATATGTGGGAGTGCCCGTCGGTGGAACACATCGGCGGCAAAGACGTTCTTCTTCTGTGCCCGCAGCATCTGCTGCTGCCGGGGCGCGGCGGAAGCAGGAATCACAACGGATACATTCTGGGCAGCATGGACTGGGAGACGCTGACCTTCACGCCCGATGGCCAGTTCCACGTGCTCGATTTCGGTTTTGACTCTTACGCGGCCGCCTGTGCCAACAACATCGAGGACACGGACAAAGCGATCCTCATCGCGTGGATGGGCGTGCCGGATGTCACTTATCCGACGGATGACGAGGACTGGGCGGGGTGCCTGACACTGCCGAGGGAGCTAACGGTGCGCAACCGTCGCCTGATTCAGCGGCCGCTGCCGAACATGAAGAATCTGCGCGAGGACCGGATCCGGCCGGAGGAGAACGAGGCGGGCTGCTTTGACCTGCCGCGGTCAGCCGAGCTGGAGCTGGACTGCAAGCCGGGCGATGTGCGCATCTGTCTGTTTACCGACGAAAAGGGCGAAGGCGGCCTGACCATCCAGTATCTGGAGGACGCGGGAACCATCACCGTCGACCGCAGCGGCATGCAGATCCGGTTCAACGAGTCGGAGGGCGACGACCGGACCAGGCCGCTCGAGAACGGCCTCTCGCACCTGCGGATTTTCGTCGATCACAGCTCGGTGGAAATTTTTGTCAACGACGGCGATGCTGTATTCACTTCCCGGATTTTCCCGAAGGAAGAGGAACGCTTTGCCAGGATCAGCGGCGACACCTTCCTGAGAATGTGGACTCTGAAGCCCGCCGTGAAGGAGCAGTTCCTGATCTGAGTATTAGATTCAATTGCAGAGACAGAAGGAAAGACAAGATGAAATTTTACATGCCGGTAAAGGTTTACCATGAGACAGACTGCGTGCGCAGTCATGCAGCGGAGCTGTGCGCTCTAGGGCGCAAGGCCCTGATCGTGACCGGGAAAAGCTCCGCGGCAAAATGCGGCGCTCTCGGGGATGTGGAAGAGGCGCTGGAGCAGGGAGGACGGCAGTTCTGCGTCTTTAATGAGGTCGAAGAGAATCCTTCGGTGGAGACGATTGTCCGCGGCGCGCAGCTTGGCTGCGCGGAGGGGGCGGATTTTGTCATCGGCATCGGCGGCGGATCGCCCATGGACGCGGCAAAAGCAGTCGCGTTTCTGATGAAGCGCACAGGGGCGAATCCTGCGGATCTCTATGACGCCTCGCTTCCGACAGATGCGCTGCCGGTCGCGGCGGTGCCGACGACCTGCGGAACCGGTTCGGAGGTGACGGGTGTCTCGGTGCTGACCCGGCATGACAAGAGGGCCAAAGGCTCGATCCCGCACAAGATCTTTCCGAAGCTCGCGCTGGTCGACGCGAAGTACCTTGCTGCGGCGCCGCGGAAGGTGCTCGTCAACACGTCGGTCGATGCCTTTGCGCATCTGGCCGAGAGCTTTATGAGCCGCAAGGCGGACGCTTACAGCATGGCGCCGGCGATCGCGGGCCTCTCGATCTGGGGGAGCATCCGGGACTGTCTGCTTGAGAAGAAAGCGCCGGCTCCGGAGGAGCTTGAGAGGATGATGCGCGCGTCCGTTTTCGGCGGCATGGCGATCGCGCAGACAGGCACCTGCCTGCCGCACGCGCTCGGATACACACTGACCTATGAGCTCGGCATACCGCACGGGCCTGCCTGCGGATATTTCCTGGCCGGTTTCTTAAGAGAAGCCGGAGAGGAAGACCGGGAGGCGGTGCTGGACGCTGCGGGCTTTGCTGATTTTGACGAGCTGGAGGAGTTCCTCGGGGATGCGCTGGGTAATCCGGCTGTGCCGCAGGAAATCCTGGAGCAGGCCTATGAGACGATGCTGGCGAACACACAGCGCCTGCAGAGCGGCCGTGTCGAGGTGGACGCCAAGGTGCTGCGGAGGATCGTCTTTAATTAAACCGGAGAAGCTTCGACGCGGCGGATGACCGACCGGTAAGCGAGGACGGAAAAAACACCTGCGCCGATCCAGGCGAGAGGATCGCAGGCCGCCGCAAGAAGGAAGCTTCCGAGCACCATGGAGGCAGCCGCCGCCGCAATGCGGAACAACAGCTCCATGACACCGACCATCATGGGAAGAAAGCTGTAGCCGCAGCCCTGCATGGAGTTGCGGAAAATAAAAATCATTCCCAGCGGCACGAAGCACATGGAGATCATGGACAGATACGGCGTCGCATAGACCAGCAGTGAATCCATATCCATGTCAGATGCAAAGAACAGGCTCAGTGCCTGTCTGTGGAAAAGCATGACCAGAATCCCGGCGACAATCCCGTAGACAACGGCGATGGTCACCGCGGTCCGCACGCCGGTTCTGATCCGGCCGAGTTCTTTTTTTCCGAAATTCTGTCCGACATAGGCGGACATCGTGGCGCCCAGCGCAAACATCCCCTGCATGACCAGGTTGTGATATTTGTTGGCGGATGACACCGCCGCGACTGCGGTCGCTCCGAAGAGATTCAGGGCGGACTGCATAATCACTGTTCCGGATGCGGTGATGGCAAACTGCAGTGCCATCGGGATCGCCATCTTCAGCTGCACCCTTGAGATTTCACGGTCAAAATGGAGCATATCCCGGGACGGCAGCAGGATTTTGCCTCTTCTGAAAATATACACGCCGCACAGAAATGCCGCGATGGCCTGCGAGAGAACCGTCGCCTCGGCCGCGCCGCGGGTGCCTCGCCCGAAATTCACGATGAAAATCAGGTCCAGGAAGATGTTCAGGAATGCGGAGAAAATCAGGAAATACAGCGGGACACGGCTGTTTCCGATGGCCCGCAGAAGCGACGAGAGAAAATTGTAGGCGACATTGCAGATAATAAAAGTGCAGATCACGGAAATATATGCATACGCATCGTCATAAATCTCCGCCGGGGTGTTGATCAGCCGCAGGAGACCGCGGATCACCGACAGCGACAGCACTGTCATCAGTGCAGCTGTACACACGACCAGGAGGCTTCCGTTGGCGACGCTTCGTTTCACACCATCCGCATCGCCTGCGCCGAAACGCTGTGAGGTCAGAATCGTGACGCCCTGTGTCAGGCCCATTGTCGTGCCCATCACCATAAACATGATCGTGCCCGTCGAGCCCACCGCAGCCAGCGCATTTGCGCCGACAAAACGGCCGACAATCATCGTGTCCACCATATTGTAAAGTGTCTGGAAAATATTGCCGATCAGCAGCGGAATCATAAACCGCAGAATGACCCGGAGCGGTTTTCCGACCGTCATGTCATAACCCATTCAGCTGTCCCTCCGGAAAACAAGCATAACGCTTAATTGGGTGCAAATCAAATATTCAGACTGAGGGATTTTTTCTGAAAATTTCCCTGTCAGATGGTATAATTTCTTTGGATGCAATTTTTCACAGGCTTTTATAAAGCGTATGTCATATCTGTTTTTAAAGAAGGGGGGTCTTCTGATGAAAAAACTGTTGGCAGTTGTTTTGGGTGCTGTTCTGGCCGGCTCGCTTTTCTGTTCCGCGGCTTTCGCGCTGCCTGTCCGTGCGGACGGGAAGGCAGGCGATCAGTTTCTGGCGGATCTGCAGGATTCTCTGAACTGCATGTACCTGATTGACGAGACCGTGGGCGAGGATGAAATTGTCTGGGCAAATGAAGACGCAGATTACACGGAGCTCATGGGAAGCTATGACAATGAGCTTGATCTTCTCTACGACATGGTCAAGGACTATGCGGAACTCGAATTCGATGATGCGCGTCTGACGCTGCTCAAGGATCTGTATATTTCCGGACTGAAGCAGATGCTGACCGCTGTACAGTGCGAAGAAAATGATGCTTTCTATATTACGCAGTACACGGCAGGACTGCTCAGCTATCAGCAGGCACAGAACGCTCTCAGTGATGAATACGATGTAAAGATTCTGCAGGATGACTATGATCTGGGCAATGAGCTGCAGGATGTGATTCTGGACTTCTGGAGCAATTATGATACCGAGGGACTGAAGGAAGTCATCATCGATGACAATAAGCTGATGGTCCCGGATTATTACATGCTGATTCCGTCGGAAGACGGCGAGACGGTAATGATGTATGCAAGCGGTGATGATCTCGCACTGGCAGTGGTCGGAAGCGAGCCGATCAGCGCCGACGAATATGATGAGTTTGTCTCGACCCTTGCAGAGGCGGATGAAGCGTCGATCGCAGAAGAGATGGGACTGGATGATCCGGAGGCACTCACAGGAATTACAGAACTGCTGAGCGATGATCACTCCACTGTCGTCCGCATCGATGTTGCGCAGGAAATGGAAATCTATAACGGCATCAGCGTGCAGAACAACTGCATCTACATCGCCGCCAACCGCGAAAGCGAGCAGGCTCTTCTCTTCTACATGGGATACTCGGGAGACAGCCGGTTCGCGGATGATTTTGACGCCGCCGTGATGTCCAATTTCAACCGTGAAGACACAGAAGAAGTTTCCGACGGAGGCGATGAGACCAAAGAGCAGAATCCGATCGAGGCAGATGTCCCGGAGGGCGTCTCCCCGGAGGTGAAGGCACTGCTGGATGATTACGAAGCATTCATCGATGAATTCGTGGAATTTGCGAAGACCGCGGATACGGAAGATCCGAGCGCCCTGCTTGATTATTTCGCAATGATCGGCAGATTCGGAGAGTTTGAGGAGAAGATGGAGAAGCTGCAGAACATGGAACTGAGCCCGGAGGAAGAGGCTTACATGCAGGAAGTGATTGAACGGATTGAGAAGAAGGTAAACGAGCTGGATCTGTAAGGATGCGTTCGGATTGACATCTTAAGTTGATGATGGGACAAAATCAGGAATGAAATACTTTTGCTGGAATATTGATGACGGTCTTGAGCAGGACAAGAAGATTATTGAGGAATTCAGAAGAGACGGCATCGCCGCGACGTTCAATCTGAACGCGGGATGGTTCGGACGCAGACAGCTGATCGGCAGAGTCGGGAATATGGGAATCAAGGATGTCCTGGAGGAAGAATTCAGACCGGGACTCCATCTGCTGAAATACAGCCCGAGTTATCGTATTCCGGAGGACGAAGTGGCGCAGGTCTACGAAGGCTTTGAGATTGCTTCGCATGGCCTGTGTCATGAGAACTTCAAGCAGATCAGTGACGAGGAGGCGGTCACAAGCATCACGGAAAACAGCCGCCGCCTGAAGGAACTGTTCGGAAATGAGATTGTCGGGTTCGCTTATCCGTATGGGGTCTGCGGACCCAACACCGAACAGCAGCTGAGGGACGCGGGCATCCGCTATGCCCGCACGGTCGGAAAGAGCAAAGACTTCCGGCGGCCGGAAAATCCGCTGCAGCTGCCGATGACCGCCTGGCATATTGACAAGGATGTCATGGACAAAATCGACCGCTTCATCGAGGCGGACGGCGAAGAGGAAGATCTGTTCTTCCTGCTGTTTGCCCACGGCTACGAATTCGACTTCAACACGCCCGAGAGCAATTGGGAGAAATTTTACCGCATCTGTGACAGGGTCGCCGGGCGCGATGACATTGTGTGTTCCTCGACCAGGGAAGGCCTCGGAATCTGAAAACAGGAATGATCTGAAACGTAGAGTAACAGGATGAAATCTGTAGAAGTAAACGGAGTGAAACTGCATTATCTGCAGGAGGGGAGCGGCAGGCCGGTGGTGCTGGTGCACGGCAACGGCGAGAGCCACGCGCTGTTTGAGACGGAAATCCGGCAGCTCACGGCCGCGGGCTATGAGGTGTTTGCGCCGGACTCGAGGGGCCACGGAGCCAATGAGCCGGTCAGCGAATATCATTACGCGGATATGGCGGACGACATCTTCTGCCTGATCCGCGAGCTGGGCCTTGAAAAGCCGTATTACTTCGGACACAGCGACGGCGGCATCATCGGGCTTCTTCTGGAGCTGCGGCATCCGGGGACACTCGGAAAAATGGCCGTCAGCGGGACGAACCTGTCGCCCGACGGAATCGTGCCGGAATTTGTCGAAGAGTTCACGGCCATCAATGAGCGGGAACCGAATCCCCTCATCACGCTGATGCTGACAGAACCGCACATCGAGCCGGAGGAGCTGCAGGGAATCACGATTCCGGTGCTGGTGACCGTCGGCGAGCACGACCTGATCCTCCCGGAGGAGACGCAGCGGATCGTGCAGAATCTGCCTGATGTCCGGCTGATTGTCGTACCGGGGGCGGATCACGGAAGCTATCTGGATCACAACGAAAGAATGGGAGAGTTCCTGCTGGATTTTTACGCGGAGCAGAACTGACCCGGAACATTTAAAGAAAGACAAGACAGGAAGAACGAGGGTGGAACAGAAGACTGCCCTCGTTCTTTTGCCAGAACCGGAAGAGAGCGAAACAGAGAGTTGAAGAAAGAGAAAGGAGTCGGCAACGATGGCAACATTCAAGTGTAAGATTTGCGGAGAAATCTTTGAGTCTGAAAATGCGCAGACCGCTGTTTGTCCCCTTTGCAAGGCGACCGGCGACAATCTGGAGGAAATCGTGACAGAGAAGGCACCGAAGCCGGAAGCACCCGCCGCGCCGGAGCCGGAAGCGCCGGAGCCCGCGCCCGCCGCACCGGCGGATCTTTCCTATGATCCGGCTTTCGTGAGAAGAGACCCGGAGGCGCGGTTTATGGCGGAAATTCATCAGATGGCCGTCAGCGGAAAAAGCCTGGACGGCGCGATGGGCACGCTGATGCCCATGCCGGGCTGGGACGATGTGCTGCTGCTCGGCGCGCAGCTTGATCCGCCGCCGCTCGACGATGATGCTTCGGTGAATCTGAGAACCGTCATCGGCAAAAATGCGCGTCAGCCGATGGTGCTGGAGGGCCCGGTTTTCATCTCGCATATGTCCTTCGGAGCACTCTCGAGGGAGATCAAAATCGCGCTGGCCAGAGGCAGTGCGATGGCCCGGACGGCGATGTGCAGCGGCGAGGGCGGGATTCTGCCCGAGGAAAAAGCCGCGGCTTACAAGTATATTTTTGAGTATATTCCGAATAAGTACAGCGTGACGGATGAGAATCTGCGGACCGCGGATGCCATCGAGATCAAAATCGGGCAGGGGACCAAGCCGGGTATGGGCGGTCATCTGCCGGGCGAGAAGGTCACGCCGGAGATCGCGGCGCTGCGCGGAAAGAAGCCGGGCGAGGACATTCAGAGCCCGAGCAGGTTCCCGGAGATTCAGTCAGAAGAGGACCTGAAGGCGATGGTGGAGATGCTCCGGGAGCGGTCCGGCGGAAGGCCGGTCGGCATCAAAATTGCCGCAGGAAGAATCGAGCGGGACCTGGCATACTGCCTGTATGCAGGGCCGGATTTTGTGACGATTGACGGCCGGGGCGGCGCCACCGGTTCGAGCCCGTATCTGCTCAGGGAGTCCACCTCCGTGCCGACGCTTCTGGCGCTCTCGCGGGCGCGGAAATTCTTGGATGAAGCCGGCGCGCAGGTCGACCTTGTGATCACGGGAGGACTTCGGGTCTCGTCGGATTTTGCCAAGGCGATTGCAATGGGAGCCGATGCGGTGGCGATTGCGAGCGCGGCACTGATCGCAGCGGCCTGCCAGCAGTACAGAATCTGCGGCACAGGAAAATGCCCGGTAGGCATCGCGACGCAGGATCCGGAGCTCAGGAAGCGTCTGAACATCGATGCGGCTGCGCAGCGCGTTGCGAACTTCCTGAATGTCTCAATGAAAGAGCTGGCCATGTTTTCAAGAATCACCGGCCATGCGGATGTGCATGACCTGAATCTGAGTGACCTGGTGACGCTGAAGCGTGACATCGCGGACTGCACAGGCATTCCCTACGCGGGCGATCCCGGAAGGAGATAAGCGTGAATACACATTTTGATCCTGTCGCACAGAAATACCCGTCTGCGCGCTATCCGATCTATGCGCGGGGCGGCATGGTCAACTGCTCCAGTCCGCAGGCAGCGGCCGCCGGGCTGGAGGTGCTCCGGCGGGGCGGGAATGCAGCGGATGCCGCTGTCGCCGCCGCTGCGGCGCTGACCGTGACGGAGCCCACAGCCAACGGAATCGGCTCGGACGCTTTCGCCATCATCTGGTCTGAGAAAGAGAAGAAGCTTTTTGGTCTGAATTCCAGCGGCCGGGCGCCGATGCTGGCTTCGGCGGAGCGGATTCTCTCAGAGGGACGGGATGTAAACGGGAAAATGCCGGAGCACGGCTGGACGCCGGTGACCGTGCCGGGCGCACCCGCGGCCTGGGCGGCGCTGAACGGGCGGTTCGGAAACCTGGATCTTTCGCAGGTCCTGGCACCCGCAGTGCGGTATGCGCGGGTGGGATATCCCTGCGCGCCGAATCTGGCACAGATCTGGAAACAGGATTACGAGCTCTACAGAAAGATCTTTACGGAGGACTGTTTTAAGGGGTGGTTCGAGACTTTTGCGCCGCTGGGACGCGCATATGAGGCAGGGGAAATCGTCTGTCTGCCGGATCATGCCAATACGCTGGAGCGGATCGGTGAGACCGGTGCGGAGGACTTCTACCGCGGCGATCTGGCCCGCATCATCGATGCGGAGAGCCGGAAATACGGAGGGTATCTGCGCTATGAAGATCTGGCGGCGCACAGGGCGCTGTGGGTCGAGCCGGCGCGGGTCGGCTACAGAGGTTATGAAGTCTGCGAGATTCCGCCGAACGGACAGGGAATCGTCGCACTGATGGCCCTGAATATTTTAAAGGAGTTTTCGTTTGCGGAGCGCGACAGTGCCGTAACCTGCCACCGGCAGATCGAAGCCATGAAGATGGCCTTTACGGATGCGTTCCGGTATGTGACGGATCCGGAGGAGATGGAGATCGATTATCACGAATTGCTGCGGCCGGAGTTCGGCGCGGCGCGGGCGGCCGAGATGACCGACCGGGCTCAGATCTACGCGAGCCGGCCTCCGATGGGCGGCGGGACGGTTTATCTGTGCTGCGCGGACGGAGAGGGGAATATGGTCTCCTATATCCAGTCGAATTTCCATGGGTTCGGATCGGGAATTGTGGTCCGCGGCACGGGCATTTCGCTGCAGGACCGCGGCGCCGATTTCTCGCTGGATCCGAAAAACGCCAATTTCCTGAAACCCGGGAAGCGCACATATCACACGATTATTCCGGGGTTCCTGATGAAGGACGGCGCCCCGGTGGGTCCGTTCGGGGTTATGGGCGCGTACATGCAGCCGCAGGGCCACGTGCAGGTCGTAATGAACTATGTTGATTTTCATCTGGATCCGCAGCAGGCTCTGGATGCGCCGCGGTGGCGGTGGCTTCGGGACGGACGTGTGGCCGTTGAAAGCCGCTTTTCGCCGGAGCTGGCCCGCGCGCTCCGGCGAAAAGGACATGATGTCTTTATGGATCTGTCGGCACCTTCTTTCGGAAGGGGACAGATGATTGTTCGATTGGAGAACGGCGTACTGGTCGGCGGGACGGAGTCCCGCACGGACAGCAATATCGCCTGTTACTGATCCGTTTTACTGCGGAGCGGCAAGATAGGGTACAATGGCCATATTAATGCAGTTCAGCCAGGTTTTGCCCGACAGGCGCTTCATGCTGAGGTTATTGACCACAACGCCGCGCACGCGCAGGTATTTGCCTGTCTCAGGGTCTGCCATGGAGCTGACGGAGCTGATGACGTAGTATTCGTCACCGACCCTGCCCAGATACATCATGGCGTGGCCGGAGAAGTACAGCGCGGAGCCGGCGGGCAGGGTATCCAGCAGCGCCTTCTTGGCGGGGTCGCCGGAGGCGTCCTGCGGAAGCGGAGAGAGGTCGCATTTGACGGCGGGCATGGAGGCCTGCCAGGTGGTGTTGCGCGGAAGCTCGATGCCGAAACACTTGTAGATGTCGCGGATGTAGGAAGAACAGTCCGCGGAATCCAGCATGGCGCCCCAGCCGTAGGCGTCACCCAGCATCGTGAAGGCGACATTCAGAACATTCTGCGTTGTCAGCGGAAGATAACCGGCGCTCACAGGGTCGTGCTGAGAAATCAGTACGACCTTTTTCTGATAGGTTCCGTCCGCCGCGCGCAGGGGCATCCAGACCGCGTAGTTGTTGACGGCTGCGCGGTTCGTGACGGCGGGGGTGTACTCCCAGCTGTCCGCGCGCCGCAGCGTCGTGCCCATGGTCAGCATTTTGCCCGCGATGTCCGGGTTCCTGTTGGATTTCTCGAGGTAGAGCTTGCCGCCCGTGACGACGATCAGGTGATCGTCCGGGATCTGAAATGCGCTCTGCCATTCTTCCTTGCTGCTGCAGACGGCGATATCCGAGGCACGGACCCAGCCGTCGCAGCAGATGGTCTTTACCAGATACCACAGACCGTCCGCAGAGCGGCCCTTGATGACCACGGGTTCGTTGACCCGCAAGGCGCTGTTCTGGAAGTAGTCAAAATCCACATCTCCCGCCTCGTCCGTGAGAATCTGCATGGTCGGATAGCTGCGGACGTCCGTCCGCTCCGTGCAGATGCCGTACTTGATGAACTGCTGCTTTAACGCGCCGGGATCCTGCGTGTTTGCGAGGATCTGCGCATAAAATTCGGGACCGGCCACATTTCCGGCCTGGTCGTAGATGGCGCCGCTGGACTTAAAATACTGAAAGTCTGATTCCGCGCCCTTCAGCAGAGCTTCCCGCTGGGCGATTCCGTCAAAACAGGCCGGTACCGCCTCCAGATCGGTCATCTGGCAGGAAGGCTGTGCCATGGTCCGGCGATTCAGATCGGCAATGCTCGGAGCGGTGGCAAGCAGCTGCGCGGAGCTTCCGGCGCCGAGCCGCTGATCCTGCAGGGCAGCCCAGTATTCCGGATGAGTCATTTCGTCCGTGACGCCCGGCAGATAAGAGACGGGAGAAGCCTCCGTCCGGACGGGCAGAGCATTGGCAGCACTGACTGCGGCAATTCCCGCGGCCAGAAAAAGAGCTGCTGTTTTACGGAATTTAGCTGATTTCATTGTTATATACTCCCTGTTTTTCTGTTTTGCCGTGAAATAGTTCCTTCTGCTATTCTATCGCGATCGGCCTGAAACCGCCACATTACGTAAACGATTTCGAAAAAACAAAAAAAGCAGCCGGAAAAGAGCGTGTTGAAACCGGTTCCTGCATCGCTTTAATGCTTTAAAGCAGTTGTTTTTCAAGGAATGTTCACATTTTTTGCTTGCAGAGCGGGAAAAGCTATGTTACTATAATATCGTACTAAAACGATTTCGTGAAAAATTGAGACGAGCGAAACGAGCAGTAGTAGGTATTGGGTAGCTTGGGAGGAACAGAAGTGACGACAATTTTTCAGATGAGAGAGAAACTTGCAGGCCTGGTTATTCTGGCACTTGCCATGGCAGCTGTGATGGCTCTGCCGATGTAACCGATTCGTCCGGGTATCCCGTTTCCCGGAAACAGAGACATTCGTTAACCACTCATAATACACTGAGCCGCCCCCGAAAGGGAGCGGCTCTTTTTTTGCTCATTCTTATGATATTACCGGCCTGATTCGGAAACAGCCGGATGTAATGATACAGTACGGTCCGCCAGCTTCTCTGTTCCCAGCCAGCACAGCAGGAGAGCGGCGACGGTGGTGATTGCGTCGGTGACAGCCGATGTGAAAATCAGGCCGGTGAGGCCGAAAGCACTGTGCATCAGATACAGGGCCGGGAGATAGACGATTCCCTTCTGCATCAGCGCCGTGATCGTCGCATAAGTGACCTTCCCTGTTCCCTGCAGGTAGACAGCGCACATCTGATAGATTCCGAAAAGCGGAGCCATGATGACGCTGCCCAGGACCATCTGCTTGCCGTAAGCGATGACCTGCGGATCGTTCAGGAAGGAGCGGACGAAAGCATCGCGGAAAAACAGGAAGCTCCAGCCGGTGACGGTGCTGATCACGACAGCCACAAGTCCCACGCCCAGAACAATTTTCCTGAGCCGCCGGCGGTCTTCCCGGCCGTAGGTATAACTGACTGCCGGCTGCACGCCCATGCAGATGCCCATGACCAGCATGGAAGTAAGCATGCCGGCTTTTCCGGCGACGCCCTGTGCCGCAATGGCCTCATTTCCATACTGCACCATCAGACGGTTGGCAAAAGTATGCGAGAAGCTCATCAGCATTGTTCCGGCTGCCATCGGCAGGCCATAGGAGAGAACCTTCAGGGAAACTTCCGGTCTGAAGCTCAGGTCCCGGATTGAGATGGAGAAAGACTCTTTGCGTCTTGCTGCATTGATCATCAGAATGAAGGACAATACATTTCCGATCAGTGTCGCAATGGCCGCGCCGCGGATTCCCATGTGCATCCCGGAGATCATGATCGGATCCAGAATAATATTCGTGATCGTTCCGGTCATCGTAGCCTTCAGAGGACCGACGCTGTCTCCGTCTGCGCGAAGCGTGTTGCCGAGCGAGCCGCCGGCTACCATGAACGGTGCGCCGACAGCAAAGATGCGTAGGTACTCAGCGGCGTAGGCTGCTGTCTGCTCATTTGCACCCAGCAGCGTGAGCAGCGGATTCATGAAAATCAGAACGCCGGCCATTGTGACAAGACCCAGAAACAGTGAGGTATACAGAGCGAAACTGGTGTATTGCTTTACGGATTTCAGATCGCCCTTTCCGAGCGCCATGCTCGACGCCGTACAGGCACCGAAGCCCAGCAGCGTATTGAAAGCTGAGAAAACGGCAAAAACCGGCCCCGCCAGGGCGATGGCGGCGACCTGCATGGTCTCGCCCGTTCTGCCCATGAAGAATACGTCTGCCATGTTGTAGATCACGTTGACCAGCATGACGCAGACCACCGGCAGACTCATGGTGAGCAGCAGCTTCCCGACCGATCCCTCTCTCATGGTTTTTTCACTTTGCATTTCAGAATTCCTTTCTATATTCCGTCGAATGATTATTCCGACACTTGTCTTCTTTTTACAAGAAAAGTATAATGGCCGCAGAACAACGCTTCAACCATCAATATCGCAATAAGTGTTGGAATAATAAGCCGGCAGAGGTGATTTGCAGAGATGAATACAAAAGAAAACAGAAGATACAGAGATACCTCTGAGCGGATCGTCCGGGCAGTCTATGACATTCTCCTGAATGAGAAGAAGCCGCTGTCCGGAATCACGGTCCGGGAGGTCTGCGAGAGAGCACAGATCAACAGAAGCTCCTTCTACGCGCACTTTCAGGATGTGCCGGACGTGATAGAGCAGGTCGAGAAGAGCATGGCAATGGGCCTTACGGAATCCTTCCTGCAGGAACTGCAGAAAAAGACCGGTATCATGGCATGCTTTAAAGCACTGTTTACCTACATTCAGGAATACAGTGAGTTCTATAATATTTACCTGAATCAGACCCGGAATGTGGGTGCGATCGGCGTCGCCTGGGATCTGCTCAAGGACTATATCGAGCAGATTGATTACAGGAAATTCGGATTTTGCTCAGAAAAAGAAATGAGGTATCAGGGCGATTTCTTCCTGCACGGTCTGACGGCAATGCTGCGCCGCTGGGTCAGTGACGGCTGCAAAGAAACACCGGAGGAACTCTGTGAATTCCTCCGGCATCATTATCAGATGGATCTGAACCTGTTTCGCTGGGACCGGAATCAGAAGCCCGGCCCGGAAACCGATCAGCAGTCGAATCAGTAGCTGCGCTCGAATTCATAAACGGTGCCGACCGGCAGTATCGGCAGCTCCGACTGCGTGATGGTGAAGCGGATTCCGTATTCATCGAGGCGCTCGAGCTTTCCGTAGAAGCGGTAATCGTCATTCAACGTGCCCTGGTTAATGACCAGGGCCTTTTCATCGGGGTTGGCATACGCGTGGCCGACGGCTTTGCGGTAGAAGACAATATCCAGCTCGTATCCGCCGGTCTGGACATCTGCTTTGCTGATGGTCAGCGTCGATTTGTCGCCCCGCTTCGTGCTCTTCCAGTCACCCAGGAAGGCCAGGTCGGGATCCAGGAAGACAGAAGGAGTGCGCAGCCCGATTCCGCCGCCGGTGTCCTGATAGCGCTCATAGGTCTGTCCGCGCTCTTCAAGTGACAGCGTGTCGTTCCTGAGATCGGCCGTGTCCAGAATGCCGCCGTCCGGTGTCTGCAGGAAGTACTGTGCCTGATCCGACCGGGAAGTTTCCGCCCGCCGGTACATGCCCATGTACTGCAGTTCGCGGTCCTCGCCGTACATCGCGAAGGAGCCGTCCTCCTGGAACTCGAGGTAATAACCTTCCTCCGCGGCGTCTTCACACACCCAGATGCCGGCAGGTGAGAGCCCGTCGGATTGAGCCTCTCCGGGACGCGCGGCCCGGGCCAGTGCGGCGTCCTCGGCAGCTTCCTTCGCTGCCTCGGCGGCGATCTTTTCCGCCTCCTGCAGCGTCTCGAAGTAATTGAAAACATCCTTGTAATAGAAGGTGGATTCTTCCGTGAAGACCTGCTGCATCGGCGTGGTCACCCAGCGGTCCGCGACTTCCTGATACTTCGCCTCGTCCACTTCCTTTTCGTTCACATAAAAGCCGGTTTCATAATTCGAATACCAGGACTCGTACACCTTGGCTGTGCCGTTCTCAAATGTGCAGACCTCGCCGCTTGCCGCCGGGGCAAAATACATCGGAATGAAGTATCCGCTCTTCGGCAGGTACAGCATCTGGCCGTACATGGAGAAGATGCCGGCCTGCTTTACGCTTTCCTGATCCGGATCATAGCAGATCAGGTGGACCGGGTTCCAGGGCGCCGTGCCGTTGGCGACCGCCAGCTCCGGAATGTCGTCATCATCCAGATACAGCAGCGTGAAAATCACTTCCTCCGGCTCGTCCGCATCGCTGTCATCCGCATCGACGACGATCCCGCCTGTCAGCGGCTCGTCCATGTCGTAGAAGCTCAGATAGGCAGAATACACCAGAAGAACCTGATCGACAGGAGAGAGGGAAGAGGTTTTTGTGATCACACGCGCTTTCTTCACTTCCTGAGCCAGCTGGTCCGCCGGAGGAATTTTGCTGCCTTTTTCAGGAGCGTAACGTCCGGTAAAGACTTCGGGATAGTCAGCTGCGGAAATCGGAACAGCGTGGGAGCCCGCCGCATAAGGGCCGACCGCATAGTCTCCGTAATAAGCGGTGATGCCGCCGTCCGGATTCAGCGCCCAGCAGAAGTACTCGGCGTCGTTCTGCAGATCCTGGCGGATCCGGGCGACGAAGCGGACGCGGTCCTCGTTTTCAACGGTCTCGCCGGTCTTTTCGTCGACCTGATCTTCAAAATAGTAGCTCGGCAGAGCGTCTTCCCCGGTCTGCAGTTCGTTGATGATGATACCCGGCAGATTCGTTCCGTCCGCGACGACATCGTAAAACCCGATATCTTTTCCGGTGACCGGATCAATGCTGAATGCTTCGTAGGAAGTGACGCCGTGCGCCCCGCCCAGATAGATGTATTCGCTGATGGCAAATGAGAAGCCCTGCGCATCCGACCGGACCGGCATGAACATGATATTGTCCTCGTAGCCGTACTTCATGCCGCGCGCGAAGAACTCGGCAACTTCCTTCTCGGAGCCCTCGAAGAACTCATCCATCGACGCCTTCTGCGCTTCGTTAAAAGCGTCGATCCGCTCCTCCAGCTTCGGATAATTGGCAGCGTCCTCCTCATCCAGCTCGATCGTGTAGTAATTGCCGGTGATCATCGCATCACCCGCCTTGTTATCCAGTCTGACGGGGTGGCTCTGATAGGTATAGCGGATCAGACCGTCATCCGCAGTCTTTTCTGCTTTTTTTGCTTTTCGGGCAAAATTCTGCACACTTCGGGCCGGCTGTGCCGCTTCGGCGGCGGCTGCGGCCAGCACGCTGTCGGATGCGGCTCCTTCCACCGCGGCAGTTCCCGTACCGGCGGCGGCCGTACTTCCGCATGCCGTCAATGAAAGGATGAGTGTGAACAGAATGCTGAATCGGATAAAGTTACGTGATCTTCCGGATTTACGCATGGCACAGTTCCCTCCTTTTTTATCCCATAAGTCGAGAAGACTCCCGCCTCTGCAGGCGGTGAGATGAATCGTCCAAATCAATATTTGATAGTAGAACATGCGTTCGATTTCTGATATAATTAACATGTATCGATTCTTCTGCACAAAAGAGGATCATCA
>JAFRIW010000008.1 GCA_017432565.1 Lachnospiraceae bacterium
AGGGGGACAGGTTCAGTGACTCATTGTGCGCAATGAGTCACTGAACCTGTCCCCCTGACTCCCCCTGACTTCCACTCGTTTCAATTCGAGGTCCGGTTATCTCCGTTTCTTATAGAGCAGGGCTGCGGTGATGCCTGCTGCCAGCACTCCCGCTGAAGCGCTCAGCCGGACTAATGTATCGTCATCCAGGTCAGCAAGTGTTGTTCCGCCGGATGCAGTCTGGGAGCTTCTCTCCTGTGTGCTTCCTGCATTCTGTACCCCGGGTGCTTCCTGCTCGTTTCCGTGCCGCTGCATCATGCCTTCAGAGCGCTCCGATCCTTCGGGCATCTGCATACCTTCCGGGCGTTCCATCCCTTCAGGAATCTGCATGCCTTCCGGACGTTCCATTCCCTCAGGAAGTTCCATCCCTTCCGGACGCTCGCCCATCCCCTCAGGCATTTCTCCTTCCTGCATCTGCCCGTGCCGGCCGCCCATGCCGCCCCGGCCGAACCCGCCGTTTCCGCCGAAGTCACCGGTACTGTCCGCTGCGTCATTCTTTCCGCCGAAACCGGCACCGCCCATTTGGTTCATGCCGCCCATGCCGCCGGCTGTGCCGTCTGTCGTAACGATATCCTCCAGCGTAACTTCCGAAGAAGTGTCTCCTGCAATCAGTGTGTAGGTGCCGCCTTCCTCAAACTCCGGAATACTCACATTGACGCTCGAGAAGCTGTTCGGAACCTCCCAGCTGATCAGTTCATTTCCTTCCGCGTCCTCCACGGAGAAGATGGTTCCCGCTTCGATGGATGAACCCGGATTGTACAGGACTGAGAGCTGTGTGGAAGAGCTGTCGAAGGATTCGGCCATCGAGCTGCTGCCGCAGGCGATCACTGTACCGCCGCTGATCTCGCAGACGCCGCCGCTCTCGCTTCCGTAGTCGATCGCGTTGTTGGAGCCGCTGTCGGCGAGGCTGATCAGAATGGTGCCGCCGCTGATATAGATATCGCCGTTGGAATCCAGTCCGTCCGCGTCCCGGCCGCTGTCATTGATAATGGTGATTTCACCGCCGCTGATCCGAATGCAGGAAGTCTCTTCCTGGGACTGCACGGTTTCTTCCTTAGACTGCGCAGCATTCTCCTCGGACTGCGCAGCGTTCTCCTCCTGGGTCGATTCAGCCGCATCCGTCTGAGATCCGTCGAAACCACCGCCCATGTTTCCGCCGCCGAAGCCGCCGTGCATACCACCGTTCATGCCGCCCATGCCGAACATGTCGGTGCCGCCGTTCGCGTTAAAGCCGTCGTCCTCGGGATAGATCGTGATCGTTCCGCCCTGTACATCGATCTGCGGTGCCTCCAGGCCTTCGTAGCAGGATTCGATCAGAATCGTCCCGCTCACCACAATGATTTCCGTGTCGCAGTGAATCGCGTCGTCACCGGCGTTGATGGTCAGTTCCGCTTCGGTGATTCGGATGCTGTCGTTGGCGTGCAGCCCGTCCCCAGGCACATCAATCGTGATTTTGCCGCCGGTGATAATCAGTTCATCGTTTGCTTCGATGCCGTGCTGATATTCTCCCATGATGGTAAGTGATCCGCTTCCGTTGATGGTCAGGTCGTCGTGGGCGTAGATCACGCCGCCGCAGCCGTCGTTTATGGCTTCCTCGCTGTAGGTGCTCCCGCTGCTGAGCGTGTTGGTGCTCCCCTCTTTCAGCGTCAGATAGACATTGTCCGCCTGGTCCACCTGCAGCGCCGCGTCATCCTCGCAGGTGATGCTGACGCCGTCCAGCATGATGAATACATCCGAAGTTTTGTACGCGTTCACAATGATGCTTCCGTTGTCCAGCGTGCCGGTGACCAGATAATAGCCGGCGCCGGTGATATAGACGTCTCCGTCCGCGGCGTATGCGCCCTGTCCGCTGATCTTGGCGGAGCTGCCCTGAAGCGAGATGACCGTGGTGCGCTCGACATTCCAGTCACCGTCCAGGTCCCTCTGCGTGAAATACTCCGTGCCCTCTTCCGTCTGCGCGGCCTGCGCGCTGACCGTCTGAATGCCGAACTTTTCTCCGTTCATGAACAGCACTGTCAGAATCATGGCGCACAGGATCACCGCAACACAGATTCTGTCAAAATTACGATGAGTCGACATGATTTTGCCTCCTTAAAGTCCCTGCGGTTTATCCCATATAGTCGCCGTTGTAGCTGACCAGAACCGCGCTCTCCACACCGCCGATGTCCGAGAGTTCATTGACAAAATCCGTATTGTCCGAGGCAAGTCTCACCTCCAGGTTGACTTCAATTTCTCCCTTGCGGACGGTTTTGCTCTTCACCAGGCACCTGGAAGTCTTTTCCTTCAGGAAGGAAACGGCATCTGTTTCCGCCTCATGATCATCACATCTGAGCACGACGATATACGGCGCCGTGTTCTCTTTCCGATTGGCAAAGATCAGCAGGATAATGCCGATCAGAACGCTTCCGAAGACTGCCAGCGGAATCATGCCGGCCGCCAGCACGATGCCGGCTGCGATCGCCCAGAACAGGAAGGCGATGTCCAGAGGCTCCTTGATCGCGGTCCTGAAACGCACGATGGACAGCGCACCGACCATACCAAGGGAAAGGACGACGTTGCTGGTCACGGCCAGAATCACCAGGGAGGTGATCATCGTGAGCGCCACCAGTGTGACACCGAAGCCCGCGGAATACATCACGCCCGAATAGGTCTTCTTGTAAATCAGGAAAATGAACAGACCCAGCGCAAAAGCCAGCACCATGGTCAGCACCATATCCGTAATACTTACACTTGCCACGTTTTCAAGGAAACTCGATTTGAAAATATCCGAAAAAGTCATTGTCTTATCCTCCGTTTATTCGTTAAGTTGTATTCTCTAAGTTGTGTTCTCAGTTATGTTCTCTCGATTGTGTTCTCTCAGTTCTGTAATCCGTTCTGTGAATGCGCGATCCGGCTCAGCCGTAAATCCGGCATCGGGCATATTTTGAAAAAGCTGCCGCGTGACGGTTGGGAAGCTGCACCGCGTCCCGGATGATGTCGGGCAGGTACGCGTCCCATTTGACCTCCAGGATGATCGCGTCATCCCCCGCCGGGATCGTGATGCAGTCCGGATTCAGGAAATCGGTGCATCGAAGGCCTGTGCGGATATCGTAGTCCAGCGTCACCCGCACGTTGCCCGGGCCAAAGATGAAGGGCTCGCGGGTGTAGTCGACGATGGTCTTCGGGCGCATGCCCTGATCCTTCATTCTGCAGTACAGTTCCCGGATCAGCGGGTACTGTGAATCGATCATCCAGTCCGTGTCGCCGTCCACAATCCGCTGCGCCTCTTCCGCGCTCAGCGGTGCGCTGTACTTGGTGCCGAGGCCGCTCAGGCGGCTCTTCTTTTCCAGGTGAATCACGGAAGGATCCAGATTGTAATAACGGATCCGCCATTTCTCCCGGCCGTTGACGCCGTCGATTTTTTCCCGCAGTGCCTTGTCGCTTAAGTTGTCAAAATACAGACTCCGGATCAGGTACCGGCCGCTCTTCGTGTGCGGATCCGGCTCCGCCACTGCCCGCATTCTGGCCCGGATGGTCAGAAGATCCGCGAAGCTGATTTCATGCTTATACTCATGACGATATTGTTTTTCAGCATTCTGTTGTGCCATTTTGTTCTGCTGCCTTTCTGCAGTTCTTTTGTATCTGCTGCTGATTTCACAGGGGCTTTCCCGCCCCGTCGGTAATCTTTGGCAGGGGCTTTCCGCCCCGTCCGGAAATCAGTATACGAAGCGAACCTTGGAAGAACCTTAAAGAAATTTTTAGTTTCAGAAAAAGCCGGAAATTTCCATTGTCCACACCGCTATAGACATAGTGGCTGTACGCTGCGACCAGAATTGTATTGACATTCCTGATTTTCTCTTTCTTTTACTGCCACCTTCGGCAGACATAAGCAGGCGCAGCAGCCGGAAATGTATTGTCAATCAACTCGGTCGATTCTTTTCACCGCCAGTCCTGTCAGGGAAGTGTATTGACATTCAACAAGATCTTCAGTTTTACTGTCAGACAAGCAAATTTCACAGTCTGCGGTACGCTTAACCTGTATTGTCAATCACCCGGGGCACGCTTTTTCACCGTTGCCACAGGCTTGCCTGAACAAGTGTTGTGATCGGACTGTATTGACAATCAACACAACAGGCTCTTTTCACCACCAGTCTTTTCCAAGCCTGCTTCAGGGCCGGGATGCCGCACCGGCCCAGCTCCTTCGGGAGCTGAATTGTACAGCAGAATTCTGACACGTCTCCAGGACGTGTCAGAACATATAGAGATGGAGTATAATCTGGATCAGAGGACAAAAAAACCTTCGGAGGAGAACTGAATGAAAAAAGTAGTTGTATTCGGCGGAGGAACCGGGCTGTCCTGTCTGCTGTCCGGTCTCAAGCTTTTCCCCATCGATGTCACCACTGTGATCGCGGTCAGCGACAACGGCAGCAGCACAGGCATCCTGAAAGAAGAACTGGATATTCCGGCGGTCGGAGACGTGGGCAAAGTCCTGCTGGCCATGGCCAACGTAGACGACGAATTTGTGCGGCTTCTGCGCTACCGCTTCAGCAAGGACGGTTCGCTGCACAATCATCCCGTCCGCAATATTATTCTCGCGGCCTTGATTGATCTGCAGGGGAACCTGACCGACGCAACGCGCTACATGTGCAAACTTCTGAATATAAAAGGAACCGTGCTTCCTCTGACGGAGGAAAAGGTGGATCTGGTCGGCGTCAGTGACGGCCGGGAATATTTCGGAGAGGAAGAGGTCAGCCAGAATATCCGCAACATCCGGCGGCTGAGATATGATCACGACATCACGGTCCGTCAGGAAATCATCGACCGGATTCTGGACGCGGATCTGATTATTTTCAGTCCGGGCAGTCTGTACACCAGCATTCTGCCGCATCTGATCGCTCCTGCGGTGCGCAATGCCCTCTCGGAGACGAAGGCGCCGCTGATGTATGTCTCCAATCTGGTGACGCAGCCGGGCGAGACGGACGGCTATCAGGTGAGTCAGCACATCGCGGTTCTGAACCGTTATTTAAAGGACCGCAAAATTGATGTCGTCATCGCCAACACGGCCGACATCGATCAGCGGATCATCACCAAGTATCTCGCGACGGAAAACAAGACCATGGTCCTGCTGGACCGGTCCAACGTAGAAGCAGAAGGCGCCGAGATCATTGAAGGCGACGTCTTCTGCATCGAAGAAGAGAAGGTCCGGCACGATGCGCTCAAGACCTCTTATCTGATTTTTTCTTATCTCATGGATTCCGTGCCTTCGCGCACATGACCCGCGCAGGCTTACGCGGCTCAGCGCGGCTCAGGGGACGCTCGTAAAGCGGTCCGCAAGAAGCGGCGCGGCATTTCTGTCAGCAAGCAGGGTGATTTCCCGGACAGCCCGGGAAATCGCTGTGTAGAGGCGGTGCCTCGAGAGCGTGTCCGCGCCGTAGTGATCCGCGTCCGCATCGGGAATAATCACCCGGTCAAATTCGAGGCCTTTGGCCAATGAAAGCTCCAGCAGTACTGTGCCGCTCTCCGGCAGGTGGCTGCTGCTTTTTAATACAGTAAAGGAAAACCCTTCGTTCTCCTGCGCCTCTCTGTCCAGAATCTGCCGCACGTTCTGCAGGCTCTCTTTGTCTGCGCAGATCACGGCGGTCAGCCCGCCCTCCTGACGCACGGTTTCCCGAACGTCATTCCGGCTGTCACTCCGGCCGTCGGAAGGGCTGTCTCCCTTCCGGCCCGCCGCGCAGGCGCGCAGCAGGGCGGCATGCTCCCGCCTTCCGGCAGCCAGATACAGCTCCGGCACCCGCCCCGGGCGCTGGACGGAAGAAACCAGGACCTTCTGCTCCGCAGGGAGCAGGCCCGTAAACAGCTCCGTAATCTCCGGGGAAGACCGGTAGCTGGTCAGCATCGGCAGCTCCCGGATTCCCTTGTCCGCAAACAGCTCATGAAGCTCGGCAAAACGCACCCGCCCCGGGCGGATTGCCTGAAAGGCGTCTCCCAGCAGCATGAACCGCGCATTCGGGAAATATCGCTTTAACAGCATCATCTGGGCAAGAGAATAATCCTGTACTTCGTCCACCATGACATAGCGCGCGTTCCGGTCGCACTCACCCGTCAGCGCCATCTTCAGATAGAACCACTCTGTCCGGGTCAGCTCCGGCCTGTTCAGAAGCTTTTCGCCGATCCGGTCGATGTTCAGCCACGCACAGTTCCGGATCTGGCTGAACGCCCCGCCAAAATCATTCCGGATCCGGTTTTCTTCCCGGCGTCCGGTTCTCTCCTCCCGGCGCCCCGCGCCTTCCTGTAACGCACCCGGATCTCCGGCGCCTGCGTCCGTGCCCTGCTCCGCATTCTCCTCGCGAAGCCGCCTTTTCAGGATCACTCTAGCGCGCTCCTCCAGCTCATCCAGAAGAATCTGGATCAGACGAACGCCCGTCGGAATCTGATCAAACTGCCTGGCCGCTGCAGCGATCTGCCGCGGGGAGAGAACCTGCACATCCTTCTGGCACACCGGGAGAAAGTCCTCCTGCTCCAGCACCAGATGCGGAAGATGCTCATCAATCATCCGAAGCGTCTGCGCTTCCTGTACCGCATCCGGCTGCTCCGTCCGGGCCGCATCCTCCGCCCGGTCCGTTTTCAGCGGCCCCGGCACGCCCGCGCTGTCCAGAAATTCGCGATACGTCAGGATATTCGGATTCTGCTCGCCCAGATCCGGCAGCACCTCGTCGATATAGCGGCGGAACAGCGGATTCAGCGTCATCAGATAGACCTGATCCGGCCGCAGGGACCTGCGCTGGCGGAAGAACAGATAGGCGATGCGCTGCATCAGCACCGAAGTTTTCCCGCTGCCCGCGATGCCGTTCACCAGCAGCGCCCGCGCATCCGGATAGCGGATCACCTCGTTCTGCTCCCGCTGGATCGTCGCCGTAATGGCCTGCATCTTGTCGGTGCGGCTCTCGGACAGCGATGCGAGCAGCAGCGGATCCTCGATCGCGATCTGCGTGTCAAAATAAGAAAGGAGCCGGTCTCTCTCCAGCGTGAACTGACGGCGCAGCTTTAAATCGACCTCGATCCGCCGTCCGTCCGCCTCATAGGAGGTCCGTCCGTTTTCCTGATTGTAATATGTCTCGGCGATGGGTGAGCGCCAGTCGATCACCAGATGACGGACGCCGTTTTCCGCGGCGGCCGCACTGCCGATATAGTAATCCTCGGCCTCACTCTCGCCGTCAAACAGGAGGCTGACACGGGCAAAATACGGCGCTTTCAGAAGGCGCCGCACCCTTGAGAGCTGCTCCGCGATGGTCTCGGACTCGATATTGTACTGATCGATGACATGATTCATGACCTCGAATTCGATGTAGGTTTCCATCGAATCCGTTCCGCTGTCGAAATTCAGCGTCAGATCCTCCCGGATCTTCTGCTTCTCCTGCGGCACCTTCTGCGCCAGATTTCCGGCGCGCGCGGAAAGCGACTGCTCCATTGCGAGCAGCTGTTCATACGTCCTCGTCAGGTGTCTCTGTTCTTCTTCAAATATCGGATCTCTCATAAAAGTCTGATACGAAGCGCACCGTATCCATGGCGTCCTTCGCGTAAAAATCCGCGCCGATCGCGTCGGCGTACTCCTGTGTCATCACTGCTCCGCCGACGATCACTTTCGTGTCCGGCTTCTTCTCGCGCAGCAGCTTGATCGTCTTCTCCATACTGACGACCGTCGTCGTCATCAGCGCGGACAGGCCCACCACCGGGATCTGTTCCCGCAGGGCTGTCTCGACGATGACCTCCGGCGGCACATCCTTTCCGAGATCAATCACCTCAAAGCTGTAATTCTCCAGCATGACCTTGACGATATTTTTGCCGATGTCGTGAATATCGCCCTGAACGGTCGCCAGAATCACGCGTCCCTTCGAGGTGCTCTCCCCGCCCTTCATGCTGTTCTTGATCACTTCAAAAGCCGCCTTGGCCGCCTCGGCGCTCATCAGGAGCTGCGGAAGGAAGACGCGGCCCGCTTCAAAACCTTTGCCGACCCGGTCGAGCGCCGGAATCAGTTCTTCGTTGATGATGGTCAGGCCGTCTCTTTCGGCGAGTGCCTCCCGGACCGCCTCCGCCGCGCGTCCGGAGACGCCGCGCTCCACACTCTCCTGAAGGGAGAGCACCTGAGACGGCGCGCCGGATTTTGCCCCGGCAGAGCCCGAAGCGCCGGCTGTGCCCGATGCACCGGAAGCCCCCGCCGCGGAGCCTGCTGCTCCGGACTGGTAGTCCGCGTAGGCGGCGATGAAATCCGCGCAGTTCTCATCCAGCGCCGTCAGCGCGTAGAAGGCGCGCCAGGCCTGCATGATGACGGCATTGTTCGGATTGAGGATTGCGCAGGACAGTCCCGCGTACAGCGCCATGGTCAGGAAGTGCGCGTTGACGACTTCCCGGGCCGGCAGACCGAAGGAAATATTGGAGACGCCGAGGATGGTCCTGCCGTTCAGCTCTTCGTGTACGCGCCGGATGGTCTCGAGGGTCACGAGCGCCGAGCGCGGGTCGGAGGAAATCGTCATGGCGAGACAGTCAATGACAATGTCCTTCCTCGGAATGTCGTACCGGTCCGCGGCTTCATAGATTCTGCGGGCGATGGCGACTCTGCCGTCCGCCGTATCGGGAATGCCGTCCTCATCCAGCGTCAGCGCCACCAGGACGCCGCCGTATTTTTTCACGAGGGGCATGACCGTCTCGATGGATTCCTGCTTGCCGTTCACGGAGTTGACCATGGCCTTTCCGTTGTAGTGCCGCAGTCCCCGCTCGAGAGCGGCGGGATCCGTCGTGTCGATCTGCAGCGGCAGGGCGCTCACGCTCTGCAGAGACCGCAGCACTTCCTCCATCATCGCGGGCTCGTCGATTTCCGGAAGGCCCACGTTTACATCCAGGATCTGCGCGCCGGCATCTTCCTGGGCGAGTCCCTGCTGCAGAATATATTCGATGTCATGATCGCGCAGCGCCTGCTTGAAGCGCTTTTTCCCGGTCGGATTGATCCGCTCGCCGATCAGCACCGGCCGATCGCCGATCTCCACAGCCTGGGAGAAGGACGTCACGATCGTCTTCTGCTTTGTCTCCGGCGCCGGCAGCACAACCGCTTTGCTGTGGGTTGTCGCAATCTCCCGGCGGATATGCTCGGGCGTCGTCCCGCAGCAGCCGCCGATCACCTGGACCCCCAGATCCGCGATCTTTGCCATCTCCGCGGCAAACTCCTCGGGTCCCACGTCGTAGACCGTCCGGCCGTCCTCCTGACGGGGCAGGCCCGCATTGGGATTGACGATCACGGGGATCGAAGCCGCCTCCATCATTCTGCGCGCATAGTCCCGCATCTGGGCAGGGCCGAGGCCGCAGTTGATGCCGATCGCATCGACGCCGAGACCCTCCAGCATCGCGACGGCCGACTCGATCGTTCCGCCGGTCAGGAGTTTTCCGCGCTCGTCAAAAATCAGCGTGATCAGCACCGGCAGATCGCAGTTTTCCTTCGCGGCGAGCACGGCGGCTTTCGCCTCGTAGCTGTCGCTCATGGTCTCGATCAGAATAAGGTCCGCACCGGCCTTCGCGCCGCTTTTCACCACTTCCGCGAAGAGCTCCACGGCCCTGTCAAAAGGCAGGTCCCCCATCGGCGCGAGCAGTCTTCCCGTGGGTCCGATGTCCAGCGCCACATAGGCGTCCTCCCGTCCCGCGAGGCGCCGGCCTTCCATGCACAGGTGCACGCCGGCCTCCACGATTTCGCTCAGATTTTCAGGGTACTTGAGCGCATTTGCCCCGAAGGTATTGGTATTGACAATGTCGCAGCCGGCCTCAAAATAGCCGCGTGCCAGAGAAATGATCCGGTCCGGGTGTTTTAAGTTCCAGGTCTCCGGCAGCTCGCCGCCCGCAAGCCCCATCGACTGGAGAATCGTCCCGCTGCCGCCGTCGCAGTACAGCCGCTCACGTCCGAGCCGCTCAAGAAGCGGGCGCCGCGCCGGATTTTGCCCCGGATTGTGTGTCCTGTTCTGTTCCTGATTGCTGCATATTTCCATTTCTAAACTCTCCTGTACTCGCAGGGATGTGCGCACTCCTCGCACCCCGGTTCACGGCAGTCCGTCCCGTGGTCGGACAGGCCGATGACCGCGGTGACGGATTTGGACGGTGTCATGAGAAGCGAAGACCCAAGCGTGATGCCGCAGGTCTTCTGCATCTCCAGCACGCGGGCAAAATCAGTCTGATGCCCGAGCGAAAAGTCCCCGTAACCCGGTGAAAAGCGCGGGCGCAGAAACAGTCCGCGCGCGTGGGCTTCCTGCCGGATCTGCTCATTCAGTCCGTCCACGTAAGCTTCTATCATCGCGGCGCCGGCGGCCTGATAAATCACCGCCCGGCTCATGGCTGACACCTGTGCACGACGGATCAGCAGGTCTACGCCGGGACCGATGGTCGCGGCCAGCAGACAGACCTCCCGGCAGCCCGCAAGATTCCGGGCAAGACCCTTCGAGCGGACCTCCATGCCGGCAAACCTCAGCAGGGGTGCGGATGCTCCCTCTACCGATGCCGCCTCCGGTGCAGATGCTTCCGCTGCCTCCCCCGCGGAAACCTCCTCCGTAGAAACCTCCCCCGCGGGAATGATTTCCAGCGGTGTATACAAATAAAAGCTGCGGGGTGCAGAAACCTCCTGCAGCTTTTCAAGGCATTCCTGTATGATACCGGTCATTTCGGGCGTCGGTGTGATTCCGTGAAAGCCCAGGTACCGGTAAACCTCGTTCAGATCTGTCGGGATCAACGTCATTCCTTCTGTTCCGCATTCCCGGAACCGAGAATGGCCGACAGGCTGTTCATAATGCCCGCGGCGATTTCCGGCTTGTTCATCGAATAAACGTGAATATGTGTCACGCCGTTGGAAATCAGATCGATAATCTGCTCCGTGGCATAAATCACGCCGGCCTGCGCCATTTTGGCCGGGTCGTCGCCGAAGCGGTCCACCATCATCCGAAAGCGCTGCGGAATCGTCGCGCCGGACAGGGCCACGCTGCGGGAAACCTGCTTTTTATTCGTGATCGGCATGATGCCCGGCAGCACCGGCACATCAATTCCTTTCTCGCGCAGGCGGTAGAGGAAATTGTAGAGCGTGTTGTTGTCGAAAAACATCTGTGTCGTCAGGAAATCGCAGCCGGCGTCCACCTTCTCCTTCAGGTGGAGCAGGTCCTCGGACGGACGCTCGCACTCCACGTGTCCCTCCGGATAGCAGGCGCCGCCGATACAGATGTTCTCGTCTCTGCACTTGATGTCGTAGATCAGCTGCGAGGCGTGGTCGTAATCGAAAACAGACCGCCCTTCCTTCGGAATATCTCCGCGCAGAGCCATGATATTTTCGATGCCCTTCTCGTGATAGACCTCGATCATATCCGACACGAATTTCTTCGTGGAGGAGACGCAGGTCAGATGCGCCAGCACAGGTGTCCCGTATTTGTTCTGCAGATCCGCCGCGATCCCGGCCGTATTCTTGCTGGTACCGCCGCCGGCCCCGTAGGTCACGCTCATGAAATCCGGACGCAGCGCGGCAATCTGTCTGGCTGCTTCCTCTACGGCTGCATACTTGTCGTCCGTCTTCGGCGGGAAGACCTCAAAAGAAATGGTGATTTCCTTTTCTTTCAAAATCTGATCAATCCGCATCATTTCACCTCGCTATTCTGAATCCTGTTCATGGCAGCTGTCAGCGGCTTATAAAGAATCAGGCACAACAGAAAATTGCTGACACAATGAATGATATCATAGGGAATGCCTGCTATCCACCACGCAAATGCAGCGCCCGGTCCCCCTGCGACCAGATATGGCAGGGAACACATCGCGCCGAACAGCAGGCCGAACACGGCTGAAAGGATGCAGTAGAAGAAATGGCCCGCGTGTTTTCTTGTATAATATACGATCAGGATGAGCAGCGGCCAGACATACAGATACATGATCACCCAGTTGTGCACACCCCAGAAAAAGGTCTCCAGCAGCGTGAAAGCCAGGGCAGCCAGCAGCGTTTTCCTGCCGTAATACAGTGTAAAAACAATAAACAGCAATGTCACCAGTTCCACGTTCGGCAGAAAGTCGAGCGCCCGCTTGACTGCCTCCAGTGCTGCCACCATCATGCCCAGGATCGCCAGATCCCGGATTGAAAAAGATTTTCCGTCGGTTCCCGGATTCATAAACGACGCTTTCCGTCAGTTTGCGGATTCATAGACAAAGGAAAAAGCGTCGCCGTCTGCAACCGGCTGGCTGTCCGCGCCGTACTCTCCGTACGCGCCGTTGACATAAATCGCCCAGTATGCGCCGTCTTCCGCATAATCTGCGCGCAGACCGTTGACATGCGTAATCATCAGACCATATTCCGTGCTGTCTCCCTCATAGGAAAAATCCGTCGAGGCCGCGAGTTCGTCCATCACACCGGACAGAAATTCTGCGTCTGTCGAGGTCTCATACTTCTTTGATGCGCCGTCCTTGTCCACGACTTCCACGCTGACCTGTTTTGTCCCTGCCTGGGGCTTCGGTGCAAACTGCCTGTAAACCAGGAAGAAAATAACTACCAGCGCGATGAGAGCAGCTTCCGCGATGATCTGTTTTTTATATTTGCCCATAACTGTTTATACCTCCGATGCTGAGTAAAAAATAAAAGGCGGAATCACTGGGATTCTGCCTCATATCATACTCTTTTACTCGGGTTTTGGGCAAGTCTGTCTTACAGGACTGCCCTTTCCTCTGCTTCATTCCTGTCTTACTGGAATGCCACCTGTCCCCAGGTATCGCTGGGAACCAGCGTGATGTAGGTCTTGCCGGGGTTGACGACAAGCTCTCTGCCGTCTGCCGTGGTGTAAACAGTCTTGGTCAGCTCGCCTGCTTTTGCCCAGGAGATCGGGATGCAGAGACCGTCTGTCAGATACCAGCCGGTGTTGAAGCCGATGCAGTTGTAAATCAGATATCCGTTTCTGTCATAGACATGAATATCGCAGTTCTGGATGATGACGTTCTTGAAGGTCACCTGCAGGTTCGTACCGCCGTCTCTTGCCGGAGCACCGAACTCCCAGTAATCGTAGGTCTGGGTCGCCGGGTTGTAGCGAAGCTGAGACTTTGTGTTCGCAAAAGGAAGCGAAACAACGTTGACCGGCACGCCGCCCTTCGCCGCCAGGTTGGCAGCTCCGAAGTTGAAGTGGTTGCCGACGGGCTTGGTGTATCCGATCGGCACGCCGCTGGCTGCAAACCGTCTGGAAACGTCAGAGCTCATAACGAACTCGGTGAACTCATATCTCTTGCCGTTGTTGACGCGTGTGAAGCCGGCGGAGAAATGAGGTGTCGACCACGGTGCTGCAAAATAAGGATCGTTGTAGAACGGGCCGCCGTCGTGGCACAGAACCGCATCCCACTCTGCCGCAAGCAGAATGTTGGTCGGGCGTGTGCTTCTCGTGGAGCCCATCTTCTGGACCTGATCCCAGTTCTTGTAAATTGCCATCAGGCGGGTGATCCGGTTGTTTGCGGTGCTGTTGACCAGCTCGTAAACTACGTCAGCCTGTGCCAGACCGAAATGCGGAAGTGCCGCGCGGTCGTTGTCGATCATGACAGCGATCGGACGCACGCCCTGAACGGATGTCCTTGTCGGCTCACCGTTGATCTCGGAAATGTAGGCGCCGCCTGCTGCTGCCTGTGCCGGCACTGCAGGTGCCTGCATCAGAGCCGCTGCTGCTGTACCAATGAGCATTGCAGCTGCCAGAACCACAGATAAAATTCTTTTCTTCATTTTCCAATCCTCTTAAAAAACTAAAACTGTAAAGAGCCTCCTACCACCTTTCCGCCCGGAAAACTTCTGCGTTATCTTCCGAAATAAAGCAGGTGGAAATTCAGTATAACATAAAAGTCGGAAAAGACTCAAGACTCTCCGTAACCACCGTACATCTGCACTCTGTAATCGCAGTGCACCGGTCCGATTGTGCTTGCTTCCTGCTCCTGCAGGCATGCGGAATTGTCGGTTTCGCCCTTTGTCTGGCCTGCCGCCGTAAGACGCGGCTGCCGGGCAGAAATAAGAAAGGGGTGGAAAATCCCCGGGGCTGTTTGATAGAATACGAGGAAACAGAAATACCTGAAGGAGTGATCCTGTAATAGATGAAGACACAGAATTTTACTTTGGAAATACACGGCTTTACCGGACACCTTGTCCAGCCGGACCGATATAAGGACACCGCTGTGCTGGTCCTGACGGGAAATGAGAAGGGGCTTCTGCCGGCAGCCCGGATCGCCGGACGGTTCGCGCAGTACCGGCACCTCTCGCTCGCCGTTCCGCTGTGCGGGGCAGACGGAATGCCGGAAGATCCCGACCGGATCCCGCTGGATGTGCTGGAGCCCGCCGTTAAATTCCTGAGGGAATTCAAGGGAATCCAGTATGTTGCCGTATACGGTGCTTCCATGGGCAGTCTCTTCGCGCTGCTGGCGGCTCTGTACATCCCCGGCGTCGATCAGTGTGTCTGTGTCTCCGGCACGCATGTCGTGTATGAAGGAAGCGGAGAAAACCACACCGCCTCCGGCCACAGTGTTGTGACCTGGCAGGGGAAGGAGCTCCCCTTCGTCCGTCTGGATCTTTCCAAAGATATGCGGAGCGCATTTGAGGAAGCTTATCAGGACAGCGAACAGGAGGCGATGGCTGCCGTCCCCGTCGAAGAGATACCGGGAAGCATCCTGATCCTGGCTGCCGACAGCGATGAGACCTGGCCGGCAGATTACTCCGCAAAATATATGGAAAAAAGATTGAAGAAGAACCGAGAGCCCGATTCCTTCAGAGTCATCATCTATAAAAAGGCCAGCCACATCCTGGGCCTGCTTCCGGATGAGTCCACACAGAACTGGCTGTATCGTTTTTCCAGGATCAGCTACACGAGTCTTCGCAAATATCCGAAGGAATGTGTGAAGGCACTGGAGCAGTCCCAGCAGGAGATTCTGACCTTCCTCAACCACGGGAGAAAGGTGACGCTGAAGACCTCCGCGGAGCAGGAATCTTCCGGAAAAGATAAGGCGCCGGCCGCAGCAAAATGATTTTATATCGGCAAACAATTATCGTGTTATCGTTTAAAATATATAGACCGTTTCAGTCAATGTTTTGTTTGTCTTGTCGATATTCCGCGAACTCAACAAATTTTCGTAATTAACTATTCGTAAAATTTATTTTCTTGCAATTAAGGGATAGCCACAGAGGAATCCATGGGTAAAACGATCGATTTAAGTCCATCCGATGAACAGCAGAAGGCCCTTCTCGCCGGTCTGTATCTGACCGGACAACGGGATGAGGCAGGGCGTCCCGTGACCCGCGAGGCCTATGACCGTCAGATGCTGGAGTTGGAAGAGCTGGCAAAAGCATGCGGGCTGCGGGTCGTCGGCATCTGTATTCAGTCTGCCTCCGAGATCACTCAGAAGACCTTTCTCGGTTCCGGCAAAGTGGATGAAATCAGACTTATGATCGAGGAAACGGATGCGGACATCGTTCTTTTCAACGAATCGCTCTCTCCCATGCAGGTCCGCAACCTGGAAAAAGCATGGGATACGGAAGTGCTGGACCGCACAGGTATTATTCTGCAGATCTTCTCCCGCCGCGCCAGAACGCGGGAGGCGCGTCTGCAGGTGGAATGTGCCCGTCTGAAATATATGCTGCCGAGACTTGCCGGACTGCGCGTCGGTCTCTCCCGACAGGGCGGCGGCAGCGGGCGCCTGTCCAATAAGGGCGCCGGCGAAGAACAGCTCGAGCTGGACCGCCGGCACATCGAACACCGGATTGCTGAACTGGAGCGGCAGCTGAAGGGTGTCAGCCGCGAGCGGGCGGCACAGCGCTCCCAGCGTCTGTCCGAAAACATCTGCCGCGTGGCGCTGGTCGGCTATACAAATGCCGGAAAATCCACTCTGATGAACGCACTGCTCTCCCGCAGTGCCCCCTCTTCCCGGAAGAAAGGGAGCCGCTCCGCCGCGCCCGGCGGGCGGGAAGTTTTTACCGAAGACATGGTTTTTGCCACACTGGACACCACCGTGCGCCGCATACAGATCTGGCCGCACGCGGCTTTCCTGCTCTCCGACACCGTCGGCTTTATCAGTCAGCTCCCCCACGAGCTGGTCAGCGCATTCCACTCCACGCTGGAGGAAGCGGCACTGGCTGACCTGCTTCTGCTCGTGGCCGACTGCTCGGATCCGGACTATCCGCACCAGCTTGAAGTCGCAGCCCGGACCCTGAAGGAAATCGGTGCCGGCGAAATCCCTGTCATCACCGTCCTCAACAAAGCGGATCTGGCCGAACAGGACGAGTATGAAAGCGCCGTCCCGCGGGACTGGCCCTGCATCCGGCGCGATCCGGTAAACGGTGACCGCATTTATTTAAGCGCAAAAAAGAAGGAGGGTCTTGATGACCTGCTCCTTCTTCTGGATCCCTATATCGGCACCGTGGTGCCTTCTTATGCGGAATACGATGGCGGCTTAGAACCGCCTCAGCCCTGAACCGTCTCAGCCCCGAACCGCCTCAGTCCTGATTCCAGGCGTCAATCTCTCCCCGGAGCCACTCGATCCAGGGCTCAAAGCCCTCGCCGGTTTTGGCACTGATGAAGAAGATCTTCGCCTCCGGATTTCTCGCAAGAATCCGCTCGCGCACCGCATCGTCGTCGAAGGGGAAATACGCGCGCGTATCAATCTTGTTGATCAGCACCACATGACAGACCTCAAACATCAGCGGGTACTTCAGCGGCTTGTCGTCACCTTCCGGCACCGACAGGATTGCCACATTCCGCGACGCGCCCGTATCCGTCTCGGCGGGGCAGACCAGATTGCCCACGTTCTCCATCACCAGCAGATCCAGATCCGCGGTTCCGAATTCGTCCATGGCCTGCATCGTCATCTCCGCGTTCATGGCGCACTCGCCGCCCGTGTGGACCTGAATGGACCGCACCCCGGCCTGCTCCATCTTCTCCGCATCCACCGTCGCATCGATGTCCGCTTCCATCACGCCGATTTTATACTGTCCGTCCAGCATCTGAATCGTGCGCAGGAGCGTTGTCGTCTTTCCGGCACCCGGAGATGCCATGAGATTGATCATGAAAGTTTTTTCTTTCTTCAGCCGCTCCCGGGTCTCTTCCGCGATCGCATCATTGATCGCGTAAACGCTCTGATGTACTTCGATTACCTTGAATTCGCCCATTGTACGTCCACCTTTTTCTTACATTCCCAGCCAGCTGCGGATCCGCCCGGAGTCCGGCATTATCCCAGCCAGCTCCGGATCCGTCCGGAGAGTTCCTCACAGAGCGCATCCACGCCCTCGCCCGACGCCGCGCAGACCGGATAAATCTTCATCTCCGGATTGCGCCTGAGTATGGCAGCCGATGCCTTTTCGAGATCAAAGTCAAAAGCCGGCATAGCGTCGATTTTATTGATCACCGCCACAGAGCACTTCTCGAACATCAGAGGATACTTCAGCGGTTTGTCGTCGCCTTCCGGCACCGACAGGATCACCAGGTTCAGCACCGCGCCGGTATCGAATTCCGCGGGGCAGACCAGATTTCCGACATTCTCCAGGATGACAACCTGTGTGTCCTCCGGCAGTCCTGCCATGCCCTGACGCGACATCTGCGCGTCGAGATGGCACATACCGCCCGTGTGCAGCTGTACAGCCGGATAACCGGCTTCCTGAATCTTCAGCGCATCCACGCTGGAGTCAATATCGGCTTCCATGACGCCGACCCTGAATTCTTTCGAGAGACGCTCCAGAATCTGAAGAATCGTCGTGGTCTTCCCGGAACCGGGCGAAGACATCACGTTCAGATAGAACACGCCCCGCTCCTTTAATTCTTCCCGGAGCTTCTGCGCATCCCGGTCGTTGTCCTCCAGAATCGTTTCCTTCAGTTCAATTACCTGTACTCTGTCCATTCTGTCCTCAATCCCCTTGTCTGTTCTGATTTTTTATCTTCCCGGGGGAGATCGCCTCAGCTTATTTCAGTCTCCCGTACATTCCGGTCAGATCCCGGATCTCCCGCGCCAGTTCCTCCGTCAGCTGTCCCGGCACAAGGCGCCAGCGCCAGTTGATTCCGCCCAGAGTCGACGGATGATTGGTTCTCGCCTCATTTCCAAGACGCAGGTAATCCTGGATCGGAATAATGGCTGTGTCCGCCACGCTCATCAGCGTGAGCCGGATCATGCTCAGCACCGGATCCTTTTCATCTGCGCCGGCATAGCGCAGGGCAAAATCTCTCTCCCACGGATTTGCATCCTGAAGCCACCCGGCCATCGTCTCATTATCATGTGTTCCCGTATAGGCCACACAGTTGCGCCCATAGTTATGCGGCAGGTATTCACTCTTCCCGCTCGGGTCAAATGCAAACTGCAAAACCTTCATATTCGGGAATCCGCTGGCCTCCACCATACGAATGACCGATTCGGTCATATAGCCGAGATCCTCCGCAATGATCTTCCGATCGCCCATTGCATGCCTGATCGCATTAAAAAGATCAAGGCCGGGACCGGGGCACCATTTTCCGTGCTGCGCCGTCTCGTCGCCGTAGGGGATCGCGTAATACTCGTCAAAACCGCGGAAGTGATCAATCCGCAGTACATCGTACAGCTCGAAGCAGGCGCGGATCCGGCTGATCCACCACGCATAGCCCGTTCCTTTGTGATAGGTCCACCGATAAATCGGATTGCCCCACAGCTGCCCGGTCGCGGAAAAAGCATCCGGCGGACAGCCTGCCACGACCGTGGGATATCCCTCTTCGTCGATCTCAAACAGCTCCGGATGCGACCAGGCATCTGCGCTGTCAAAAGCGACATAAATCGGAATATCTCCGATGATCTCAATTCCCTTTCCGTTCGCATAGGCCTTCAGATCATGCCACTGCGTGTAGAACAGATACTGCAGGAATTCGAAGAAGCGAATCTCCTCCGCGAGTTTCTCCCTGCAGCGCGCAAGCGCCTCCGGATCGCGGCGGCGGTATTCTTCGTCCCATTCTGTGTAGCACACTCCCGCGTACTGCTCCTTCAGCGCGCAGAACAGCGCATAATCCGGGAGCCAGCCGCTGTGGTGACTGATAAATTCCTCAAACGCAGGTTCCTTTTCATGCGCATAAGGGCTGTTCCGGAAAGCCTTCCGCAGAAGCGCATAGCGGCTGCGGTAGATTTTTTCATAGTCCACATACATCGGATCCTGTCCGAAATCACAGGCCTGCGCCTCCTCCTTCGTCAGATATCCCGCCTCAATCAGCTTTTCGAGGTCTATAAAATACGGATTTCCGGCAAAAGTTGAGAAAGACTGGTACGGCGAATCACCGTACCCGGTCTGCCCCAGCGGCAGAATCTGCCAGTAGGACTGCCCTGTCTTCTCGAGAAAATCCACAAAATCATATGCTTCTCGGGAGAAGCACCCGATCCCGTATTTCGACGGGAGGCTGGCTATTGAAAGCAGGATTCCGCTCGCACGTTTCATCATTTTGCTCCTCAATGTGCGGCAAACAGTGTGCCGACCTTCTTTCCCTCCGCGATATCCAGAAGGATCTTCGGTTCTTTTCCGTTTACGACCAGCACGTCAATTCCCTGCGCCGTCGCAATGTCCGCCGCCTGCAGCTTGGTCCGCATGCCGCCGGTTCCTCTGCGGGACCCGGCGCCGCCTGCCAGCGCATAGGTGGACTCGTCAATCCGGTCGATCCGGCTGACCAGTTTTGCATCCTTATAGAGTCTGGGATCGCGGTCATAGAAACCGTCAATGTCCGAGAGAATAATCAGCCGGTCCGCCCTGCACAGCACCGCGACAACCGCCGAGAGCATATCATTGTCACCGAAGAGCTTCTCTTCCGACTCGATTTCCGTATAGCTCACCGAGTCGTTCTCATTGACAATCGGAATAATCCCGTGCGTCAGAAGGGCTTCGAAAGTGTTGGTCAGATTTTCCTTTTTGACCTCTTCCTTGATGTCATCCGCATTCAGCAGAATCTGGGCGACCGTCTTGTTGTAGTAGCCGAAGAACTTGTCATATAAGAACATGTTCTCGCACTGCCCGACCGCAGCGGCGGCCTGCTTCATGCGCATCTCCTTCGGCTTTTCCGGCAGATGCATCTTGTTGGCGCCCACCGCAATCGCGCCGGAGGAAACCAGAATGATCTCATTCCCCATATTCTGCAGATCGGCCAGCGCCATACACAGAGCCTCGATGCGATGCAAATTGCTGTTGCCCAGCTCATTCGTCAGTGTGGATGTGCCGACCTTCACGACAATCCGATTGGTTTTCTTTCCCATTCCGCCTCCTTACAGCTTCTTCCAGATCCGCGCGTCATACGCCTCCAGCATCTGGCCCGCGTCCCCGAACACCGGCACATAACCCGTTCCCGGGAACAGCGCTTTGCGCCGTACCGGGGAAAGATTGCACTCGATCACGAACTCGTTCCGCTCGTCTCTGCGGCGATAGATGAAGCGGTTCTTGCTGCTGTTCATCTTCTCAAACTCGCCGTAAATCAGCGCCGGATAATTCTTTCTCAAGGCAATCAGTGTTCTGTAGACTCTGGTGATCATCTCATCCGCGGTCTGCTGTGCCGCAATCGAGCCTGCCGGCACTTCGTTCCAGGGCAGCATAATCCTTCCCTGTTCCCGGGTCCCCGCGTTGATCATCTGCAGGGCCTCTTCCGGTGTCTTCCCGCGCTCTTCCATGATTCTACCATAAATGCCGTGGGCTTCAATGTCCCGGATCTCATCAATGGAGCTGAAATGGTAATTTGTAATGCCCATTTCGTCGCCCTGATAGACAAACGGTGTTCCCTTCAGGGTAAACTGCATCACCGCGAGCAAAATCTGGATCTGCCTGCGATACGCCGGATCCGGATTGATTTTGCCTGCCATGCGCGGATTGTCGTGATTGTTGTAAAACAGCGACATCCAGCAGCGGTTCCCGTAATTGTTCATCCAGTCCGTGATGTAATCCCGGTAATAGTTCAGGTCATAGCGGTAGACATCATAGCGGGTTTTTCCCGGAGATTCCAGATGATCAAAGGAGAAAATCATATCCAGCTCGCCGCGGTCATCCCCGGTGAGGAGCTTGGCCATTTCCATGCCGACGCCGGGTGTCTCTCCGACGGAGAATGCGCCGTGCGGCTCGAAGGCCTCCTCGTGAATCTGGTGCAGATATTCGTGCAGGTGCGGTCCGTAGAAATACTGTTCCACGCCGGGGAAGTTCAGCAGCTTTCCGACGGTCTCATCGCCGTCCGGAAGCCCGTCCTCCTTGGAAATATAATTGATCACGTCCATCCGGAAGCCGTCCACGCCTTTGTCCAGCCACCAGTTGATCATCGCGATCACGGCCTTTCGCAGCTCCGGATTGTCCCAGTTGAGATCCATCTGCTTTCCGGAGAAAAGATGCAGCGCATACTGCTTCTGCTCCGGATAATAATTCCATGCCGGGCCGGAGAAGAACGACATCCAGTTGTTGGGCAGATTGTCCTCCTCGCCTTCGCGGAAGAAATAATATCCGCGCTTGGGAGATTCCGGATCCCGCAGCGCCTCCTGGAACCATTCATGCTCGTCCGAGGTGTGATTGACGACCAGATCCATAATCAGCCGCATGCCGCGCGCATGAACCTGCTCCAGCAGCTCGTCAAAATCTTCCATGGTTCCGAACTCAGCCATGATCTTGTGGTAGTCCCGGATATCATAGCCGTTGTCATCGTTCGGAGAGTCATAGACCGGTGAGAGCCACAGCGCGTCCACGCCCAGTTCCTTTAAATAATCCAGTTTCTGAAGAATGCCCTTCAGGTCACCGATGCCGTCTCCGTCGGTATCATAGAAGGTTCTCGGATAAATCTGATAGAAGACGGCCTCTTTCCACCATGCGGGCACGATCGCGCTCCGCTCGTCTCCAGGCAGATCGCGTTCCTGATTGACCAGCTTCAGGAATACATCAAAAAAGGCCGGCTCCAGTTTTCTTCCGGCAATCTTCTGCAGTCCCGACAGCTTCCAGCTTCCCACCAGCGGATTATCCAGTGTCTGGGTGGGAATTCCGAACGTGAGCATCATTTTGTCCAGAATATCGTGTCCCACCGGTGTCCGGTAGATGTCCCGGATCCGGCTCTGCATAGTAAATTCTCTCTCCTTCACAGAAGCAGAGCGGCTGCCCGCACTGTTTCCCGAAGAGGAAGATGCAAATCCCGGTTTCAGCTCCCAGCTGTCGGAGCCTGCCTTTTTAACCAGTTCAATATAATTTCTTGCCATACCATTCCCCCAGATACATGGAGAACACCGGCCGGTTTAATCCGCCGGCCGGTGCTGCATGTTATTCATCATTCAGGCAATGCCTGTTAATCATGATCCCGGTGCTCGATATCGCGCGTAATCGCAGCATTTGCCGCGGCGGCATCTCTTGTTCCGCTTCCCTTTTCGCCATCATCACAGCAGGGATCGCCGGCCTGCGCCGCTGCAGGCTTCGGGCTCTTATCAATGGCAGACGCATCGCCGATGCCCAGCGCCTCGCCCAGCACGCCCAGGGTGGCGACGGCTTTCGTGACGTCCGTAGGCATGAAAATCTTCGTCGCGCGGCCGTCCGCGATGTCCTTCATCGCCTCGATGCCCTTCAGCTTCAGAACGGACTCGGCGACATTGGCTGCGTTCAGCTTGCGGATACCTTCCGCCTCCGCCTCGTAAACCAGTTCGATCGAGCGGGCGCGGCCCTGCGCCAGAGCAATCTGCGCATCGCGCTCCGCTTCCGCGGCAAGGAGCTTGGCCTGCTTGTCACCTTCCGCTCTGGAGACAACGGCTTCCTGATGAGCCTGTGCTTCCAGAACGGTCTGCCGGCGCTCACGCTCCGCCCGCATCTGCTTCGTCATGATCTGCTCGATTTCCGGCGGCGGCTGAATGTTCTTGATCTCCACACGGGTTACTTTGATTCCCCAGGGATCCGTCGCTTCATCCAGGACAGCCTGCATCCGGCTGTTGATGGCATCCCGGCCGGTCAGGGTCTGGTCCAGTTCCATCTCACCGATGATATTACGAAGGGTCGTGGCTGCCAGATTCTGAAGACCTGAAATCGGGCTCTCAACGCCGTAGGTGTACAGCTGCGGATCAAAAACCTTACAGAATACGACCGAGTCGATCTGCATGGTGACGTTATCTTTGGTAATAACGGGCTGCGGCGGGAAGTCAAGCACCTGCTCCTTGAGGCTGACCCTGCGGGCGATCCGCTCGATAAAAGGGGTCTTCAGATGCAGTCCCGCGCCCCAGGTCATTTTATAGCGTCCCAGGCGTTCAATGACATAGGCCTCTGCCTGCGGAACGATCCGCACGTTTGCGATGACAATCGCCAGTACCACAATCAAAAGCACAACAACAGCAATCATTCTTTTACCTCCTGTTAATTCTGCATAAAATCATATCCTGCCCGCGGCTCTGCAGTCTTTCCGCGATTGCAACCAGTATAACATTTTCTATTGAAAACCAGTATAATAAACACATAAATTTCACGGATAAATCAAACATGATTGAATCATGAATAAATCTGATCAGAAGGAGAAGACAGTGAGCAGACAGTTTTGGAAACCTTCCAATATGCTTTATCCGGTTCCGGCCGTGATTGTGACCTGCGCGGACGAAGAAGGCCGCCCCAACGCGATGACTGCCGCATGGGCGGGCACCGTCTGCTCCGATCCGGTCATGGTCAGCGTCTCGATCCGGAAAGAGCGCTTTTCACACGATATCATCGAGCGGACCGGAGAATTCTGCCTGAACCTGACGACGCGGAAGCTGGCCCGTGCGGCGGATTTTGTCGGCGTCCGCTCCGGCCGGGATCTTGACAAGTTTGCTCTGCCGGACGCGCCGGCCCTTACTTCCCTTCCGAAGAAGATCCGGGAGGAGCTGCGGCTCACTCCCTCTCCCTCTGCCAAAATCAAAGCTCCCGGCATCGCCGAGAGCCCTGTGATTCTGGAGTGCCGCGTCCGGGAAATTCTCCGGCTCGGATCCCATGATATGTTTGTTGCCGAGGTGCTTTCCACCGACGTCGATGACCGGTTCCTGGATGAGAACGGGCGTCTTGACCTGGCCGCGGCCGATCTGCTCGCCTACTCGCACGGTGAGTACTACGCACTCGGGGAGCTCCTGGGAACCTTCGGCTTTTCGGTCCGGAAAAAGAAGCCGTAAGGCCGGATCCGCCTGACTGCCCGATCGCAGCCGCCGTCCGCACTTGCAGCTCCGGCTTACTCGACCGGCCAGAACAGCTCGTCGAGCGTCTTGTCCAGCTCCCTGCAGATCGCGATGCAGAGGTTGATCGTGGGATTATAGTCACCCTTTTCGATTGCGCTCATGGTCTGTCTGGACACACCGCACCGTCTGGCCAGCTCGTCCTGGGAAAGATCCTTCGCAGCCCGTGCCGCCTTCAGTCTGAGATTCTTCATCGCGCAGTCCTCCTTATTCCTCTTCGGTTTCCTTCCGGTCCACAGCCTGACGGATCAGATAGGTCACGCCTGCCGCTGCGAGCATGATCAGCACCATGATGTTTAACATCGGCATTCCGATCTTGCCGTTTTCCATCAGAGACTCTCCCCGGAACAGGCCGATCAGCGGCAGCATATTCAGAACAATGCAGACTGCAATGATTGCCTTGTAGCGTCTGTGGTCGTTGTTCAGTCCCCAGTAGGCACCTTTCCAGATGCTGTATACACAGGAGACAGTGCATCCGACTGCAATCGCCCCGAAGTGCAGAATATAATTCTCAACCGGCAGTTCAATTTCCGCTGCCGAGAGAAGAAGCATCGCGGCCTCGTAAATGGCCATTGCGTAGAAGCCGTACGTATAGGCCATGCCGCGGATCTCCTTCTGCCGCTCATCGTATTCTGTCTTGAATTTCCGGTTGGTGTTGCCGAACTTCAGCAGAATCACTGCCAGAATCAGACCGACAATCAGACCGACTGTCATACCGCTCGCTCTTCCTGCAATCAACATTTTCTTATCCTCCTCTTTTTTCGCTGTAAGCAAAATATGATCATGCTCAGCGTTTGTTTTCTGTTCTGAGCATGATCATACTATGTCCGCGACAAGATGTCAACTATATTTTACATTTTGTTGCTTAATAAATGATTTTGTCTATTCTTGATGGCTTTTTTCTATTATCAGCTATTGTCAGGGGGCTGTCCGGATAATCCGGTTTTCTATTATCAGGCGGATAATCAGTCCGATGATCCGTCGGTCTCCCCGAACAGGGTGTTCCGCATCGGCCACAGCAGGGTCAGCAGCAGGACACCGAGGATCGTGCAGGAAATCAGCTCGCCCGCGCCGACTGTCAGCATCAGGAACGGAATGCCGCCCGGAATGTGATAGGCATAGGTCAGAATTAGCGGAACGATAATTGTATTGGAAATAACCGGCGGCAGGGAGCACAGAATTCTTGTCTTCAGTGTGCTGCAGCCGAATTTCTTCGCGAGTGCGCGCGTACCGACGGCACCGAGGAAGGTGGCCAGTGTTCCGAAAATAATATCCGGCAGTGCGCAGCCGGTAATGATATTTGCAAGAAGACAGCCGATCGTGACGCCCGGAATTGCTGCAGGCAGAATTGCCGGGAGGATGGTCAGTGCCTCGGAAATCCGGACCTGGATGGCGCCGCTGGCCAGATTAAAACTGGCGACAAGGATGGTCAATACTACATAAATGGCGGCAACGAGACCCGCATAGGCAACATAGCGGATCCTGCTTCCTGAGTTCTCCGGCTTCATACCGGTGTTTATTGACTGACTGCTCATAAATCTATTCTGTTTTCCTTTTCTGTCGTTTTTCTGTCGTATCTGAATCTTCCGTATCTGAATATATTTCTTATATATCCGATTGGCGCAACGACCATTATCGTATCTTCCGGATCAGGTTCTGTCAACTGTCTCATCCTCTTCGATTTTCCGCAGCACCCGGGCAAGTCCGCCCTGATCCGGGTCCTCGAACAGATAATCCGCCGCAGCCCGCACCTCCTCCGGCGCATAGACGGCAGCGACTTTGATCCGGACCGCCTGCAGCATTTCCAGATCGTTCAGGCTGTCTCCGAAGCCTGCCGTTCCCTCCCAGGAAGCACCGGTATACTCCAGTACCTTCCGGATGCCGTGCTCTTTGGTGCAGTCCAGCGGAATCAGTTCTCCGGCAATCCCCTTCGGTGTCTGAAAGAAGGGATTTACCGCAAAATGCTTCTTGAAACGGTCCATATTCTGGTCCAGACCGGATCGGTCAACGGCTGTGAAAACGATCTTCTGCACCGGAATATCCTCCGTCCAGCTGCTCATAAGCCGGTTGATGCCCAGCCTCTCCAGTTCCTCATTCTCCCGGGCCATTTTTTCTTCCATTCCGGCCGGAAAGATCCCGGCGTCCTCCAGAATTTTGCCGAAACCAGCCATGCACTCCCGGGTGAAATAGGTCCCCTGTGCCGTATCAAACTGCATGGCAGCGCCGCACTCTCCAAGAAGCCGGCACGTCTCTTCAAACACCTCCGGCGGGATCCGGTTCTCCCAGATTTTTTCTTCTCCGACATACACCACGCCGCCGGCGCAGGCCACCATCCCGTCAAAAGGGAACACCCGGCAGATATCGTTCTGCAGATAAACCGGCGGGCGGCCGCTGCACAGATAGATCCTGTCGCCGCGCTCTTTCGCGCGCGCAAGCTCGCGCCGCGTATCGGGATGCAGGACTCTGCTGCTTCCGAGCAGTGTCCCGTCCAGATCAAAAAACATGCTTTTGTACTTTTTATTATGCTGATTACTCTGCTGCATGGTATACTCCTTTACATTTCTCCGGCTATTATAACAGAAAAGCTGTGGCATTATTTACTCCGTCGGTATATAATAATCCGGGTTTTTTCGTACAAGGCTTATTGTGAGCTCAGTATGATGATTCAGAGAGGAGTGTAAAACAGTGGAAGGAAAAGAAAGAAGAGTCGGAACTGTATCCCGCGGCATCCGCTGCCCGATTATCCGGCAGGGCGATGATCTGGCATCTATTGTCACAGACAGCGTACTGGAAGCGGCTGAGTCTGAAGGCTTTGCGATCCGCGACCGGGATGTCATTGCCGTCACGGAATCTATTGTCGCCCGCGCGCAGGGCAACTACTGCACCGTAGAGGACATTGCACAGGATGTCCGCACGAAGCTCGGCGGCGAGACCATCGGTGTCATTTTCCCGATTACCTCCAGAAACCGCTTCGCGATCTGCCTCCGCGGCATCGCAATGGGCGCGAAGAAGGTCGTGCTGATGCTCAGCTATCCTTCTGATGAAGTCGGCAATCAGCTGATCAGCCTTGACAAGATCGACGAAGCAGGCATCAATCCCTACAGCGATGTTCTGACCCTGGAGCGCTATCGCGAGCTCTTCGGCAGCAACGTACACGAATTCACCGGCGTGGATTATGTTCAGTACTACGGCGATCTGATCCGCGAGTGCGGTGCAGAAGCCGAGATCATTTTCGCCAATCAGCCCAGAGTGATTCTGGATTACACGGACTGCATTCTGACCTGCGACATCCACACAAGAAAGCGCACCAAGCGCATCCTGAAGGAAGCAGGTGCCAAAGTCGTCCTGGGTCTGGATGAAATCATGAACGCACCCGTGAACGGCAGCGGCTACAACGCCGATTTCGGTCTGCTCGGCTCCAACAAGTCCACGGAAGACCGCATCAAGCTGTTCCCGCGCGACGCGCAGCCGCTGGTACTGGATATCCAGGACCGCATGCTGAAAGCCACCGGCAGACACGTGGAAGTCATGATTTACGGTGACGGCGCCTTCAAGGATCCGCAGGGCAAAATCTGGGAGCTCGCCGATCCGGTTGTCTCTCCGTTCCACACGGACGGCCTGAACGGCACACCGAACGAACTGAAGCTGAAATATCTGGCAGACAACGACTTCAGCAACCTGAGCGGTGAAGCACTCAGAGATGCAATTTCCGAGAGCATCCGCAAGAAGGATCATGACCTGAAGGGCAGCATGGCTTCCCAGGGAACCACTCCCCGTCAGCTCACCGACCTGATCGGATCCCTCTGCGATCTGACCAGCGGCTCCGGCGACAAGGGAACGCCCGTCGTTCTGGTTCAGGGATATTTTGACAATTACACCAACGACTGATCCATTCTGTATACGGCAGATTCTGCCTGTATATGCAGTATCTTAACCAGTTCAGTCAACTATATGAAGAGCCCGGAAGCAATGCTCCCGGGCTTTTTTTCTGCTCTTTTTCGTCCGTCAGGCCCAGTCGTCCTGGCTCTTCGGGGGACGGATATCCGCAAGGAGAACCTGCTCCCACAGGAACCACTCACCGGTCGAAGGTTTATTCCGAAGGGTGATGGTCCTCGGATTGTCTGCGCCGCCCGAGCGGAGCTGGAAGCGCTTGTAGCCTTCCTTGCTGACAACCTGAGGTGCGTCTTCCACGATGACAGTGTACGGCTTGGACATCGCATAATTGTTATCCGGAACCGCTCCCTGGAAGAAGGACTTGATCACATACTCCTTGCCGCCGAGACGATCCCGCAGAAACTGCTTCTCGTACTCTGTCAGCGGTCTGGGGCCGCGGAGGTAATCGATCATCTCAATTCCCTGCTGTTTGTTCACCGTGTAGGCATAAATCGCCACAACCGTCAGCGCCGCTACTCTGGACGGTGAAGACAGATCAGCCAGTCCCATCTTCTTCATTTCCTCAACGGACAGAGGAAGTTCCTGAAATGTCTCTGTGTATTTCACAATGTGCCTCCTTTCCATATTTTGCTCTCCCTTACCTGCTGTATTTCCACAGATCGCTCTCTGTGCTGACACCCGGAACCAGAACGATATTCGAAAAATCAATACCGAGGCGGGTGCTCTTCAGCTTCTGATGCATGGCGATAGTCGTCGCATCCGCGTGCGCAAGCTTAAGATAGATATTCTCCTGCTCCATCAGTTTCCGGTCCGGCGCCTGGTCGATAAACAGATGCTCCACGATGACCGCCGGCATTCCCGCCTGTGTGGCGTAGCGGATGATTCCGTAATAATCGCCGTTTTTCCCGACTCTGGTGAAAATTCCTCTGCGCGGAATATTGGCAAAAAAGGTCAGATTCGAGAGCTGGGCTTCCGCGAGGGCTGCCGCCTGATCATGGAAGGCGGGATCCGCCGAAATATATACTTCGCTCCCTGTCCTGTCATGTTCCGGCGCGACATTGAAATGAATACTGTAAAGCAAATCCGCGTTCTTTGCTTTCGCGAACTGAACCCTCTGATAAATCGAGACCGGCACGTCCGCTTCCCGGGTCAGATGGACTTCCACATTGTCATACAGCTCCAGCTCAGCCTTCACCAGTTTCGCCAGATGCAGCGTCATCGCCTTCTCCGCGTACTGTCCGTAGACCGCGCCGAGATCATCTCCCTGGGTGCCGCCGTGTCCGGGATCCAGTACAATGACCGTCTTCTTCGCCGTGTCCGTCCGTGCCTGAGCGGCCTGCGTCGGCGCAGCACTCACCTGTGCAGCTGTCAGCATCACCACAGACAGCAGCATCAGCATGCTCAGCAATACCGCGGCGACTCTTCTGCTGCAGGCTGTATTTCTTTCTTTATTTCCGCTGTTATTTCTGGCTTTCAATTTATACGCCTCCGGATCTGTTCCCAACGGTTCCTGCACAATTCATTATACCATCAGTCCGGGCAGGTGTCTTTCCGACCTCTGTCAAAATGTATGCCATTTATACAGGTCTTGCTGACTCGCTCATAAGGTATCCTGACAGCTGTGAAAATCCCAGTTTCCTCTTTTTTTACATACACACTTTTTCCGTCCGCTATGCGCTGCGGCCGGAATTGTATTGACATTCCTGGTTCTTTCTTGTTTTTACTGCCACCTTCGGCATGCATGAGCAGGCGCAGCAGCCGGAAATGTATTGTCAATCAACTCGGTCGATTCTTTTCACCGCCAGTCCTGTCAGGGAAGTGTATTGACATTCAACAAGATCTTCAGTTTTACTGTCAGACAAGCAAATTTCACAGTTTACGGCACGCTTAACCTGTATTGTCAATCACCTGGATCACGCCTTTTCACCGCTGCTACAGGTTTGCCTGAGCAAGTGTCGTGATCGGACTGTATTGTCAATCAACACATCAGGCTTTTTTCACCGCCAGTCTTTTCCACGCCTGCTTCAGGGCCGGGACGCCATACCGGCCCTGCTCCGCCGGGAGCTGTACTGTGCAGCAGAATTCTGACACGTCTCCAAGACGTGTCAGAGCATATAATCTCTGACATTGAAGCTTTCTTCCGTGCGCTGTTCCTCATCAATGATGCCGGGAACCAGCTCCGTGACATAGGTCTCTCCGGAAGTCGGATCAATATAGTAACGCGTCTCCGCACCGGTGTAAGATCTGTACAGGACGACAATCTCATCTGCCTCGCCGGTAGTCACATCCCAGTAAATCGTGTAATCATCCGATTCCGCCATGCTCTCCAAATCCGGGTTGTTTGCATAGCAATAATTCTTAATCGCCTCGAGGGCCTGCTCCTGAGTCAGAACATCAGACGAAGCTTCTGCCTGTTCCTGTACCGCGGCCTGCTCCTGTGCCGGCGCCTGCTCCTGTGCTGCGGCCTGTTCTTTTTCCGGGGCTTCTGCGGTTTCTTCTGCCTGAGCAGTCTCCTCAACAGGGATCGGCTCCAGCACCGAATCGCCTTCCTTTCCATCCTTCGACCCGCAGGCGGCGAGCCCGAATACCATACAACACATAGCCAGCAGTATCAGTTTCTTCTTCATAGATGCAATTTTCCTAACTTACATATATTTCCTGATATTGTTCAGGTTTTTCTCTTTTTCAAAAAATGCCTTTCGCAGCTGCTCGTACTCCTCGTCCGTGCAGACCTCCCGACACTTTGGCGCGAAAGACTGCGTGACGGTGAAGCACTCTGCCATATTCTGACACGGAAATTCACTGCACTCGGCACAAGTCTGAATGCCTCTGTCCACGCAGCATCCGGCGACCCGGTACCTGCACCAGTTCTCCGGCCTGCACCCGGTGCAGGAAATCTCCTGATTCGTAACGACATGGTCCCGATATCCGATTTTCATCCACAGCTCAGCCGTGTGATGCAGTTCCTCTTCCGTCTTTTCATACGGATGCGCCGTATACCTGGGGCAAACCGAGCAGTCGTTTCCGCAGGCGGCGATGATTCTCTCCGGCAGATGCCTCTGCGCCACAAGCTTTGTCCATCCGTTGACATCCGCCTCGAAGATGACCTCGAATCCGTTTTTCTCCCAGAAATGAGAAGACTGCGGATTCCCCTGATCAATTGCAAGCCGGATCGCCTTTTTCCCGATCGCCTGCAAATAAGCGGCTGCTTCATCGACGATGCCCGACCCGATCTGCCGTCCCTGTAACCGCGGATTCATCATAAAGAAGCCGATATAGGCAAAATCAGGCTCCGGATAGCCGTCGACCAGATCCATGACAGCAGCCAGCTCACTGCCGTCAAAAAAGCCCAGGTAATACTTTGCGGACTGAGAGATTCCCGGCGGTGTCAGTTTCATGTCAGCCAGAATCTGTTCCCGGGTCGGCTCTGCCTCGGTATACTCGTAAAACTGCGGATTGCCCTGACATATCTCAAGGACTTTATCAACGTCAGCTTTTCCCAGTTCCCGGACAATATAATGACTGCTGAGCTTCGTCAGATCGATCATTCGAACCACCCCCGTTCAGTTTGTACTATCCTATCACGATTGGAGCAAAAGTAAAGCCGCACACAACAAATGCCGAAAGGCCGGATGTTCAATCCGGCCTTTCGATAAACGAGGTGTATTCCAATATTCGTAATATGCTTTTTAATCAGATGTCTTCTTCCTCTTCTTCCTTCTTAAGATGCTTGAGGCAGAAGGCTGCAAGTGCTGCGGCAGATGCCCCCATCAGCGCAATCCAGTAATTCAGACCGCTCTCATCTCCTGTGTGGGCTCTTTCCGCACCCAGAACTTTCTGTGTTCTTTCTTCTCCCAGAACCTCTCCGCTCCGTCCGGCGCCCAGCACAGTTCCTGTGCTCTCTTCCGGCTCAGGTGTCGGCTCATTGGTCGGCTCGCTGACTGCAGGTGTTTCCGGTGCGGGAGTCGGATTCTCTACTGTCGGATTCTCTTCTTTCGGATTCTCCGGTACAGGTGTCTCAGGTACGGGATCCGGGGTCGGCTCTTCGGGCTCTTCACGGAGAATCCTTCTCACCGGCGGCTCCTCCGGGATTTCCAGCTCAGGCTCGGGCTGCGGTTCCGGTTCGGGCTCTACGATCTCCGGCTCGGGCTCGGGCTGCGGTTCCGGTTCGGGCTCCACGATCTCCGGCTCAGGCTCGGGCTGCGGCTCCGGTTCAGGCTCTACGATCTCCGGCTCGGGCTCAGGCTGCGGTTCCGGTTCGGGCTCCACGATTTCCGGCTCGGGCTCGGGCTGCGGTTCCGGTTCGGGCTCTACGATCTCCGGCTCAGGCTCGGGCTGCGGTTCCGGTTCGGGCTCCACGATTTCCGGCTCAGGCTCGGGCTGCGGTTC
>JAFRIW010000009.1 GCA_017432565.1 Lachnospiraceae bacterium
ATTAAATTTGACCCGGACAATTCCAACGGAAGGAGGATGGACCTTCTTCTTTACATGATGATCAACGGAGATCAGGATCATGTGACGGTGGAATGTGACTGGTACTGGGAGCACATGCTCAGCGAAGCGGAGGGGCAGTATACTGCCGACGAGCCGTCGTACTATTTCGGAAATTATGAGGATGGTCAGATCCATGCGACCGGTGCGGGAAAGATGGATATCCGTTACTTTTACGACTGGAACGGGAAAGAGTATGCGATCGGGGTGATGGAATCGCAGGCAGGGGTCAAAGCGATCCTCTGCATGGTTCGCTGAGGCTGCGGGAAAGGAGACTGACAATGGCCAATTTCTGTTCACGATGCGGTGAAAATCTGACGGCCGGAGCACAATTTTGCCCCAGATGCGGAACGCCGGTACCTGCGGATACTGCGCCGCCTCAGATGAGGACACCGCAGGACACAGGCAGGACCACGCCTGTCCGTCCGGCGAACAACGGTATGCCGGCCCCGTCCCTCCCGGTGAGATCCGGCGGGGCAAAATCAGGCCTGCTTGTGTTTCTGTGTCTGATTATGGTCGTTGAGCTCGTCGTAGGCGCATTCTGGCGTCCGGGTTTTTTAAGGAGCGGCGGATCCGGCGGCGGCCATGACGGAGGGAGCGGAACGATCACGGCAGGCGGCACGGGCGATGGAAGCCCCGGCGGCGATGAGAGTTCCGGCGGAGGAAATGAACCCATTGCAGCAGCCGCTGACAGCAATGTCGGATCCTACACGGGGGATGATATTGAAGGAGTGCCCTGGGCAGAGCACAACTACTATCTGGATTCCGGCTGGAAGATGGATACGGTCGCTTCAGGAATTTTAACTGAAGAGAATACAGAGCTGCGCGAAGGAAAGGTGTCCATGTCTGTGAATGAATGCTTTCTGGATCATGATGCCGCGGCGGAGATCAGAAAAGCGGATCAGACGGTGGACTATCACGTGGATGGTCTTACAATTCCCCTTACTATGTATGAATTCAATGCAGAGGGAATCCACGATGATACTCTGATCACACTGGAATTTCCGATGGAGAAACCGGTCGGCGGGACCGTCGGAGCCGGCTGGTATGATGAACAGGAGAATACAATCCGACCGGTCCACTGCGAGTATGACGAGAATGCAGGGATCATCAGGATCACGACAACACATCTCTCTACCTTTTGCGGATTTCCTGTAAAGGACGAAAACACCAGGAACTGCATGATCCCTTACCTGGCTGACGGGGAACTGATTGAGCTTCTGAACAGCAGGAGCAAGTCGGTTTCCCTGGAGATGAACGCCAAGCTGATCAAAGAGGCATCAGAGTCGGAGGGGAAGCTTGCCAAAGCCCTTGAGATCTATGAACAATTTGATTCCGGTCTTACGACGATCGGTGCGTTAAATTCTGTCGGTTCTGCAATCGGAGATGTGGAGAGTGTCTTGAAGGTCGCTGACGGCGCAGGGACGACTCTGATGCACAACACACAGGGAACCGTCGGTGAAATCATGAATACAATGTGGGGCAAGAGCGGCTCATGGGGATATTCGAGAAAATACGGAGGGCCGGTGACGGTTACCGAGATGGAGGATAAGCTGGCCTCTGTCTATCCGGGTGATTTCATAGGCAATATCGGGACTTCGTTAAATGTCCTTTCCGTGACAGGCTCTGTCGCCAGTATCATCAAGGATCTGCGCGACGGAGAACAGGATAAGGCGGCATGGAAAGCAATCCAGCTGACAATCGATCAGACCATGAACTATCTGGGAAATGTCGGCGGAACGGCACTGGGTCTCTATCTTTCGGGTGTTTCCCTCCTCGGCTATGCGTTGAATAAATTTTATGAAGAAGCGTTGGAGGGACGCAAACAGGTCTATATGAGGGCCTATAACAACTACTATAATTCCAAAGATACGGATGGAGGGTACCGCAGTTCTCCTCAGTGGATGAAGGTTCTGCGGGAGATAGCCGTAAACGGCGGCGGTCCTGACGCGGTCGAGGCGGAAATAAATCGTTATTGCAATGAGTTCTGGGTCAAGGCTGACCAGCTGGGGACGGAGTACCTCACAAATGTCATGACGAAGGAGGAGAAAATCGCCTGGGGTGCCGCAGCGCAGGGTGGCCTGAATGATGAAATCAGAAAGGAGATCACAGCCACCTGGAAGAAAGACGTGATCCGTATCGTCGATCAGGTTATTTTTGTTATGAATCGTCAGAACGAGGAGAAGGCTGTCGCGGATTTTATCGACCGGTATGAGCGGACCCGCAGAGAGATGAACAAAATCCTGACTATCAGGATCATCGACTATTACAAAGAGGACGGGGTGGATTCGGAATACGCCGGCTGCATCGTTCGGTTCAAGGGAATGAAAGAGAAGGTGACTGACCCGAAAAAATGGCAGACTGTTCTGAACAGCTCCGGCAGAGGAACGATCCAGTTCCGGTTTCTTGCGCACCTGATGGTGAACGGCGGTAATGTCCTCGAAGTCGTCCGCATGGATGGGGATCAGGAAGAAGTCCTTCTGGAACAGAAATTCAAATTTTTGGTACCGAATACGGAGGTCTGGCTTCCGGAAAGAAAACCGGAAAAGAGACAGGAGATACCGGAACTGGATCTGAACATGTACCGTATTTCAGAAACAGGCGGCGCATACGTGGAGAAGGTATTCGAAGCGACAGGGAACTATCCGCAGGATACGCATATCACGGTCAGCCGGGAGGGAGATGTGCGCATTGTTCTCTCCGAGGCGGATGACTATGTCACGGATCAGGATGCGGCTACATATAACAGATTTAAAAGAAATCAGGTAGAGTTACGGGGGAAGGTTGAACATTTTTCTGAGGACACAGATGATGAAGGCCGGACTGTCCTTCGGATGAACGGTGCGTTCGAAGACTCTTTTTCTTATACCCATCAGGAGATATATGGATGGCTCCCCCGCGAAGACGAGGAAGATTTCGCTAATTTCAACGAAATGACCCTGACACAGGCACTTCCCAGGGCAGGAGACAGCTCCAGCTATCCGCAGTTTACCATTGAGTTCTATCCGGATTACAACTATTGCATCACACAGATTGCATTGCACGGCGATTATAAACGCCGGGGCTGGTATCTGGGAGAAGAGAGCGATCCTTATGAGGAACGCAGTGGTGAAGACTGTATTGAGATAACACTGGCAACAGATCATCCGTAACGGGATTCAGTGAGTCATTGGGGACAGGTCCGCTGACTCATTTTGCGCGATGAGTCAGCGGACCTGTCCCCGTGACTCAGCCGAAGCCGGAAGAGCCCGTGGTTCACTCGGTGCGGTTGTAGATCGCCGAAACGCTGCTCCGGCTGCCGCCGATGAAGACGACGGCGGCCAGCGCGCACAGCAGCATGGCCAGGAGAAGGACAACCCGTTCAGGGATCCGCTCAGAAAGGATCCCGGCAGAGAATTCCCCGATCAGGGCGCCGACGGTGGACAGCATGCTGAACGCACCGTTGAAGCGCCCTTTCTTTTCGTCCGGCACGTAGCTCTGCGTGGCCGAGATGCGGATCGTGTAGCTGGTGATGCCGCCGATCCCGATGAGAAAACACAGGAGCATCATGACCCGGAACGGGAAGAACAGGTAGATCCCCTCGAAGATGGAGATGGCAATGTAAACGACCAGCGCGATGCGGTAGCGGAACCGGGCCGGGATTTTCAGCCGGTAATGGATCATGCCGCCGATCGCCCTGCCTGCGAGCGAAAAAGCCATCACGAACATATACCAGTACTCGCCGTTCTCAAACGTGCCTTTGAAGTACGGGAGCACAATGACGGAAGACACGCCGCCGCAGATGGCGGAGAAGGCAAAATATGCCGCGATCGCCAGCAGTCCCTTTTCCGAGGAGAGGTAGCGGAAGCCTTCCCGTGTGTCCTCGATCACCTGCCGCGCCGGCCGGGCACCTTCGAGTTTCGTCTTCTGCTGCTCTTCGATATAGTGCTCCTCAGTTTTGATCTGCGTCTCCATCACCGCGGCGGCGAAGAAGCAGATCCCGTTTACCAGCAGCAGCGGCGCGAGCCCGATTTTGCCGTACATAAACGTCGAAACTGGCACCATCACCGCGGAGAGGGTCTCCAGCACACTTGCGATGGAGTAGGCCTTCTGGTAGTTTCCTTCGGTGATCAGCAGCGGATAAAAGCTCTCATAGGCAACCATGTAGATGCTTTCGACTGTCCCCAGGACAAAGCAGTACACCGCAAACAGCGGAAACGAGAACCAACCGGCGGACAGCACCGCCGCCATCACGATGTAGAGGAACGCGGAGAAGAAGTCCAGCGTGTAGATTGTCTTTTTCCTCGAGAAGCGGTCCAGCAGCGCACCGGAGATGACCGGCATGAACAGATGCGGCAGTGTGAACATGGCAATATAAACAGAATACAGCAGCGTCGACTCGGAGATGTCCAGGACCATGAGGCTCATGGCAAACCCGGACATCGCGTTTCCGAACATCGACACGATGCTGCCAAGCGTTATGATGGTAAAATCCCTCGTCCACAGCGAAGGCGTATTCTTCTGATCCGACATTGCCCGGTCTCCTTCAATATTGAATTCAGGTGCTTCGTGGGCTAAACTGATTTTAAGGCAGGCTGTTAACTCAAGCAAGCTTATGCACTACCCGCAAGCCCGCAGACCGGCACTATTGATTTTTAGCGAACCGGCACTACGAACCGGCACCGCAAACAAGCTCACAGACACGTTCGCAGAAATGCCGAACAGAATCCCGAAAAAATGCCTGCAGACAAACCCGGAAAAAAGAAAAAACAGATCAGTATGCTGACCCAGGTCGCAGTGCTCTTCATCGGAGGAGTGATGGCGATCGGTCTGCTGTCTCTTTACACGCTGTATGCGTTCTCCATGAGATACGTGAGAAACGAGCTTAAGAAAGACGCGGAGCATATCGCGATGGATCTGGGGAGCCATATCGAGAAGTATCCGGCCAGTGAATGGATGCTCAACTACTGGTACGAAAACTACCCGGAGATGGACATCGAGTACGATGCCGATTACAGCGCGGATACCCGGACGGCCGAGAAATACCGTCTCCTGATGGAACGCCATCCGGACTTTCTGCCGGAATATGCCTCGACAGAGGATGTGGAGGCGCTTCCTGAGGAGGATCAGAAGCTGTACGCGGAGATCGCCTACTCCTGGCTGATCACAGGAATCGACCGGATGCAGAAGTCTTATAATACAGATTATCTGTTCGGCGTCGTGACCCAGGAGCCGTATGACAAGCGGATCGTCCTGTTCATTGCCAAGGGTGAAGACGACGTGCGCGGCGACGAACCGGGTCAGATCTATCCGATCGGCAGAGAGCTGAAGGTTTCGGATTCGCAGCGGAAGGCGATCCTGAATACCGTGTCGGGAACACCGTCTGACGCACCGAACCGCGCCGGGGACTATGTGGACTATTACTCCCTGCTCATGTCCTCCGAAGGCCGCGACTATCTGATCTGCGTCACGCGGAACGTCAAGGGGTTTCAGCGGGCGGTCCGGGCACTCACGAAGGAATACAGCCGCCTGATGATATTGTTCCTCACTGCACTGTCGGCTCTGTGCGTATTCTGGCTTCTGCACCTGATTGTGCGCCCGCTCGATCAGATCCAGCAGAGTATCCGGGCATATACCAGAACCAAAGACAGTAATGAAGTCATCCGGCGCCTGTCGGAAGTGCACTCCCGGAATGAGCTTAACCGGCTCTGTACAGATGTCGCGGACATGGCCAGGGAGATCGACAGCTACACCGATGAGATCACGAAGATCACTGCCGAGCGGGGAAAGATCGAAGCAGAGCTCGCCCTTGCGAACCGGATTCAGATGACCGTGCTCCCGAGAGTTTTTCCGGCTTACCCGGACAGGACTGATTTTGACATCTATGCTTCGATGACACCGGCAAAAGAAGTCGGCGGCGACTTCTACGACTTCTTCCTTGTCGACGAAACGCACCTGTGTATGGTGATGGCGGATGTCTCCGGCAAGGGAATCCCGGCGGCGCTGTTTATGATGTCTTCCAAAATCTCGCTGTCAAACATCAGCAAGCAGGGCAGATCGCCCGCCAGGGTCTTCACGGAATTCAATGATGAAGTCTGCGCGAACAACCCGGAGGAAATGTTCATCACGGCCTGGGTCGGAATTCTGAACCTGGAGACCGGTATTCTGACGGCGGCCAATGCCGGACACGAGTACCCGATGTTCATGCAGGCGGGGTCAAAATATATCCTGTACCCGGATCATCACGACCCGGTACTCGGCGCCATGGAAGGGCTGAAGTATCACGAGTATGAGATAAAAATGAAGCCGGGCGCCAGAATCTTCGTGTACACGGACGGGCTGGCGGAAGCGGTGGATCCGCAGGGCAGTATGTTCGGCACGAAGCGGATTCTGGAGCAGCTCAACAGAACACGGGAGCTGCCGCCCGAACTCGTCCTTGAAGAAATGAAACAGGCGATCCATCTGTATGTGCAGAGCGCGGAGCCTTTTGACGATCTGACGATGCTCTGCGTTGAATACAGGGGGCCGGACAGGGCCGGGGAACACGTTGTAAATCCGGCGGAAAATCGGTGATAAATCAGTGATTAATCAGTGATAAGGAAGGAGACGAGCCATGTTTTGTCCGGAATGCGGAACTCAGCTTTTAGACGACAGTGTTTTCTGTGAAAACTGCGGGGCGCGGCTGGACGGCCAGCCGCAGATGCAGCCGCAGTCGCAGGTCCCGCCGCAGCAGGGCGAGTCGCCGTTTGCGGTGCCGCCTGTTCAGCAGCAGGTCCCGCCGCAGCAGGCGCCGGAGGAATACTGGACCCCTGCCGGCGCGGCACAGGAGCCGGATTTTGGCAGCGGGAATACCGGCCGGTCAAAGCTGCCGCTCATCATCGGCGGCGCGGTTATCTTAGCCGCTGTGGCGGCCGGAGCGTTTTTATTCTTATCAAAATCCGGCAAAATCGGAAAGAACGCGGAAGACGGAGCGGTGATCGCCGACGATGAGTCTTCTGTTGCGGTGTATCAGGAGGAGTCTGAGCCCGTCGCCGCGGAGCCCGTTTCCGAGATCGAAGAACCGGAGCCTGTTTCTGAGATCGAGGAGCCGGAACCTGAGCCTGCTTCTGAGATTGAAGAGATGGTGGCTGCTTCCGGAATCGAAGAAGAGGAGCCCGCTCCTGAGATCGAAGAGCCGGCAGAGGAGCAGCCGGCTGAGACAGAAGCAGCGGCGCCGGTGACATCGACGGTCTGGGAGGTCTCTGACGTCACGCTGGATGATTTTGACTGGCAGGAAGGCAGTGATTTTCCTGCAAACGGAACACCGCTTGGCGGATCGGATGATCTGTACGGTCCGTGGAAGGGCATGGTCAAGGTGACGACCGGCGCTGTCGGCGAGGAGGAGACGCGTCTGATGATCACGAAGGCCGAGCTGCAGTACGAGGAAGAGACGGCGATGCTCCGGCAGGAAGTAATACAGCTCTACCGGTATCCGGCAGATGATCCTTCCGAGCTCTCGGAAGTGGATACCACGCCCGGTACGATGCTGAACTGGAGCGGCAGCAGGAACCCGGCAACGGGCACGCTGGATGTGTCAAGCAGCGGGACGGACCTGCGCGCAAGGATCATGGAATTTGCCGAGGCCGGCGGAAAACAGTATGCCCGCGGAATTATCTATTCCGGGAAAAGCCCGATCGGCGAAATTCTTCTGATGAGGCCTTAGTGAATCGCGGGTGAGTCAGGGGGACAGGTCCGCCGACTCATCCCGTGTACTTTTTGTCTGCCCTTGTAAACAAAGAAAGGATAATACGATGAAGATGAGAAAAATACTCAGCATTATTCTGTCCTGTGCCATGCTGATCGGTTCTCTGTCGGTCAGCAGTGCCGTCAAAGTCAGAGCCGAGGGACCGGAAGAAATTTCTCCGGAGGACATTTCCGTCACCTGGGATGACAGCCATGTGTATAAGGAACTGTCGCTGGGAAAATATGATACGATCACAACCTATGGCGTAAAGGGCTATGAGGATGTTCCCTTTGTGTCCGTGCATGAGTATCTGAATATACTCTGTGAGGGGAAAGAAGATATCCTGATCGAAGACGGAGTGATGAAGATCAGCATGTATGGCGCTGAGGCGGTGATCGATCCGGAAGCGGATACGATTCGTGTTGATAAACCGGCCAGCTTCAAATCTTCCGGACCGATCGACGGAGCGATCGTAGAACAGGACGAATTCAATGTCATCACATGGTCCTCGAAGAATGAGTCGGTGCAGACTGATCCGGAGGGAGTGGAGATTCATCTGGAAGATTACCATATGCCGGTCATCGCTTACGAGGATACGATCATCATGCCTTTCCTCGCGCTGCAGAACACCTTCGGAAGTATGCGGATGGAGAACACTCTGGCTTACAACGGAAAGGATTATTTCAACGCCTTTGAAGCGGAGAATTTTGCCCTGCAGCCGCAGAATAAGGGAGCAGTGGACAGCCCTTATCTCAAGGCGTTCTATGGCGGGCCGTTCAGTGAACTGAAAGAGACGACGCAGGCTTACGCGGATTACGGCTACTATTCCGTCTGCCTCCTTCTGGATCTGACCTTCGGCCACAAGGAAGAAAAGAATATTACGACATTTGATGAGTATTTCACCAGAATCAATGCAAAAAGGAGTATGTGCTCCACCGACCCCGGCGCGGCGATGACGTCGGAATTCATGCTTTTCACTTACCTGTTTGATTCCGGTCATGATGCGCTTTTCGGCCTTAAGAACGTATTCGATGCAGGAGGGAAGGCAGATCCTCTGGATGCCTCCAATCTGATGAATGATATGAAAGAGTCGGAAGAAGGCAGAGAGTTCTTTGATGATACCCAGGAATATACTCCGGGCAGTGCCGATCCGGACGCCAGCGCGGACGCGATTGTGGGTGCTCTGCTGGAAAAGGGCTTTAAGATCCCCGAGATCGCACCGCTTCTCGTCTGGACTTACGCGCTTGCTGCGGCAAAGCCTGAAGATTACGGAAGCCGGAGACTGGATTATGCCGGTGATACGGCGGTCATCTATTTCGATGCGTTCAAAGATGACACAGCGGACAGGAAGCCCTCTTATTATCTGGATCCGATCAGGGAGGAAGACGCGGAGAGCAGCACCTTCGCATTCTTCTATCTGTGCTTTGAAGATATCAGACAGCATGACGAAGTGAAAAATGTTGTCATCAACCTCGCGGATAACGGCGGCGGAGCTGCGGCCGCGCTGGTCTGCACGCTCGGCTTCCTCTCCGAAGACGGAGAAGTCCTGATCACAGACCGCGATCTGATGTCAGGGAATTACAGAGAAGAGTGGTACCATGTTGATACCAACCTGGACGGCATCGCGGATGAGGAAGACGGCTTCGGCGGTGAGTACAACTTCTACATCATGTGCAGCGGCAGCTCCTATTCCTGCGGCAATGCCCTGCCATATTTTGCCCAGCAGGACGGCCTGGCAACGATTATCGGCACGCACCCGGGCGGCGGTGACTGTGTTGTCGGAAGCTTTGTGGATGCGTACGGACGCTGCGCAGCCTATTCCTGTATGCTGAAGCTTGGCCGTGAAACAGACGAGGGATTCGTGTCGGATGAGAAGGCGACACAGCCCGAGCTGAATATGATGCCTTCGATCTGGGACATTCAGTACGCTCCGTGGTTTGACGCGGAAGGCATTGCCGATGCGGTTCATCAGTATGAAAACGGGGCGACGGAGATCGTCTATAACGATATGAGTGAAGGCGAAAAGTTCTCCGAATTCCTGATGGGAATGCTGGAGAGAGTAGAGAAGAACAAACAGAAACAGGCTGAGGAGTAAGCCGGGGGAGTCACGGGGACAGGTCCGCTGACTCAGATGAGCGGTGAGTAATAAGTGAGTGAAAAGTGAGTCGCGGGACAACCCCGCGACTCCTTTTGCATATGTGCTATAATAGCGTTCATGAGACGATCAATACTTATCTGGTTTATCATCTTTCTGCTTGCGCTCAGCACAACTGCCGCACCACCCGAACAGAGTGATGCTTTTGTCTCTGTGCAGGAGAACGGACAGTCTGCATGGAGACTTTCTTCCGGTGTTCTGCGCAGCGTAAGCACTGCGATCCGCAGCGAACAGTTCCGAATTGAGAGAAATGAACAGCAGCAGCGGCTGAAGCTTTTCGGCAGCAATCTGCTTTTATTTGTGTCCGTCATCCGGATCATGCTGGCCTGCAGGCATACACACCGGCAGGTCCTCTGTTTTAAACTGATCCGCAGCTCGGATACACTTCTGGAGACACATCTTGGAAGATTTCCTCCTTTTGCTCTGATTTAATTCCAATTTCATCAGAGTAATCAACAGCGTTCATGCAGGGACAGCAATCCAGGCTTTTCCGGCCTGTGTTTTTGTGCTGCAGTCATTCCTGCTCACAGGCTGTTTCTGCATTTTTTACGGAGGAAACAGAATATGAGTCTATTTATGAAGCTGTTTATCGGGTTTATGTTTGTCGTCGGTGGTACAACCACGCTTTATGTCGTGATCGGAATGCCTGTGTATCTGATCTGGAAATTCACGCATAAAGTGAAATGAGGAGGGGATTGCGATGATGACAAATCTGTTGGTAGGGCTGCTTTTCGTGATCTGCCTGGCGGCAGGCATCTGGGGATGGTGGCTGGAAAACGGCGGCTCGGGTGCCGGCACGGACACCGGAGCGGATGATGAGCCCGGAGAAGCTGACGAGAACGGCAAATCGGTTATGTAAAACTGAGATTTACAGTAAAAAAAGGGCTGTCACACTGAAGTTCAGTGTGGCAGCCCTTGCTGTATGCTGTATTCCTTAAGCGGCAAGTGAGTCAGCGGACCTGTCCCCGTGACTCACGCCCATACGAACCAGAGGAAGAGATATCCGGCCAGCACGGCCACCAGGGTGTAGGGGATGCCGATCCGGAAGAAATCGCTGAAGGAGACTTCGTAGCCTTCCTTTTTCAGGAGTCCTACGGCCGTGATGTTCGCCGATGCTCCGATGGGGGTGATGTTGCCGCCCAGCGTTGCGCCGGTCAGAAGGCCAAAATACAGAAGATACGGCTCTATTCCCAACGCGGCGGTGACCGCCGTCAGAACCGGAAGCATCGTGGCCACGTAGGGGATGTTGTCGACAAAAGCGGAAATCAGGACAGAGCCCCAGACAACAATCGTGTAGAGCAGGAAGAGATTATTGCCGCCGTACTTCACGATGAGGCCGGCCATATCGTCGATGACGCCGACTTCTGTCAGGCCGCCGATGACGATGAACAGGCCCAGCAGGAGTCCGAGTGTCTCGAAATCCAGATTTTTGACAGAGGCGGTCAGACTGTCTGTCTTGTGTGTGCGGATCAGATCGATGAGCATCGTGAGAACTGCAAGAGTGCAGCAGATGATGCCGTTGATGATGCCGGGGGTGTTCGGAATAAAGGAAGCAGTAATCAGTAAAGCGACCATCAGGAGCAGCATGATGGTGGGCATCAGGCTGCGGACCCTGGTCCGGCCGGTGGATGTGACCGGCGCAGTGTCTTTGCGGAAGAGGAACATCATGACCGGTACTGTGGCAAGTGCGCCGAGCTCCACTGCCCAGAAGATACCGGGCCTTCCCTTCATCCAGAAGAAATTCATGAAATTCATCCCGGCGTAGTCGCCGAGCATAATCGAGGTGGTGTCACCGACCAGCGTTGCCGCGCCCTGCAGGTTCGAGGAGACGGCGATGGAGAGGATCATGCCGACCGGATTGATTTTCAGCTTTTTGCAGATCGCAAGTCCGACCGGCGCGACCATCAGAACAGTCGCAACGTTGTCAATGAAAGCGGAAATGACGCCCGAGAAGAGGGACATCAGAATCGTCACCCACATGACATTTTTGGATTTCTCGAGCAGAAGCTCTGCCAGAAGATTCGGCATCTGAGAAGCGATGAAATAGTCAACGATGATCATCGTTCCCGAGATCATCATCAGGACGTTCCAGTTGATGACGCCCGGAAGACTGCTGATGGGAAGGATGCCCGATACCAGAAAAATCACTGCCGTACCAAGCGCGTAGAACGGCCGGTACTTCGGCTTCGCAATCATCAGGAAATACAACAAAGCAAACAGAAGCAGCGCAGCAATTTTCATGAATAACCTCCCTTAAAGTAACTTGACGCAGCCCGAATACGGTGAAGAAACATTGGTACGGAAGTGGAAGTGCATAGTATAAAAAAAGACTTTCACCACAACAAAAAAGTTGCGGTAAAAGTCTTGCTGCTTCGAATATATTCCGGGGAAATCTCCCGTACTGACGAAATATACTGCACAGATGTGCCAGCTACTCCCTGATACCAATGAAGAACTATAACGGAATTCCGATCAGAAGTCAAGCAGTGACTCATCCTCTTGACGCACCGGCACATTCATGATACTGTGAAGCAAATCTGAAGAAAGGCACATGCGTGTGCGGCAGGTGAGGGAATGATAAACAGATAATCGGATTTGGTGAATACATGTGAAGCTGCCTGAGCTGTACGGCCTTAAGACGGGCCGGTATGTTTTCAGTGCAGTGTGTAGATGCCGAATCAGATTATCGTCGTTTCCGGACCCGCCAGGGCTTTTCTTAAGGCTGTGCTTTCGGCATATACATTTTCCGGCTGTGCGATGAATCTGCTTCGGTATGAGGCAGGTTTTTTTATTGCCTCAACTGAGCTGAAATGAGCTTTCGGCTCAGCGGCAGGAGGTGAAGAGTATGGCCCTGATTGCATTTAATAATCTGACTTTTACCTATGAGGGCAGCCCGGACGCGGTCCTTGAAAATATGACCTTCCAGATTGACACGGACTGGAAGCTCGGTCTGATCGGAAGAAACGGAAAAGGCAAAACGACGCTGCTTCGTCTTCTGATGGGAGAGTATGAATATCAGGGAAGTATTTCCTGCAATGCAAAATGTGACTACTTTCCGTATTTTGTCCCGGAAGAGGACCTGGAGCGATGCGCAATAGATCTTGCCGAAGAGTGGAAGCCGGGCGTGGAGAGCTGGCAGATTCTGATTCAGATGAGCCAGATCGGGATGGATCCGGAGTGTCTGTACCGGCCATTCGGGACGCTGAGCCACGGCGAACGGACCAGGGTCATGCTGGCGGTTCTTTTTGCCGCGGAGAATGAATTTCTGCTGATTGATGAACCGACGAACCATCTCGATACAGATGCCAGGGAATCCGTCAAGACATTCCTGGCGGGAAAGAAGGGCTTTATTCTTGTCTCACACGACCGGGATTTGCTGGACGCGGTCTGTGATCACGTGCTGGTTCTGAACCGGGAAACCGTCGAGGTCCAGAGCGGCAATTTCAGCAGCTGGTGGGAGAACAAAGAGCGCAGGGATAATTTTGCCCGGGCCGAAAACGAGCGGCATGTGAAAGAGATCGGCAAACTGAAGGCGGCCGCGGACCGGAGTGCGCGCTGGGCCGAGAAGAGCGAGAGCAGCAAAATCGGTTTTGATCCGGTGAAGGAGCATGACCGCAGCATCGCGACGCGGTCCTACATCGGCGCCAAAACCAAAAAGATGCAGTCGCGTGTGAAGTCTTTCGAAATGCGGATGGACCGGGAGATCGAGGAGAAAGAGGGACTGCTTCAGGATATCGAGGAACCGGTGGATCTGAAGCTGAATCCGCTGCAGTATCACAAAGAAATTCTGGTTAACGCGATGGATCTGTCCCTGCGCTACGAGGGCGCCCCACAGCCGCTTTTCGAGGGACTGCGCTTTCAGATCCGGCGCGGGGAGCGGATGATCCTGACCGGAGAAAACGGGAGCGGGAAGTCCAGCCTGATCAGGGCAATACTGCAGAGAGCTTCGGAGAAAAATGCGCGGGAAGACCTGCGGGAAGATTTATCCGGGAGACAGGCCGGTGATCTCATCATCGAGGGGACGCTGGATGTCGCTTCCGGGCTGATCATTTCGTATGTCAGCCAGGATACTTCCATGCTCTCCGGGACGGTGCGGGATTTCTGCAGAAAGCGCGGACTGAGCGAGAGCCTTCTGTTTGCCATCCTGCGGCAGCTTGATCTGGGGAGAGAGCAGTTCGTCAAGCCCATGGAGGAGTACTCGGAGGGGCAGAAGAAAAAGGTTCTGCTTGCTGCCAGCCTGCTGACGCCGGCCCATCTGTATATCTGGGACGAGCCGCTCAATTACATTGATGTGTTTTCCAGAATGCAGATCGAAAAACTGATTCTGGATTTTCAGCCGACCATGCTGCTTGTCGAGCATGATGTCCGCTTCCGGGAGAGAGTCACTGGGGGAGTCGCGGGGACAGGTTCCGTGACTCATCTTGC
>JAFRIW010000010.1 GCA_017432565.1 Lachnospiraceae bacterium
AATGCTTCTGTTGTATTGACAATCGATCTCCTTGCATTGTTTCAATACACGGCGGTTATTGAAACTGTATTGACAATCGAACCAGTTGCTCTGCTTCACCGCCTGTCAGTAGAAATCGATGCGTGCTCACAACAAGGCTGGCATTGACATTTGTTACTTTCTTTCGTTGTCAATGCCTGCCTGTATCTGATTTATACCGCCCAAATGCTTCTGTTGTATTGACAATCGATCTCCTTGCATTGTTTCAATACACGGCGGTTATTGAAACTGTATTGACAATCGAACCAGTTGCTCTGCTTCACCGCCTGTCAGTAGAAATCGAGCGTATTCGATAGCAAGAATCGTATTGATATGCAAGCTTTCCATCTATTGTCAATACAATCTGCAAATTCTGATGAGTCAGGCCGGAAAAAACTGTATTGACACGGAAGCTTTCTGCCATATGTCAATACAACAGGCAAATCCTGGTCAGCGCCACAAGCAAATCCTGGTCAGCTGCGCCGGCAAATTCCGAAAGGGTTCGCCCTCATTCCACATCCTGCAGGGCGGCGAAGCCTTCCTCGCCGGTGCGGATCTTCACGACACGGCTGACCGGATAGACGAAGATCTTGCCGTCACCGATGTGACCGGTGTAGAGAGCCTTCTTCGCGGCCTGGATTACCTCGTCCACCGGAATCGCGCTGACAACAACTTCGAGCTTCACCTTCGGCAGGAGGGTCGCGTCAATTTCAACGCCGCGGTACCGCTCGCCTGCTCCCTTCTGGATGCCGCATCCCATCACCTGGGTGACAGTCATGCCGGTGACGCCCAGATCGTTCATGGCGCGCTTCAGCGCATCATAGCGCGAGAGCTTCGCAATGATTACGACCTTGGAAATACCGCTTCTGATTTCCAGGACCGATGCAGGCGCCGCACCTGTTCCCGCAGCCGCCGCACCATCCGCGCGGACCACCGGCACCGCTGCCTTCCTGGCTGCCTCCGACGCCTCCTCGTAGACATCTGTTCCGAGGTTCGTGTTTTCGTTGACCTCCATCGTCATTGTGTTCGAAATATCCATGATGGAGAAGCCTGCATAAGCCGAAGGAAGGCCGTGCTCCGTGACGTCCAGACCCATGATCTCCTCTTCCTCGGAGACACGCAGACCGACGGTCTTCTTAATGATTGTAAACGCGAGGAAAATCGTGATGACCGTCCACGCGATCGTGACGAACATGCCGCCAAACTGCTTGCCAAGCTGCCCGAGGCCGCCGCCGTAAAACAGTCCTTCCTGAATCCCTGCCAGGGCAAAACCAGGCGCCGTCTCGGTTGCGAACAGACCGACTGCGATCGTGCCCCAGATCCCGTTCAGCATGTGAACCGCCACCGCGCCGACCGGGTCATCCACATGAGTGATATGATCGTTGAACCAGACACCGAAGACGACCAGGAGTCCTGCGACCACACCGATGATCGCCGCGCCCGCACAGTCTGTCACGTCGCAGGGAGCCGTGATGGCAACCAGGCCTGCCAGCGATGCGTTCAGACACATCGAAACATCGGGCTTGCCGTATTTTGCCCAGGTAAAAATCATACACACGACCGTCGCCACCGCCGGTGCCACGGTTGTCGTCAGGAAGACGGAACCGAGGGTCGGCACATCCGTCGCGGCCGCGCCGTTGAAACCGTACCAGCCGAGCCACAGAATAAACACGCCGAGTGCCGCAATGACCAGGTTATGGCCGGGGAAAGCGTTGACCTTCGTGACCTTCCCTGCTTTGTCCCGCTCATACTTTCCGATGCGCGGACCCAGCATCCAGGCGCCGATCATGGCGCAGATCCCGCCGACCATGTGAATGCAGTTGGACCCCGCGTAATCGTGGAAGCCCCACTGGGCGAGGAAGCCGCCGCCCCAGGTCCAGTGCGCCTCGATGGGATAAATCAGAGCCGAAATAATTGCGGAATAAATGCAGTAGCTCGAGAACTTCGTGCGCTCCGCCATGGATCCGGAGACGATGGTCGCCGTCGTCGCACAGAAGACCAGGTTGAACACGAATGCCGAATAGTCAAAATCAGCATAGCGGGTGAACACGTCAAAGCTGAAGCCGCCCGCAAATCCGCCCAGGATGTTCGGCCCGAGCATGAGCGACGCGCCGCAGATAAACCACATCACGGTGCCGATACAGAAGTCCATCAGGTTCTTCATGATAATGTTTCCGGCGTTTTTCGCCCGCGTAAAGCCTGCTTCGCACATGGCAAAACCCGCCTGCATCCAGAACACGAGCGCAGCGCCGGCAAGAAACCACACACCGAAGATTTCTCCGTCCAATGCTTCCAAAAGTTCCATCACTTCCTGTGTCATAACAGTATCCTCCTTAACGGAAAAGGCCATCCCACTCCAGCGAACCACGCCTTTGTGGGATGACCTTTTCTAAGTTTTCTGTGATCCGGAGCGAAATCTGCAGCTCCTGAATTCAATCGATGACCCGGATCCTCAATAGACTGAGAACAGCAGCTTTCCGTAACTCGGGAACGGCCAGTACTGTTCGCCGGTCAGCATCTCCGCCTCGTCAACGGATGCGCGCAGGGCTTCCATCTTCGGAAGCACATCGTCGCGAACCGCCTCGGAAGTCCGGCGAATGTCCGGATAGCCTTTCAGCTCCTCCAGGACTGCTTCGAGCGCCTCGACTCTCTCCAGGATCTCATCAGTCAGCTCGGAGAGCCGCTCCAGGGTGGAGATTTCATAGTTGCACTTTACTTTGTCACTCACCGACCTCATCAGAGAGGTGGCCTGTGCAAGATTGAACAGGTAACTCTCAATCGCCGGCAGATAATTCTTTCTCACCATGTCCACCATTGTCTGGCCTTCAATGTTGACGGTCTTGCAGTAGTTCTCCAGCATGATTTCGCATCTGGACTGCAGCTCGGATTCCGTGAAGACCTTGTGCGCCTTGAGCATCTCTTTGTTCTTCTCATCCAGCAGATGCGGCATGGCGTCCGCCGTGGTCTTTAAGTTGGACAGGCCGCGGATCTCAGTCGCTTCCTTCACCCACTCTTCTCCGTAGCCGTTTCCGTTGAAGAGAATCCGCTCATGCTTCTGAATCACTTCTTTGATCAGCGCGTGCAGATCCGCCTCGAAGTCTTCCGCCTTCTCCAGCCTGTCCGCATACTGCTTCAGGCTCTCCGCCACCGCGGCGTTCAGCATCATGTTGCAGCAGGCGATGCTGTTCGAAGAGCCGAGGGACCGGAACTCGAACTTGTTTCCGGTGAAGGCAAAAGGTGACGTGCGGTTCCGGTCTGTGGTGTCGCGGGAGAATCTCGGCAGTGTGTTGACACCCAGCTTCATGATCACCTTTTCGGTTCCCTCGTACGGCGAATCGGTTTTGATCGCATCCAGAATTGCCGTCAGTTCCTCGCCCAGGAACACGGAAATGATTGCGGGCGGTGCCTCGTTGGCCCCCAGACGATGGTCGTTCCCCGCTGTCGCCACAGCAAGACGCAGCAGATCCTGATAATCATCCACCGCCTGGATGACCGCACAGAGGAAAAGGAGAAATTGGGCGTTCTCGTATGGAGTCTCGCCCGGTGACAGGAGGTTCACGCCGGTGTCGGTCGCCATGGACCAGTTGTTGTGCTTACCGGATCCGTTGACGCCGGCGAACGGCTTCTCATGCAGAAGACATACCAGGCCGTGCTTCCTGGCCACCTTCTGCATGATCTCCATTGTCAGCTGATTGTTGTCGGTCGCCACGTTGGTTGTCGAGTAGATCGGCGCCAGCTCATGCTGTGCGGGAGCGACCTCGTTATGTTCTGTTTTTGCCAGAATGCCCAGCTTCCAGAGCTCCGTGTTCAGATCCTCCATGAACGCCAGGACGCGCGGCTTGATCACGCCAAAATAATGATCGTCCAGCTCCTGTCCCTTGGGCGGCATCGCGCCGAACAGGGTCCGTCCGGTGTAGATCAGATCCGGTCTCTTTTCAAACATCTCTCGGTCGATGAGGAAATATTCCTGCTCCGGACCGACGCTGGTGCGGACATTTTTCACTTCCTTCCCGAAGAGCTTCAGAATCCGGACCGCCTGAATGTTCAGGGCCTGCATGGACCGCAGCAGCGGCGTCTTCTTGTCCAGTGCCTCGCCTGAGTAGGAGCAGAATGCAGTCGGGATGCACAGGGTGTGATCCTTGATAAATGCGTAAGAGGTCGGATCCCAGGCTGTGTAGCCTCTGGCCTCGAAGGTCGCCCGCAGTCCGCCGGACGGGAAGGAGGAGGCATCGGGCTCGCCCTTGATCAGCTCCTTGCCGGAGAACTCCATGATCACACCGCCGTCCGGAGAAGGAGAAATAAAGCTGTCGTGCTTCTCGGCTGTCACGCCGGTCAGCGGCTGGAACCAGTGTGTGAAATGCGTCGCACCGTGCTCGATCGCCCAGCTGCGCATCTCGCGGGCAACTGCCTCCGCGTCGCTCTCCTTCAGTCTCGCGTTCTCGTCAATGGTTTTCCGAAGCGACTGATAGACATCCGCAGAGAGCCTTGCGCGCATGACTCTGTCATCAAATACCAGGGAACCAAATAATTCGGGGATATTCTGCTTTTCCATCTCTGCCTCCTTTTCATACTGTCCGCGCATGCCGACAGGTTTGGCTCATTGCTTACACGCAAAAAAGGCGCCACGGAGTTCGTACTCCATGGCGCCTTTGCCTTTACGAGTTGTAATGCTACACCTGATTTTTCGGATTGTCAACAATTGTTTTCTGATTTCCGCTGCTTCCGGCCTGCATCTGCAGCATATCACACGCCGCTGGCGCCGTAGTTGGCGAGCACGCGGGCCGAAGGATCCGTCACGTCGCACCCCTCCCAGCTTCGGTTCGGCATCCAGAAGTCTGCGACCATCTCCGACTGTCCGGGATAGTATTTCTCAAAGATGTCTCTGTACAGCAGGGACTCTTTCGTAAACGGGCGGGCGTGATCGTATTTCAGAATCCCCGCCTCGTATTCTTCGTCTGTATAGCACTGCTCCGCATACTCTGTGAGGTCATCCTTCAGGGAGTGACCCACCGCGTCGGAGAACGCGGCTTTTTCCCGCCACAGGATACTGTCCGGAATCAGCCCGTCTTTCTCAAAAGCCCGCCGCAGCAGGTATTTGCCCTTCCCGTACCGGTTCATCTTCATCTCCGGATCGATCGCCATACAGTATTCCACGAATGCCAGATCGCCGAACGGGACCCGCGCCTCGAGCGAGTTGACGCTGATACACCGGTCCGCGCGCAGCACATCATACATGTGGATCTCGCGGATCCGCTTCTCCGCCTCCTTCTGGAACTCCTCCGCGTTCGGGGCAAAATCCGTATACTTGTAGCCGAAGATCTCGTCCGAGATTTCGCCTGTCATCAGCACACGCACGTCAGATGTCTCATGTATGGCCTTGCAGACAAGGTACATGCCGATCGACGCGCGGATAGTTGTGATATCGTAGGTGCCCAGTGCCTCGATCACCGTCTCGAGCGCACCGATGACATCATCCCGTGTGATAATCACCTCATGGTGATCAGAGTGAATATAGTCCGCCACCTCCCGCGCATATTTCAGGTCAATAGCGTCCAGATCCATCCCGATCGCCCAGGTCCGGATCGGTTTCTCCGTCAGATGTGCCGCAATACCGCAGACCAGGGAAGAATCCAGTCCGCCGGAGAGCAGGAATCCCACCGGCGTATCCGAGTCCAGACGCTTTCGCACGCCGCGGATCAGGAGACTCCGGATTTTGCCCAGAACCTGATCCATGTCGTCCCCGGAATACTGCGCAACTTCGGACATATCGCGGTATTTGATAAATTTTCCGTCCTCAAAATAATGACCGGGCGGGAACGGAAAGATCTTCTCCACCAGCGGCGTAAGGTTCTTGGGTTCCGAGGCAAAAATATAAGTCCCGTCCGCGCGCACGCCGTAGTAAAGGGGGCGGATGCCGATGGGGTCCCGCGCCGCGATATACTTCTTCTTTTCCGCATCATACAGAATCAGCGCGTATTCCGCATCCAGCATCCGGAACATATCCGTCCCGTACTCCAGGTACATCGCAGGGAGGATCTCGCAGTCCGAGTCGCTGCGGAAAGAATAGCCCTGCGCCTTCAGGCCTTCCTTCAGCGGACGGAAACCATAGATTTCGCCGTTGCAGACTAGACAGATCTGTTTTAAGAAAAACGGCTGCATGCCCTCCTCGGTCAGTCCCATGATCGAAAGACGATTAAAGCCCAGCCACCCGTTTCCGGTATTCACGATCCTGCTTGCATCCGGACCGCGGGAATGCGTTTTTTCAAGTGCATCCCTCAGCTCTTCATATTGCACGTCTGTACCACAGCAGCCGATGATTGAGCACATAACCTTTTCCTCCTGAGACCTTTTCTTCTTAATCCACTCTGCGCGATGCTCAGCGCCATGCCGACCTGTTCGAGAACTGCACGCAAAAAAAGGCGCCCTGAAGCCATGCTTCAAGACGCCTTTGTCTTTACGAGATTGAATTGTATATCCGGGATGCGGTTCTTGTCAATCCTGTTCTATGGATGCTGCATAAGTACTCCGCGCTTCCGTACTGTCGTTTTCTTTCTCAAGCTTGCTGTGACAGTACTACGAACGCTTCTATACTGTCGTTTTCAATCTCGAGCTTGCTGTGACAGTACTACGAACGCTTCCATACTGTCGTTTTCCTTCCAGGGCTTGCTGTGACAGTACTCCGCTCGCTTCCGTACTGTCGTTTTCTTTCCAGGGCTTACTGTGACAGTACTCCACGCGATTCCGTACTGTCGTTTTCCATCTCAAGCTTGCTATGACAGTACTCCGCACGCTTCCATACTGTCAGTTTTCTTATTGAGCTTGCTATGACAGTACTACTAGCGATTCCGTACTGTCGTTTTCTTTCCATGGCCTGCTGTGACAGTACTGCAGTACTGCAGTACTGCATTTCCGGCATCTGTCTTTCCATGTGATACTTCTGTGACAGATGCCTTTGTATGATAAAGCCCGTAAGAACAAAACAACGACGGCGGCAATACAAAAACAGAAACGGACAAAGCCGCAAAATGAGATACAATATGGAGGACAGAATCATGAAGACAATTATCAACAGCATCAAAAGAATCGCAGCTAAAATCGCAGCGGCAATCGAGTACAGCAACTGGGCACAGACACAGTTCATGATCAGCGAGGCACGCCGCGGTCACTGGGCAGCTTTCTGCGGAGCATGCAGCTATGTACCCGCGATGGCAGCAGTATAAGAGGAGGATCTGATCATGCGTACTTTAGGTAATGTTTTATGGATTATTTTCGGCGGCTGGATCAGCGCACTGGGATGGCTGCTCGCAGGATGCCTGTGGTGCATCACCATCTTAGGGATTCCGATCGGAAAGCAGTGCTTCAAGCTCGCTTCCATTTCTCTCGATCCCTTCGGGAAAGAAATTGAATATGGCGGCGGCGCCGCTTCGTTCCTGGTCAATATACTCTGGTTCCTGCTCTCCGGACTGGAGCTGGCAGCCACCAACTTCCTGCTGGGGTGTGTGCTCTGCATTTCCATCATCGGCATCCCCTTCGGAAAGCAGTACTTCAAAATTGCAAAACTTGCACTCGCGCCCTTCGGCGCAAGAATCGTCAGCAAAAGCTGACGATTCTTTTTTTTGCTCAGTATTCGGTTGTTAATCTGAATGTACAGAGTGTATTCTCAGCAATGATCCGGATAACCACTCATCACGATTCCTGCATGCACTCATTCACCCATTGGATGAAATTCTCCGAGCTGCTTCCCGTGCGCTCCGCCTGGGTGTGGCCCTGCCCCCAGATCGTCTCAAAATCGACATCTTTCACACCTTCATACTGCTCCAGCGCCAGGGCAAGATTTACTTCCGTCGAGAGCGCCGTGTCACCCTGATTGATGCCTGTGCGGATCCGCCAGTACGAAGCCACATCACTGCTGCCATAGCCCTCGTAGGATTCCATCAGATAATACAGCGGTGTGTACATCATAAGTCTTGTCGTCACATCCGCGCCCATCGCGTCCGTTCTCGCCAGATCTTCTTCGTAATCAGCTGCGGAATCGCTCTCCAGCTCTTCCAGCACCTGCATGAGCAGCTGGTCAAAATGTGCCCCTTCGCCGTCGCCGTATCCGAACAGAACGTTCTCACCCTGTCCTGCGTCAAGCTGGTCAAAAGCGCCCAGATTCTTCGAGGCATTCTTGAATGCCTTAACAAAATCCGCCACACTGGTGATGGTCACCTCGCCGGCTTCTTCATCATAAACAACCCACTCTCCGTCCGCATTCAGAGCATCGATATAGTCCTGCGGCGTCTCATAGGTTCCGGACAGACTCAGTCCCGCTGAAGATTCATTTCGTGTGATATCGTCAATATCCTCAAAGTTTACTTCGCCGCCGGGGCCCATACCTTCACCGCCCTGGAAACCGCCTGCACCGCCGCGGCCGCCCCTTCCGCCGGGGCCCATACCTTCGCCGCCCTGGAAACCGCCTTCACCGCCGCGGCCGCCCATTCCGCCGGGGCCTCCGAATCCGCTCATGCCGCCTGAAGATGCGGAGGCGTCATACGGGAACTCGGTGTCCGTCAGGAAGTGCTCAAGGGAAGTCTCAATCACATCCTTGATATATTCGTAATACGTTCCGGCCTGGAAGATTCCTTCTTCCGATTCCTCCAGCAGCAGTACTGTTCCTTCCTCGTCCACGAAGCCTGCACCGTTGATATAACCGGCGTACAGCTCAGCCAGCGTATCGGAGATTGCCTGTTCCTCTTCCGTAAGGTCTGTGCGGGTCACACCCATATTCCATTCATACGCTTCATCTGCCATGTCCAGATTCGTAATCGGGCACCAGCACATCGAGCCGTAAACTGCATCCGAAGCTCCTTCCACCGCACCGATCTCTTCCAGGTACGGCATGTACAACTCGCTGTTTCCGGTGGCTCCCATCAGGGCAGACTGGGCACCGCCGCCGCTCATACCAAAGGTAAAGATTTTCTCGGCATCGCCGGGGCAGTCCTCATCGACATAACGCAGATATCGCACTGCTGCCTTCAGGTCTGTGACACCTGCAGGCGCGCCTGCGTCCCGTCCGCGGCATCCCGCATACACATAGACAAAACCTTCCTGCGTATACTCTGCCACACTGCTTGTGTAATCCGTCAGCGGTGCCATCGCGGAGTAGCCGGGTGTATTGACCGGCACCACGATCGGTGCTGTCAATGCAGTATAGCCGCTGACCTCTTCCGTATCATTGATCTCACAGGTGTAAGTTCCATCTCCATTGTCCGTCCCGCTCAGATAAGCGCCGGGCACGAAAACAGCCAGGTTCTCATAAGACTCGTCCGCGGGAGTCTCGCAATAAGAAATGCCGATCTGATAATAGACGTCATCCTCTTCATTGTAGAGCCACGCGCTCATATCCAGCCCCGGGAGCGATGTCTGCATCTGTGTGCTCCCGAAAGTTTCCGATGTTTTTTCTTTTTCTACAGTTTCTTCCGTCTGCTGTCCCTGAGCACTCGTCTGCTCTGCAGTGCTTCTCGCCGCGCAGGCGACCATTGAAATTCCCAGAGAACATGCGGTCAGCACCGCCAATGCTTTTCCTATAGCCTGATTGTTCATTTGAATCATTTCTGTCAACCTTTCCTTATTTCTCAATCTGTCAGAATTACTCTTTTAACTGAACACATCTTATCATCCCAACCTTAGCGGAACCTTAAAAGCATGTTATAGTAATGGATGTAGATCTCGCGAAGGAGGCACCCGCATGTTTTTCCGCAAAAAAACAGATCCGGAACTGGAGGGCCTGTTCCGGACGCTGAAAATGGATATGAGCAATAATTATAAGGACGCTGCACAGGAAGATTTCCGGCGCATCCGGGAGTGTTTTGATCAGAAGAAAGACAAGCTTCCACAGAAGGTCAGAGCTTTCTATGATGCGCAGATCTCAGAATACGAATCGGCGCTGATCGGCTATACGCACAAAGATCAGCCGGTGCATGACGCCCCGCGGATCTGAAGATTACTGCACATCCCAGGGATCCTGCAGTTCCTCAATCACCGGCCTGTCCGCTTTTGTGACAACCTGGTACTGATCTTCGTAGACAATTTCTCCGGGTGAGTTGGTATATACCAGAAAGTACGGATGGTGATAGCGCTCCAGAAGCCACAGGGCCGGACGGATCATCTTCAGCATTTCTCTGGAGTTCTCCGTCTTGAACCAGCAGATGACCGCCTCCTGATTCCGGCACTGCGGAGGAAAGGGAAGATATTCCGCGAACCAGGCATCTATCTCCCTGAAAAGATCCGCATCCTCCTCTTCCATCACATCATTTTGGATCAGCTGCCAGCACATGCTGAAAACGCCCTTGGCATGCATGGTATTCCTGGCCAGTTCCCTGCCCTGGATCCGCACATACCTGAACATGTTCTCAACATTTCTGCTTTTGCGCTTTTCCGACTCATCCATTTATTCCGCTGCCTCTCTCATAACTGTCTGCTGCCGGAAATCAAAACCGGCGCCGTCCCGGATTTTGCCTGTCCAAAGTTACAGGAGCAGGCTGACAATGCCGGCTGCCAGCAGAACCCCGCCCAGTCCGAGATTCCAGACCAGCGATTTTCCTTTGACAATGAAAAACTCCGGATTCGTCGGATCATATTTGATGGTGAGCCGGTCTCCGATATTATACTTGTTTTTATTCTTGGAGCTGACATCTGCCTTTTTATGAACGACATGTCCGTTATCCGCCGTGAACTCCACGACCGGATAGTTGTCCCGCCGGTGGTCATGTTTCGCACTGCTCCGCTTTGTGACGATATCCACAATGGTCGCCTCGACTTCCGTTTTGCATTTCATCAGCTGTTGGATACCGGTGTAGAACAGGAAACCGCCGCCGATGATCAGTATGATTTTCACCAGAATAGCCATATGATTCTCCTTTCAGCATCGTTTAATCCTTGTTTTCCCGGATGCTCTCCGCATTTTGCTCATTCTTGATTTCCCAGTGAATCAGGAAGGTCAGAAGGCCGCGCAGCAGAATGATTGCACCCAGGATCAGCAGTTCAGACCACTCGCGCACTACCACCGTGCGGAGCACCTCGCCGCCCATCTTAAATTCCAGGGCCAGCGCAATACCATGCGCAAGCTCCAGACGGAGGTTGCGGTTCGCGCGAGTCGCCCAGTGAAAGAAAGCCCGCACCGCGTTTACCGCAAGCACACAAACGCCGGCAAATTCCATCAGGATGATACAGATCTGCACAATGTACGTCAGCACGGTTTCAAGGAAATTGACGAATCCGCTCATTAAATTTCCTCCTAATCGATTTTGCTCAGCGTTTCCTGACTTGTGTCAAAATCATTATAACACACGGCACAGGCCCGTGCGTTACTGAACCGCACGGCGTTTATCCGACCAGTCGAGAAGACTCCCGCCTCTACAGGAGATGAATCGACGGATGAATCGACTAAATTAATATTTGATAGTAGAACATGTGTTCGATTTCTGATATAATTAACATGTACCGATTCTTCCGCCATAAGTGAGGATCAACATGGATAATAAGGCTTTCAGATATCGAATATACCCTGATATGGC
>JAFRIW010000011.1 GCA_017432565.1 Lachnospiraceae bacterium
AGGAGAATCTAGGAATATCGCCTGAGACCGTGCAATCATAAAAGACTCGATGTATGCGGAGGTAATGTCAGCTACTGTGGAATTTACTTCTGCAATGCGGAAGTTAGTTCAGTATTCAAGTAGTTATCTCTATCAAGTCATATAATCATATAAATCCCCTATTGCTTATCGAACATATGTTTGTTATCATAAGTTCACAACAACTAAATAACACAAACCGACTTTAAATCGAGCAAGCGGAGCAGCCCCGGGAAACCGGACTGAGAAACTACCAAGCACCGTACGAAGTCGAATCAGCACGAGGGTATACCCTGTCCTATTAATGATTCGAAATCGGCGGTGCTTTTCTTTTTCCAGTACCGTTTCGCTTCGTACGATCACAAGTCTTCTCTTACGCTCTGCGGAAAGGGCAGGAAATGTATTTCAATCAGGTGGAGTTTGGCAAAAGGATCTGGGAACAACGCTCAAAGATTGGTTTAACCCAGAGCGAGCTGGCAAATCGCTTAAATATCGGACATATACACATGAACAGTATTGAGTGCGGGCGTCGAGGCTGCTCTATCGATCTGATTATCGACCTCTCAGAAATACTGAATGTGACTACAGACTATCTGCTTAAAGGCTCGATCACTACCAACAGTGATGTAAAGAGGTCTCTTATGGAAATGAAAGACAACCTGGATTTCCTTCTTTCAAAAATGGAGGAGAAATAAGCCTGAAAGGCTAAGCTACTTAGAATTGATAAGCAAGCGAAATGAGTACAATTGGAGATAATCAGAAGAAAAGAGTGCGGGCGTTCGCCTTTATCATAATGAGAACTGCGATTCATAAGGTGCTGACGCACCTTATTCATCACGGGCATTCGCCCTATAGACCCACAACGCAATGAGCCATGCGATTCGCAGGCCTTACGGCCTGCTTCATCACGGGCGTTCGCCCTATGAAAATACGCAGGTAAGAGCGATTCTGTGCGAGCACAATCGTTCTTACCTGCGTATTTTCGCATGGCTCATTGCTTTCGTGGAGCATACGGGATTCGAACCCGTGACCTCCTCCATGCCATGGAGGCGCGCTCCCAACTGCGCTAATGCCCCGTACCACGCTATATTATCACAAAAGCGTGGGTTTGGCACTAAAAAAATTATAAAAATTCAGGAGCGCCTGCGGCGCTCCTGTCAAATGCTCTGAACTGTTAAACAACTGCACCCTTGCCGGCGGGTTTTTCTTCTTTGTAGCCTTCGAGGAGGATTTCAGGGTGTTTGAAGCATTTCTCCATGGTCTTGAAGGCGCAGGCGTAGGTAAATCCGTCGCAGATGCGGTCGTCGACAACGGCGCGGAGGGGCAGGATTTTGTATCTGCGGACATGGCCGTTGGGAAGGACTTCGTTGACGCGCTCTTTTTTGCCGATGCTGACGAACATGGAGGTGGTGCCGAATTCGTACAGGTGGTGGTAGATGACGGGCAGGCCGATGGAGCCGACGTTGGTGACGAAGAAGCCGCTGTGGAAGGGCTGGAGGTCACAGAGTTTCTTGGGCAGCTTGCCGTAGCGGTCGAGGAACATCATGAAGCCGATGAAGCCGCGGAGCAGGAAGGGCGGCACGGCGTAAAGCAGGGAGACAAAGCGGTCAAAGCCGTTGCTGTCGTCGTCGAGCTGGGCGAGCGCCTCTTCTGCGAGGGTGTTGGTCTTCTGTACAATTTCTGCAAGGGTGTCAGTGGTGTTGAAGACCGGGAAGATGGTGGATTCTCTGCCGTTGACTTCCAAATGCTTCTTGATCATCATGGAGATCCGGACAGTGCGGCGCTGATAGATGCGGTTGCCGGCGATGAAGCGGTTGATCTCGGGGGTCTCGGCGGCGGCGCGCACGATGGTCGCGAAGACGACGTGGTACAGGGTCAGGCCTGGAATATCTTCATGGTGTTCCCGCACGAACTGCTCCACTTTTGTCAGATCCAGCCGGAGATCCACCTTGGATTCACTGTCCGTTCTGCGCGGCATGATGTAGGGCATCAGCAGCACGACAGGGTCGAGCTTCTTCACAAGGTATCCATCATAGCATTTCTTTTCTTTACCAAACATTTCTTCCCCTCGTTTCATAAATATATTTAACATTCGCACAACTAAACTAAATTTTGTCGTGGATGTTTTTAAAATAATAACCTATTCTGATCAATCCGTCGATAATCATCAGTATTCCGATCACCCGTGCATAGCTGGCAATCACGGGTTCGGAGGCAATGATGATGCTGACGCCGAACAGGGCCTGGACCGCAGACTCCGTAAAGAAGAAAACTTTTGTCAACCCGCCGTCCGTTTTCATGGCCGTCTCCGAAGACTGATAGGCACTGATCAGAAGCAGGACGCCGAAGAAAACGCTGCCGAAGAAAAACATGGCCTGTTCACGGATGAAGAGGCAGGACAGCAGCGCCGCCATAATAAACAGCAGGTATACGTTTCCTTTTTCTTCTCCCAGCTTCCACCCGGTTCTTTTCAGTCTCCGGTAAGTCAGCCAGCCCTGTAAGGCGGTCAGCAGGACAATCAGAATCAGGGCAGCGGCGTTGATCAGCGGCTCCGATACCAGCGCGAGAAGAATACCGGTCGGAATCAGCAGCACGCTCTGACGGAACATCGGCTCCTCACGGAAACGTCTGACCCAGGCTTTGCGCTTTTCCCGGGTCTCCTCCGACCCGGCGCTTTCGATCACCTTCTGGATTTCCTCCGCCACCGGAAGGGCTTCCTGCGGAAGTTCGAGCTCATTCACATGGAATGCCCGGCTCCCGAGATCCGCCAGGGTGGCCCGGGTGGTCTCGCTCGCGTTGCGCAGTGTCAGCATCGTGTCCGCCAGGCTCTCCAGTGTCATTCTGGAAAAATCCGTGACACCTGCCTTATCCAGTGCCTCAAACAGCTCATCGATGAAAATCGCCCGCTCTTCGGGAGGACGGTTCTCAATCCACGAATCCATCACTTCGTTCAGTCTCAGGCTTCTGGATGTATTTTTCTCTGCAGTCGCCAGCTCTCCGTGGTCGATCAGCCAGGACGGCAGTGAGTGCTGCAGTAAACCGTCCCGGAAGCTTTTCACAATCCGGGTGTCTGTGATTCCCGGATCAAAAAGCTTCCCGATCACGTCAAATTCCGGAATGATGCAGGTCGTCACCGGATCGACCCGCCGGATCAGCTCCGTGTCCATCACCTCCGGACACAGCCCCGGGCCGTCCAGTATATACACATGAAGAACCCGTGCGAGTTCCTCGTCGGACAGACGGCAGGCTGCGTATAACGCGAGATTGCCGCCTTTGGAATGACCTGCGATATACCAGTTCCCGCCCCGGGAGATCCGGTCGGCTGCGTAGATCTCCGCCAGCTGCTGCGCCCGGGTCTTCGTGAAAGAAATCATAAAGTTTTCCTTCCAGCCGGCCAGGGAACTGTCAGTGCCGCGGAATGCAATGAAGGAGAAGCTGTCCCGGTGCGTAAAAGTCACCGCCGAGAACTGCAGCGGCGGCTCAGTCTGGGAGATGTCCGTATAATCCGACATGATCAGGCTTCCGAACCGCTTTGTCCGCACGGCCGCATCAAACAGAGCCAGATTGCCCAGGTCTCCGCCTGTTATGATCAATCTGGCTCTGCCTTCTTCAATCATCTGCACACAGTCGCTGACCGGCACACTCTTTCTGCCGTCCCCGAATACCGGTGAGAGGTCAAAATATGAAATGACGCAGAGAATCATCGCGTCCGCCGCGCGCAGCGGACTCTGGTCAAAATCAAGGTTCCCCATCCATTTGACGTAATCTGTCAGGGTTTCCATACTTCTTTCCCACGGCTTTCTTTATTCGCCGATTTTTTCTCCGGTCAGAAATTCATAATACTGCGCGATGGCGCTGTGATCCTTCTGACCGCCCTCGCGGTTGTGCAGCCACTGGAAAATTTCCTGTACCTGCGCAGTCATCGGAACCGGAGATCCGACGGTGTGGGCACAGTCCAGCGCATTGTTCAGATCCTTGATGTGCAGATCGATTTTGAATCCGGGCTTGTCATTGCCCTCAATCATCATCGGCGCCTTGGCGTTCATGACGGTAGAGCCCGCCAGGCCGCCGCGGATGGCTTCAAAGACCAGCTGCGGATCCACGCCCGCCTTCTTCGCGAGCATCAGTGCTTCCGCCAGTGCCTGGATATTGCAGGCGACGATGATCTGGTTGGCCAGCTTGGTGGTGTTGCCCGCGCCGACATCGCCGCAGCGCACGACCGATGCGCCCATCGTGAGGAGCAGCGGCTTGTACGCGTCAAAGACTTCCTGCTTACCGCCGACCATGAAAGACAGACTGCCGTCGATGGCCTTGGGCTCACCGCCGGAGACCGGCGCGTCCAGCATCTCGACCCCGCGTTTTGCAAGCTCCGCCGCGATCTCCTGGCTGGCGACCGGGTTGATGGAGCTCATGTCGATAAACACGGAGCCTTCTTTCATGAACGAGCCGACGCCGCCCTCACCCAGCATGACCTCTCTGACCTGCGGGGAATTCGGGAGCATGGTCATCACCACGTCGCACTCTCTTCCGATTTCTTCATTGGTGGCCGCCGCCGCACCGCAGGCGACGATCTCGTCCACCGCCGCACGGCTCCGATTGTTCACCAGGACGTCCGTGTAACCGCCCTTCATCAGATTTTTGACCATGGGCTTGCCCATAATGCCGAGACCGATAAAACCGATTTTCATATTTTTGCCCTTCCTTTGCTATAAATTGATGACTGAATACGGATGTCCGCTGTTTTATTCAAGCAGGCCCGCCTGCTTCATGGCCTTCCGGATGCCTTCCAGTGCAGGCCCTTCCGGGGTGGGAAGGTTCGGCAGATACGGCTTTCCGGCCGCACTGCCGCGCAGGATTGCCATATCCTTGGCGGCTACCGGGAAGGAAGCCGCGTCCATGGAGAGCCGCACCGGGTTCAGTTTGAACTGCGCCTCGCGCGCGCCCTCGAAATCACCCGCAATGTACTTCTGATAAACTGCGCCGATCAGCTCCGGCATGAAATTGCCGGCGGTGCAGACGCCGCCCACGGCGCCGACACACAGCGAGACAAACAGCAGCGTGTCTTTTCCGCCGAAGACCTTGAAGTCCACATCGCGGTTTCTCCGCACGAACTCCTCCGTCAGCGTCATGTCACCGGAGGTGTCCTTGATGCCGACGATATTCTCCACTTCGTGAGCCAGCCGCGTGACCAGGTCCGCGCTCAGGCCGTAGCCGACACGTCCCGGATTGTTATAAAGCAGCATCGGTGTGCCCGGCACGGCGTCCGCGATGGCCTTGAAGTGCCGGTACAGCTCGTCCTGCGTCGGTTTCAGGAACATGGGCTGCAGGACGGAAATGCAGGATGCCCCGTTTTCCACCGCCATCTGTGCGAGCCGGATGCATTTCTTCGTGTTGATGGCGCCGATGCCGAAGTAGACCGGCACGCGGCCCGCCGCCTGGTCGACTATAATCTTCAGGCCGCGCTCCATCTCGTCCTCCTCGACCTGATAGAACTCGCCGTTGGAGCCAAAAGCAAGAATGCCCTGCATACCGCCGCGGATCACGTATTCCACCTGATCCCGCATACCCTGCTCATCGATCCGCTCGTCCTCATCGATCACGGTGATGATCGGGACCACTACGCCTTTGATAAATTCAGTATTCATTCTGTCCCTCCGTGAAAAAATACTTTCTCCGCATTATCATGCAGAATTGCCTGCTTCTCGGCCGCATCGAACAGATCGGACTCCAGCAGGAAGTTTACGTAATTCTCGTACGGCGCCTCCTTCAGCGCGGACGGATAATCCGTTCCGAACAGAAGCTTGTCCGCCCCGAGGATATCGCGAGCCTGTGCAAGGGCCCGGATGGTCTTCGGGTACGGATAATCGTCCGGCCGCAGATTGTGGGACAGGCTCGAAGTGTCCATCCACACATTGGGCAGCGCCAGGCGCTCCATGGCCGGAAGCCACACTTCCTCGTCCCGGTCGGACGGGGCCAGCAGGTGGCACAGGACGAAAACGGCGTCCGGGTACTTTTCGATCTCCTCCCGCACGGCTTCGATCTGCCAGCTGGGGCTCCCGCATTTTCCGATATCAAGAATGATCACCTGTCCGCGCTCCGCGGCGTAGCGGATGGCGTCGTCCATGATTTCGTCATTCATCCGCAGCTCCCCGTGCAGCGCCATCAGGCCGGAGCCGATGCTGCACTCAAATTTGGCCTTGTCAAAGCCGAGCTCCTCGAAAAGATGTGCGCGCACCCGTTCTTTGCCGCAGGCATAGGGGTCATACATGGCCGCCCCCGTCAGACGGTCCGGATACTTCTGCATGGCGTCCCAGGTGTACTGATTCTGGAAGCCGTAGAAATTGCCCTGCAGCAGGACCGCCTTCTCGACGTTGTTCCGGTCCATCTCGCTAATGAGATCCTCCGGTGTCACGCAGTCCTTGTGAAATTCCTCCGGGATCATCTGTACGAAGCTCCCGCTCGCGTAGAGGGCGCGGCCGCTGCCGTCCCCGAGCGCGCGCAGTTCGCCTTCATTTCCCGTGCCGGCGATATACTGTACGATATGTGCATGACTGTCGATTATTTTCACTCTCTGCCTCCTCAGTTCTTTTCCGGCATATACACCGTTCTGGAATCCATGTATCCGAGCGCTTCGATTTTCTCCAGATTCATGCGGACCGGCATGCCCGGAATGTCTGTCTGCAGCGTGAAGCGTCCGTCTTTGAACACCGGCACGTTCAGCATCAGATCGTGGACCGGCTCCGTTATCGGAGCGTGGAATTCGACCCGCTCGTTCTCTCCGTACAGAGCGCCAAAGTACGCGTTGTAGGCCGCCCGGCCGCCGGACTGGAATTCCAGGCCGTTCGCCCTGGCCAGATCCCGGATCTTTATGAGATCGTCAATCCGCGTCATCCGGCCCAGGGAAGGCTGCAGAATGTCTATGCCCTTCTCAACGTAAGGCTCGTAGGCGTAATAGATCCGCATGGATTCGCCTGCTGCCAGCCGCTGCTTTACGCCCATTTCCTTCAGTTTCTTAATGCCGTTGTAGTCGTGTGAATGGATCGGCTCCTCGACCCACTCAAGGCCCAGATTCTCCGTCTTTTTACAGAACTCATAGGCCTGTTCCACGGTGAATTTCTGATTGCAGTCCACCGCGATGCCGACATCCGGCCCGATGGCCGCGCGGACCTTTTCAATGCGGCGCACGTCGCGGTCCATATCGAGGATTTCACCCAGCTCGCCGCTTGAAGAACCGACCTTGAACTTGACGGTCCCGGCGCCCTCGGACGCATAACGGGCCATCTCCTCACAAAGCTCTTCGTCATCCCGGATGATGGCGCCGCCGCCCTTATAGGCTGCCGCCCAGTCTTTCTCAGCGCCCATGAAACGATGAATCGGAAGGCCGGCGCGCTGGGCAAGCAGATCCAGCATCATGATTTCCAGGGTCCCGCAGTTGACCGCCTGCGCGCTCTGGAATCCCGTGTTGCGGATCCGCCAGTACATCGTTTTTTTCCAGGCGTCATAGCTCTTTGTCTCACCGTTTAAAAGCTGCGGCAGAAAGTCTTTTACAAAGCCCTCCGAAACCGTATAGTGGGCGCACATGCCCTCCTGGTCATACAGCTCCAGATAACCTCTCTCCGGAACAAAACGTCCCATACCGCCCGTCGCATCCCGGAAGGGCTTCGGAAGCGGAATCGGATGAAAATGATAAAAAACTGCCTTGGTAAAACAGATCTGATCTTCGAAATGAAACTCGTTTGCGCCCATACCCCGGTCCTCCTGTCTTTCACTTCTGCTGCACACTTGCGCGGACTGTCTCTCAGCAGTGTCTCTCATGACGTTCAGGCACATTTTGCCTGATAAAAATTTTAACACGAATTTCCGGGCAAACATACCTTTTCAGGTGCGGTCCGGCTAAAATTGCCGTACAATGAAAGGGATTGAGGTATATGGGAATCTTTTTTCAAAGGGGGGTATTATGTTTCTGACTTGTCATTATTTCAGCCTGGTTTTAAACAGAAACGTGGAGATCAACGTCGTCGTGCCGACACCTGAGGGCAATGAGCAGATCACAGCCGAGGGCAAGGCGCAGCGCTATGATTACGAAGGCGGCCTGCCGGTCGTTTATCTGCTTCACGGCGCCTATGGCGACAACAGCTCCTGGATGCGCTTTTCGAGTATTGAGCGCTATGCACAGGCGCACAATTGTATTGCCGTCATGGCCGGTGTCGAGAACAGCTTTTATCAGGACATGGTTCACGGCAGCAGGTATTTCACCTATATGACGGAGGAGCTTCCGGCATATATCACCCGGATTTTCCCGGCGTCAAAGCGCAGAGAAGACACGTACATCGCGGGCTTTTCCATGGGCGGATACGGCGCATATTTCCTGGCGCTCTCCAGACCCGACCTCTACTGCAAGGCAGCCTCCATGTCCGGCGCGCTGGATATCGCCGCGCTGTATGAGGCGGCAAAATCCGGCACCGTCGACAGTCCTTTCGACTGGCGGCAGTCTTTCGGAGATGTCGTGGATCATCTTGCGGGCAGCGACCGCGACCTCTTTGCTCTTTATGAAAAGGACAAAGCAGAAGGGCTCGTTCCCGAACTTTACCAGTCCTGCGGCGACCAGGACTTCCTGTTCGAGATCAACCGCGCGGCGTATCAGCGCTTTACCGCCCTCGGCGCGCAGATTGAGTATCACGAAGTGCCGGACCACATGCACAACTGGGATTTCTGGGATCTGGACATCCGCCGGATTCTGGACTGGATGCTGCCCATGGCGGTGAACTGAACACACGAAATCTTTCTGAGAATCAGCTTCTGACATTACAGTAAGGGGGTACTTTATGGATATTTGCAGAAAACTGGTTTCCGTCGAGCCCATGGAAGGCGGCTATACCGCGCATCTGGACAACGCCGATCTGCGGATTTATTTCATGACGGACCGGATTGTCCGGCTCTGTGTCACCTTCCCCGGCGACAAAGTCGACGACGCCTCTTATGTTCTGATGACTACGGCCTGGAAGGACCGGCTGGATCCGCTGTTTGAAGGCGAGCGGGTCCGTGTCGAGCCGCTCGCAGCGGCGCTTTCCGAGACAGAATCCCAGGTCTCCTTAAAAACCGATGCGCTCACGCTGGTCATCGACCGCGCTCCGCTCTCCCTGCGGCTTTATAATCAGGACGGCGAGGAGCTTTACAGTGCGCTGCCCGGCAATCCGTTTATCCGTGATGCGAATCACCGCATCACCCACTACAGCCGCATGGAGGAGGATGACTGCTTCTACGGCTTCGGCGAGAAGGACGGCCCGCTCGACAAGAATAAGGAATTTATCCGTGAGCGCGCCACGGATTCCTGGGGCTATGATCCGGAAAAGTGCGACACACTCTACAAGCACATTCCGTTCTATATAAGACTGCGCCGCAGCACCGGACATGCCATCGGTCTCTTCTACAATAACTTTTATGAATCCGTCTTCAATCTCGGCCGGGAAAAGAGCAACTACTGGCCGCGCTACAGCTACTGGCAGGCAGACGGCGGTCCGATCGACCTGTTCCTTCTGACGGGTCCGTCGATTGCACAGATCGTGGATGATTACACCATGCTGACCGGCCGGCCGGCCCTTCTGCCCAAGCGGGCGCTCGGCTACCAGGGTTCTTCCATGTATTATTCCGAGCTCGAGCATGACAGCGACAAAGCGCTTCTGGAGTTCATCGACAACGTCCGCGCAAAAGGCTTCCCCATCGACGGCTTCCACCTGTCTTCCGGCTACACCTCACAGGGAAATCTGCGCTGCATCTTCATGTGGAACCACGACCGTTTCCCGGATCCGGAGGGCTTCTTTGCCGCGATGAACGAGCGCGGCGCGCAGAACGTGCCCAACGTCAAACCCGGCGTGCTTGTCGCGCATCCGCTCTATGATGAATTTGAGGCAAAAGGTGTCTTCGTCCGTGACAGCAAAGACCCGTCGCAGCCTGCGATCGACGCCTGGTGGGGCGGCCCGGGCGCGTTCTGGGATTACACAAAGCCCGGGGCGAGAGCAGCCTGGAAGGAATATCTGACAAAAGCTGTCATTGCGGTCGGTACCAATTCCATCTGGGACGACAACTGTGAATACGACAGTCTGCTGGACCATGAGGCGCTTGTCGATTACGACGGCGCAGGCGGCACCATCGGCGCACTCAAGCCCGTCATGTGCACCATCATGAGCCGGCTCGCCTGCGAGGCGGTCCGCGAATATTCCGGTGCCAGACCGTATGTGGTCTGCCGCAGCGGCAGCTCCGGCATCCAGAAATACGCGCAGAACTGGGTTGGCGACAATTACACCAGCTGGCGCTCCCTGCGGCATAATCTGCCGACCATCCTGGGCATGGGCCTCTCCGGTCAGCCGAACGAAGGCGCGGATATCGGCGGTTTTGCCGGGCCCGCACCCGAAGAAGAACTGTTCGTGCGCTGGGTCCAGCACGGCATCTTCCAGCCGCGTTTCTCCATCCACTCCTCCAACAGTGACAACACTGTCACGGAGCCCTGGATGTACAGCGGTTCGACAGAAAAGATCCGCAGCGCGATTTTGCTCCGCTACCGCATGCTGCCGCACCTGTACTCACTGGAGTATCAGGCACATCAGACCGGCGCGCCGATCATGCGTCCTCTCGTCTACGAATTCCAGCAGGATCCGCAGGTTTATGAGATCGATGATCTGTTCCTGATCGGACGGGATCTGCTGGTCGCCAACGTCCTGGAAAAAGGCGCACAGACAAGGAGCGTTTATCTGCCGAAGGGCGCTGTCTGGTACGATCTGGAGAACAACTACGCCCGCTATGAAGGCGGTCAGACCATCGAAATTCCTGTCACGATCGACTCCATCCCGCGCTTTATCCGCGAGGGCGGCATCATACCGGAAGCGGCCAACCAGCTGTACAGCATGGAGAAGGACCGCGTCACCGGCTTAAAGCTTCTGACCGCACCTTCCGACGATCCCGATGCGGTGACCGAATACGTTCATTATAATGATGACGGCATCACCAACGCCTTTGAAGAAGGCGCTTACAGAAAAACCCGGATCCGCATGACCGGCGGCGAGACCGTCCTTCTGGATTTTGAGAGTGAGGGCAGCTATGACGACGCCGTGGAGACGGTGGAAGTCACCATGATCCGCAAGGAAAAGAGCCCGCTCTTCGTGAAGCTCGGCGACGAGATACTGCCCCGTTTCCTGGACCGGGCAAAATTTGAAGCGGCCGCATGCGGCTGGTATTACAGTGAGACAGGACGGGCGGCCGTCATCCGTTATCCCAATCCGAAGAAGGATATCCGCCTGACCGTTTCCTTCAGAGAGTTTGATCTGCTGGGAATGTAACGGCGCTCTGACGGCCCTGTCATGACGCGCTGTGTCCGTCAGCCCCTGTCATAAAGTGAATCGATGATCTCCCGGAAGTCCGGGTCATCTGCCGGCAGCACTGATGAGCTGCCAAGGTTGATGCGCCCCCTCCGGGAGATTTCTTTCCGGTACTCCCCGGCCGACATTCCGAGGTATCTGCGGAAGGCAGCCTGAAAGCTCCGGCTGTTCGGAAAGCCCGCATCCAGTGCGATCTCCAGCACGGTGTTCTCCGTATTGTTCAGCATGAGGACTGCGTACTGCAGCCGCTTCCTGGTGAGATATTCGTGGAAACTCATGCCCATGCAGCGCCGGAAATAATCAGAGAGATAGGATGCATTCATTTTAAAGACATCTGCCATCTCCGTCAGCTTCAGGTCGTTGCGGAACTGCTGATCGATGTAGCGGATCATCAGTCTGCTGCGCTTCTTCTGCTCCGCTGTCAGCATGTTCTCCTCTGCATTCTGCTCTGACGGCTCAAACCAGCGCAGCAGAAGCCCCAGCATCCGGCACACATGCGCATGTGTCATCAGACGTGTAACATTATCCGGCCGGTCCTGAGAAAGATCCCGGAACAATGAAGCCAGATCCCGGCGGATTTTTACAAGTGCCTCTTCCGGGATCTCTTTTTCGTCAGGGGATCTTCTGATGCAGGAGCATCTGCCGAAACAGGGAATGAACCCGCACAGGCGCCGGAGGTAATCCGGCGACAGCAGCACTGTCAGGACGATCGTCCCGAATTCTTCCTGCAGTCCCGCGTGTCCCTTATTGATATTGATCAGGGCAAAATCCGTCTCCCTCAGTTCGAAGACGCCGTCCTCGGTACAGAGCCGCATATGACCCTTCAAAACCATCACCAGCTCCAGCGCATTATTCCAGTTGAAACGGAAATGACCGGCGAGGAAAGCATGTGCTTCAATCTGCACCCTTCCCTCCGTGTCTTCGAGGAGCGCATAAACACGTCTGTCCAGATTGGAAGTCTGTGAAAGGGATTTTCTTGCGGCTGTGCTGTTTTCTGCCATGGAAATATCCTTCCCGAAATACTTTTTCAGCCAAAATTTCTGCCGAATTCATCTTATCATATATCCAAAATTACTGCATACCTGATTTGGCGTTATTCTGCCTTAATCAGGAAGTTTTGTACTATGTACCACTATATATTGAAATCGTTAAGATCCGGAAAAACCAAAATAAATGCATCTGATCAATCCAAAATTGTTTACATTATAGATAGCGCGCCGGGATTTTCGTTTAGTAAAATGTCATAGCAGGCTGTGGTTTCATGGTGAGAGGTGAAAACTATGCAGTTGACGGAAAGAGAATCTGAAATCCGAAGCAAACTGAATCTGATCATCGATAAGCTGATCCATCTCGGAGAAAACATTCAGTCCAAAGAGCTGGAGAGCAGCAATCCGCTGCTGGCCGAACTGAACCGCAGAGACAGCGGCATCGACATCTGGGACTGGCCCCAGGGCGTCGGGCTTTTCGGCCTGCACAAGTTCCTGGCCTATGAACAGAATGAGGAATACCGGGCTTTTCTTGAGAGCTGGTATGTTTCGCATGTAGGCGGTTCGCTGCCGCTTCGCAATATCAATACGACTGCCCCGCTCCTGACAATGGTCGATTTTGTGGATGAACATCCGGAATTCCGCAAACTGGCTATTTCCTGGGCCAACTGGCTGATCCACGATCTTCCCAAAACAGAAGAGGGGGGCTTCCAGCACGTCACATCCGGCAGCGGGGACGGCAAATCTCTGATTCTGAACGACCAGCAGCTCTGGGTGGACACACTGTTCATGGCTGTCCTGTTTCTGAACCGGATGGGGCAGAAATACGGCCGCGAGGACTGGGTTGATGAAAGCATTCATCAGGTACTGATGCATATCAGATATCTGTGTGATCCGCAGACCGGTCTGTTCTATCACGGCTGGACTTTCAACGGCAGAAATCACTTCGGAGGTATCTTCTGGTGCCGCGGAGACAGCTGGTTTACGCTGGTCATTCCGGAATTCATCGAACAGTGCGGCGATACACTTGCTCCTGCAGTCCGGAAAATCATCACGGATGCTTACCGGGCACAGGTCCGCGCACTCTCGCAGCTGCAGGCTCAGAGCGGATTATGGCACACGATTCTGAATGATCCGGATACATATGAGGAAACCTCCGGCTCTGCTGCCATCGCGGCAGGTATCCTTCAGGGAATCCGCACAGGCCTTCTGGATAAGTCCTTCCTTCCCTGCGCAGAAAGAGCTGTCGACGGAATTCTGAAGCAGATCGATGAGGACGGAACCGTCCTGAATGTTTCCGCCGGGACAGCCATGGGAATGAACGCCGAACATTATAAGAATATTGCCATCGCTCCGATGGCTTACGGGCAGTCCCTCACGATTCTTGCACTGGTGGAAGCGCTGCAGGTTTCTTAAAGGTTTTCGTACGGGATTCCGGCATGTTTTGTGCAGAATTGGCAAAACTCCGTAAAAGTGTAAGCGCATTCATATCCATTCTGCACGATAAATCTGACCGAAATCATTGCTTTTTATTGGTAAAAAATGTATATTATCTAATATGCATTTGTATTTTTTCTTAAGGAGGAAGAAAAGTATGAAGAAAAAAGTTATTGCTGTAGTGCTCGCATCTGCGATGGCTATGACCCTTGCAGCTTGCGGCGGCTCCGCTCCGGCTCCGGCTGCTGAGGAGAAGGCTGAAGAGCAGGTCGAAGCTGTTGCTGAACAGGCACAGGAGCAGGCTGCTGAGGTTGCTGAGGCAGCAGCGGCCGGTCCGTATGATCCTGCCAGCGCCGGCGAAGTCAAGGTCGGCTTCGGCTGGTGGGGCAACCAGGTACGTGACGAAGTGACCATCGCTGCACTCGATCACTTCACCGAGATGTATCCGAACGTTACTTTCAACCCGAACGCACAGGCCTGGAACGACTACTGGGCACAGATGACCAGCTTCTCTTCCAGTGATACTCTTCCGGATCTGATGCAGCAGGACTATGCTTACTTCGAGCAGTGGGTTGAGGCAGGAGATCTTCTGGATCTGACCCCTTATGTCGAGAGCGGCGCTCTGGATCTGTCCAAGCTTCCTCAGAGCATCATCGACACCGGTGTTTCCGCAAGCGACGGCCACATCTACGCGGTCTGCGCAGGCATGAACGCTCCGGGCCTGTCCTACAACAAGACTCTGACCGATGAGCTCGGAATCGAAGTTCCGGACAACATGACCTGGGATCAGTTCGTAGACATCTCCAGAGAGATCTATGAGAAGTCCGGCGTCGGCGTTCTGTGGCACAACATGAACTCCGAGAACCCGATCACCTACTTCGCACGCGGCAAGGGCCACGAGGCTCTGTTCGAGGCTGACGGCGTCACCGTTACTCCGGAAGAAATGACTGAGTACTACACTCGTCTGAAGACCGGCGTCGAGGAAGGCTGGCTGTTCTCCACTGAGAAGTGCGCGAGCGTTGATATGGCGACCATCCCGCAGAGCCCGCTGGTATTCGGTTCTGATCCGAGTGTCAGAAGCTGGTGCGCATTCAACTTCTCCAACCAGTATCTTGCATTCTCGAATGCAGCGGAAGCTGACGGCATCGAGCTGGGCATCACCAGCTGGCCGGAAGACAACCCGACTCAGGCGAACTACCTGAAGCCGAGCCAGTTCTTCTCCATCACCACCGACACCCAGAATCCTGATCTGGCTGTTGCAGTCCTGAACTACCTGATCAACGATGTCGAAGCGAACACCCTGCTTCGTGCAGAGCGCGGAATCCCGGCGAACACCGAGGTTGCTGCTGCGATCGCAGACGAAGTTTCCAAGGTCGATGCTTCCTATCCGATCATTGTTAACTATCTTGATTTCGTCGGCGAAAACTCCGCCCCGATCTTCCCGCCTCTTCCGGGCTATGCAGGAACCGTCAACACTGACGTTATCCAGCACCTGACTGAGGAAGCTCTGGATCCGGCCAGCAGTGAGACCGCTGAGGATCTCGCCGCTGCATTCGTTGATGAAGCCAACCAGATCGCATCCAGCTATTGATCACTGAAGAAGCACATCAACCATTCATAGCTGACATTGTAATTTAAATAAAGGAGACTGTCGGCAGGAACACGCGCGGGCAGTCTCCTTTTTTCCCGAAGATCATCATCCATCCCGGTACCAGCTGTTTACCATTCAGCCGGTCCGCCGGCTGACTTCAGAGAGGGGGGTACTCTTCTTTATGAACAACAAGAAATCTCTGAGACAGGCCCTTGGTGAAGAGCATGTTGCTGGATATATCTTCAGTTTGCCGTTCATCTTCGGCTTTCTGATGTTCATGCTCATTCCGATGGTCATGTCTCTGTACTTTTCATTCTGTAAGTACGACATACAGAATCCCGCGGCTTTTATCGGATTCAAGAATTACATCGACATTTTCCACGACAAGTCCTTCTGGAAGGCACTTCGTGTTACCGTGTACTACGCATTCGTCGGAACACCTCTGAAGGTCATTTTCGCCCTGATCGTCGCCCTGATCCTGGCGAGGGATACCAAGCTGACCGGATTTTACCGCGCAGCTTATTACCTGCCTTCCATCATCGGCGGTTCCGTTGCAGTTGCGATCCTGTGGCGCCGGATGTTCGAGCCCACCGGTACGATCAACGCACTTCTTTCCATTCTGTTCCCGGGCATGACCAACTTCAACTGGTTCAGTGAAAAGAGCGCCATCTGGGTCCTGATCGTCCTGACGGTCTGGCAGTTCGGTTCCTCCATGCTGATCTTCCTGTCCGCTTTGAAGCAGATCAACAGAGAGCTTTACGAAGCGGCCATGGTGGACGGCGCCAATAAGTGGAAACAGTTCTGGAAGGTCACACTTCCGCTTCTGACACCCACCGTTTTCTTCAACCTGGTCCAGCAGACGATCAACTCGTTCCTGGCCTTCACGCAGAGTAAGCTGATCACCGACGGACAGCCGAAGGACAGCACCCTGTTCTACACGCTGTACGTCTACCGGAAGGCTTTCCCGAGCATGGGAAAGAGCCAGATGGGTTACGCCTCCGCGCTGGCATGGATCATGCTGGTCATCATCTCCACTGTCACGGCCCTGCTGTTCTGGAGCCGCAGCAAGTGGGTTTATGAAGAGTAAGGAGGGCATGTGACATGACTAAAAAGAGAACAATCGGAGCTATTGTCTATCATGTCCTGGTCCTGTTCGGAGCTTTCATCATGATTTATCCGCTGCTGTGGATGATCCTGAGCTCCTTCAAGCCGACAAACATGGTCCTTCCTACCGCCAAGCAGCTGATCCCGACCGCGTGGACACTGGAGAACTACAAAACGGGCTGGAAAGGTTTCATGGGCTATACCTTTGCGACCTTCTTCAAAAACTCGTTCTTCATCTCGATTCTGTCGACCTTCGGCACCCTGATCTCCTCTGCGTTCGTGGCGTACGCGCTGCAGCGCCTGAACTTCAAGCTGAAGAGACTCCTGTTCATCCTGGTCCTGGCGACCATGATGCTGCCGCCCCAGATCCTGATGATCCCGCAGTACATGTGGTTCAGAAGACTGAACTGGGTCGGAACCTACTATCCGATGATCCTGCCGTATTTCTTCGCGATCCAGGGCTTCTTCGTATACCTGATCATGAACTTCATCGGTGGTGTGCCGAGCCAGCTGGATGAGGCGGCCAAGATCGACGGCTGCTCTTACTACGGGATTTTCTTCCGGATTATCCTTCCGCTGATCACACCGGCACTGATCACCAGCGCGATCTTCTCCTTCATCTGGAGATGGGATGATTACCTCTCGGCATTGCTGTACGTCACAAAGCCCGAGATGCGGCCGATCTCCCTCGCACTGAAGCTGTTCAACGATCCGTCCTCCGGATCGGATATCGGCGCGACGCTCGCAATGTCGACCCTGTCGATCATTCCCGCTACCATCCTCTTCCTGATTTTCCAGAAGTCGCTGGTAGAAGGTATCGCGAGTTCCGGTATCAAAGGCTGATTTTCCATATTTTGACAGTATAACGTACACTTTTATCCGATATGCCACGTCCCCGGGGGCGTGGCATATCCTGTCCGTAACCAGAAAGGAGCTAAACGCATGGATGTGGTTCGAATCGGCATTATCGGCCTCGGAAACATGGGCACCGGCCATATGCGCAATATTCTGGACGGTAAGGTCCCGCGCCTTACGCTGACCGCGGTCGCGGACCTGCTGCCGGAACGCCGCGCAGCCGCCAGGGACCTCTGTAAGGAAAAACTGCAGTTTGACACCTTCCCCACGATTTTTGAGAGCGGGAAGGACCTGATCGAAAGTGATGTCTGTGATGCGGTACTGATCGCTGTTCCGCACTATCAGCACCCGGCTCTGACCATTTCGGCGCTGCAGCACGGCAAACACGTGCTGTGCGAGAAACCGGCCGGTGTCTATACAAAACAGGTCCGCGAAATGAACGAAGCCGCCGCGAACAGCGACCGCGTCTTCGCTATGATGTTCAACCAGCGCACCAACTGCCTCTACCGGAAGATGCATGAGCTGGTTACGAGCGGTGAACTGGGTGCGATCAAGCGCGTGAACTGGATCATCACCAACTGGTACCGTCCGCAGATTTATTATGATTCGGGCAGCTGGCGTGCCACCTGGTCCGGCGAGGGCGGCGGCGTCCTGCTCAACCAGTGCCCGCACAATCTGGACCTTCTGCAGTGGATCTGCGGCCTGCCGGTACGTGTGCGTGCTTTCTGCCACAACGGCAAATGGCACAATATTGAAGTCGAAGACGATGTCACGGCCTACATGGAATTTCCGAACGGCGCGACCGGCGTCTTTGTCACCTCCACCGCCGATGCGCCGGGCACCAACCGGTTTGAAATCACGCTGGAGCGCGGCAAGCTCGTCTGCGAGGACGACAAACTCCTGCTCTGGAAGCTGAAGGAAAGTGAGCGCGATTTCTGCAGAACGGCAAAGGGCGGTTTTGACAAGCCGGAATGCACCTTCGAAGAAGTGGAGACCGACGGCCTGAACGAACAGCACGTCGGCGTCATGAAGGCTTTTGTCGGACGGATTCTGGACGGAACCCCGCTGGTCGCGGAAGGCGCGGAAGGCATTCGCGGCCTCACCCTCTCCAACGCCATGCATCTCTCCAGCTGGCTGAACCAGACCGTGGAAATTCCGTTTGACGAGGACCTGTTCCTCGACGAACTCGACAAGCGCTGTGAGACCTCCGCCGCCAAGAACACTGCTGCCGTCACGTTCGATACCAGCGGAAGCTATAATTCATAATGTGCATACATTATGAAGAGGTCTTCAGGACACATCACAGAAAGGACTGCAAGTATGTGGAACGAAATCACGATTACGGGTTTTGCGGATGAGATTGCCCCGGAGCTGGAAACGCAGATCGAAGTCAGCAGGAAGCTGGATATTCATTATATCGAAATGCGGGGCGTCGGCGGAAAAGGCCTTGTTTTCCACACAATTCCGGAAGTCCGCGAGATTAAGAAGCAGCTGGATGACGCCGGCATGAAAATTTCCTCCGTCGGCTCTCCGATCGGCAAAATTCAGATCACGGACTCTGTGGAGCCGGATCTGGAGCTCTTAAAGCACACCGCGGAGATTGCCCACATCCTGGAGACGCCGAACATCCGGATGTTCAGTTATTACATGCCGGAGGGGCAGGATCCCGCTCTGTACCGCGGGGAAGTCATGGACCGCACCGGAAAAATGCGCGACATCGCCGTGGCAGACGATGTCATTCTTCTTCATGAGAATGAGAAGGGCATTTACGGGGATATCGCGCCTCGCTGCCTGGATCTGCTGAAGGAATTCAGCGGGGAACACTACCGGGCCGTGTTCGATTTTGCCAACTTCGTGCAGTGCGGACAGGATACACTGGAAGCCTGGGATCTGCTGAAGTCCTATGTCGACTACATCCACATTAAGGACGCGCTGGCGGAAAGCGGCCAGGTGGTCCCGGCCGGACACGGCGACGGCCATGTGGCCGAGATTCTGAAAAAGCTGAAAGAAAGCGGCTATGCGGGCTTCCTTTCCCTTGAGCCGCACCTGCAGAGCTTCACCGGCTTCGGCGCTCTTGAATCGGGCAAAACCGAGGACACACCCCGCCCTTACACCGGGGAGGAAATTTACACCATCGCAAGCACAGCCCTGCGCGACATTCTGAAAACTCTGTAATAATCGGACAAGAGAGTCAGGGGGACAGGTACGGCGACTCATTGCACGCAATGTAGCTATGGATAGGGGTGGAGCAACAATAGCTACTCTTAGAGGTAAAAGAATTGATATATTAAAAAGTATAGAAAGTGGAGTTCCAGGAAAACATAAAGCAGGTGGACAATCTCAAAGAAGATTTGACCGTGTTATTGATTTAGCAGCTCACGAATTCAAAAAAAGAGCAGGAAAATATGTTAATGAATCATTTTTACCTTTAAAAGAAAATTTAAGAGGAGTTCTTGTTGGTGGTCCAGGATTCACTAAAGAAGAATTTAT